>DASTTS010000266.1:0-10133 GCA_035760085.1 Pyrinomonadaceae bacterium
CGCGCCACTAAAGCCGGTCGAAGCAATGTCGGCAAGCAGGACCACTTGTTCGTCGGTGAGTTCGTCAGGAATCTTCGCGAGGTTCGCCTGTGCAAAAGGCACTTTGAGATATTCAGCCTGGGCGCCGTTGATAGTGTTGCCGAAGCGCCAGCCGCCGAGTGCCTCGTAGCCTGCACCATGGCCGCATTGTGAAGAGTGCGCTGACAAGCACGCGTTACATTGACCACACGGCGTGATCGCGCCAACGAGCACGCGATCGCCAATCTCATATCCCGTCACACCTTCACCAAGCTCTTCGATCACGCCAACCGGTTCGTGGCCGATCACCAATCCCGGGACCACCGGATATTCGCCTCTCACGATGTGAAGGTCGGTCCCGCAAATCGTCGTGAGCGTCACGCGTATGACTGCTTCACCCACGCCCGCTCGTGGTTTCTCTACCTCTTCGATTCGAATGTTGTTCTTACCGCGAAAAACATTTGCTTTCATCGCTATTACTCCATTACTGCAAGGCTGCGGAGATTTCTTGAATCGATTCAACGGCAGCGCTGTCTCGCCGGCAGTTACGACAAAGTGCGACGGCCGGGTCGAACTCGAGCTTCGCGTTGTCAATTTCACGCCCACACTTCGAACAGTAGCCGTAAGCTCCGGACATCAAGCGATCAAGTGCGTCGTCAACTCGTCGCAACCGTGCTTCCATTATCCTCCGGCGGCCTTCGGTCTCCTCTTTGAGCAGCCCCTCGCAGATCTCCTCGCGCTCTCCGTGCAAACGGTTCCATATCATTCCGTCTCTTCCACCGATCGGGATTTCAGCTAAGTGAATAGTCCGTTCTTCGTGCATGATGTGCCTCCTTACCAACCGAACTATGAATGCAAGACTTGCCAGTACTTTTCCTGAGCCTGCTTGGACCAACTCCAGAAACGACCTTGCCTGACTGTGGCCGGCTCAGCCGTTGAAAAATCTTGACGTACGTAAAGGCTGTCGCTCCCCATCTCATCGATAACGAATCTCATCTCGTGTTGATAACGTTCAACAGGCGCGCGTCCGTCGATTTCGGCTGCAAGGTTTGCGGCAGCAATGTCAGCTTGCCGCACGGCTGCGTGACCCATCTTTGGTCCATCGAAAGCTGTGCAGTCGCCAACTGCATAGATTTGTTCTAAACCGTGAACACGCATTGTCGGATCGACGTGGATGTAGCCCTCTTCGTTTGTGATGCCAAGATATGAGGCTGCTGAAGAACCGCGAAACGGTGGCACCAGCATCAGCAGGTTGAAATCGATCTTCTCTCCACTGTTTGTAATCGCGGAGTTTTGTGTCAGTGATTGGATACTGAGGTTGGGTAGAAATTCTATCTGGTGCGCGTCAAGTGCCGTCTTAAGCGTGAGGGCCGCGGCAGTGTCTCCAAGTTCTGACTCCAGCGTGGTCGGACTAACAACTGTTATTCTGACGCGCTCACGTTCATTCTGCTTTTCGAGTTGGTGCGCGAGAGCAAAAGCACTTTCGTACACTGGTACCGGCAAACGGGCTCCCAAACATTGGCCAAAAACAGCTCTGCCGGCGTGCACGTTCCTGACTGCTCTTCCAAAACTGATTGCCTTGTCGACGTTCAGGAGGTGGTGAGCATGCTCGTAGAAGCCGATGATGCGCTCGGTTGCGAGACGTCGTCCCAGCGCAAACACGAGATAGTCGTAAGGAAGCTTTCCTTCGACCTGGCCGTTCGCGATCGTGATAGTTCTTTCAAATGGATCGATGTGGGCGACTTCAGCTTCGATGAAGTTAACCCTTCGATTCAGCATGGTGCGCCTCAAATCGAAGGAAACGTCGGCGGGCTCGGATTTCCCAAAAGCGAGCCTGACAAGTGCTGGATAGAAAACAAACTGCCGGCTCCGCGAGACGAGCGTAATCTGATGCTCGTCGCCGAGTTGCTCAGCGAGACGCTCGGCGGCTACCACACCTCCGAATCCACCACCCAGGATCAAAACCTTCGCCATCACTACGCTTCCTTTTGTTCTTTTTTCTGCTCAACAGCAGACCGGCAACGAACAACCTCGACCGAACATTTCGCGTGCGAAACTACTGACTGCGAAACCGATCCCAGAAGGAATCGTTCCCACGCCCGGTAACCATGCGAGCCGACTACGATTAGCTCAGCGCCCCAATCTTCAGCTTCATCCAAAATCGCGCTCTGTGGCGGGCCGGGTAGAATTTGTCCATCGAGCGATATGGTCTTATTCAGCCGGGGCTTAAGTTTCGCTATTGCACGTTCAACCACATTCTGTGCTTGCTTGCGGAGTGCCGAATCCATCTCCTCGAAGAAGTTGATCGGCATTGCCCACGCCTCGGGAGTGGGCGGGCTGGGCAGCTCAAAAGCGGTCAGTACTTTGATCGATGAACCCTCCGGCCATGGCCGGCGGCTGACCTCTTCAACTGCCGCATCGCTACAGGGCGAGCCATCGACTGCTAGTAGTATTTTCATGTGTCTACTCCTAACCCGCTTAGCGCTTGTGCACGACCCGTACCAGCTAGAGTGTTGAGGGTTTAACTACGGTTTGAGCGTGTGAAGAGGGCGAGGTGCGAGGTATTTCGCAGCTTGGCCAGAAATTTCCCGCAGCTTCTCTGCGATCTCTGCGTCTCTGCGTCCTCCGCGTGAAACTAAGCCGTCGGACATATTTAACGCAGAGGACGCAGAGACGCAGAGGTCGCAGAGAAGATTCGAACAGTCACGCAAGAGACCTTTGTGCAAAGCGGCCGTGGGAGGGATTGGGACTTTTCACGAACGCGTCATTTGTGAGTCATGGGCATGAACGTTGCAGCGGACGACGATCATGAGCGATACAAAACCACCCGCAATCGAGTTTCGGAATGTCTACTTGAGTTTTGATGACCTCGTAGTGCTAAACAACATCAGTTTCACGCTTGCCGAAGGCGAGATGGTCTTTGTGACCGGCATCTCAGGCTCCGGCAAATCTGTCTTGTTGCGTTTAGCAATGGGACTCTTGAAACCGGACTCGGGCCAAATCTTTGTCGCCGGCCGAGAGATCGAGAAGCTCGATGAATCCGAACTGCTCGCTATTCGAGGCGGATTGATGGGAATCGTCTTTCAGGAAGATTCGCTTTTCACCGGCTTGCCGGTTTATGAGAACGCTGCCTACCGTTTGGAAGAGCACGGCTGGGCGGAGGAAGACATTGACCGGGCCGTAAACGAGGTCTTGCGGTTTGTTGGACTTGACGGCGAAGAAGCTAAATTCCCTGAAGAGCTTTCCGGTGGAATGAAACGCCGGCTCGAAATCGCGCGCGCCTTGATCGGCTGGCCGCGCATCATGTTATTTGACGAGCCGGCGATGGGTCTCGATCCGCTTGCGGCCATCAAAGTGCTTGACCTGATCATTCGCGCTCGCGACGTCAATCACATCTCGTCATTGTTCGTCACCAAGAAAATTCACGAGCTGCATTATCTCGCACACTTCCGCGCCGAACGTGATGCTGAGGGCAACATGTGTACGAGGGAAGCTCCCGTGACGAATTTACCAATGACACGAGTGTTGGTTCTGGATGCCGGCAGTATCGTATTCGTCGGCTCAGTTGACGACTTTGCGAAAAGCGAGCTTGCGGCGATCAGGGAACTGGTGACACTCGAGCGCCACGATCACTCAAAAGATCCTTACTTCCCGGATCCATGGGACAAACGGCGGCACCCAGCGGAAGTCATTCTCTAACTCCGCAAAACTTCGGCGAGTGTTTTGAGTAGTTTTTCGGCTGTGTAAGGTTTGTTGAGAAACACGGTGACACCTTCAAGCGTGCCCTCGCCGGCGTGCATTCCCGTTCCCAAACCACTGGCGGCGATGATTCGCACTCCCGGGTTCATTCGCATAAGCGCGCGAATTGTTGCCGGGCCATCCATGAACGGCATCACCATATCTGTCAGAACAACTGCGATCTCGTTCTTCTTATCTGCGTAGAGGGCGAGTGCTTCAGTGCCGTCGCTGGCGGTCAATACTCTGTATCCAAAAGTCTCGAGCGTGCCGCGCGTGATCTCGCGAATCGACTCTTCGTCGTCAACTACCAGAATCAACTCGCCGTGCCCGAGCGGAAGATCCGTTTGCGCTGCCGCTGCATCGACCAAACCAGGCGTCTCGAGTGCGGGAAGGTATACCGAAAACTGGCTTCCCTTATGCAACTCGCTATAGACATTGATAAAACCTCCGTGACTCTTCACGATCGTCAACGCAGTTGAAAGGCCGAGACCAGTGCCCTTCGTCATCTCTTTTGTCGTGAAGAACGGTTCGAAGATCCGGCTTTGCACCTCCGCAGTCATGCCGGGGCCTGTATCCGTAACAGTGATCACAACAAAACGCCCGGGCTTGGCTTCGAGATGCATGCGCGCGTAATTTTCGTCGACATAAATATTTTCGGCTTTGATGGAGATCGATCCACCTTCAGGCATGGCATCGCGGGCATTTACACAGAGATTCATCAACACCTGATGTATTTGAGTTGCATCGGCGGATATGATCCAAAGGTCGTTAGGTACCTTAAAGTTGATCTCGATCGACTTCGGCAGCGTCTCGCGTAGTATCTTGACGATCTCTTTAATGAGATGCTTGGGCTGCAACGCCACGCGCTCGCCTTCAACACCCCTTGCAAATGACAACACTTGTCGCACCATGCTGCCGCCACGCTCAGCATTCGTGCGCAGGACCTCGAACCACTTCCTGGTACTTTCGTCAGCAACTTTCAACTGCAACATGTCGATCGCCATCAAGATCGGGGAAAGCACGTTGTTCAGGTCGTGAGCAATGCCGCCGGCGAGAGTGCCGATCGACTCCATTCTTTGTGCACGCAGAAACTGCGACTCCATCCGTTTCTTTTCGGTGATATCAGTGTTGATGACGAGGATTGATTTCGGTTTTCCTCGTTCGTCACGTACGAGGGTCCAGCGGCTCTCAACAATGATCTCATTACCGTCTCGCCGCACCTGCCGCATTTCACCTTTCCATTCACCGTCTTGAATAATTGCCTGGCGCGCCGCCTCGAATTGCCCCGAACGCTCTTTGAAAAGAACCTCGGCGGCGTTTTTGCCAATCACTTCTTCAGCCGACCAGCCGTAGATTTTTTCGGCGCCTTTGTTCCAGAACAAAATATTTTGATCGAGATCGCGTACGAGGATAGCGTCCTGCGCCTGGTCTAACAGGGCGGCTTGTTCGCGAATTTGCTCTTCCGCACGTTTGCGCTCGGTGATGTCGCTGCGAATCGCGACGTACTGGTAAGGCTTTCCTTCGGCATTCAGGAAAGGGACGATCGTAGTGTCGACCCAGTAATAGCTTCCATCTTTGGCGCGATTTTTTATCTCTCCACGCCAGACTTTCCCGCCGGCTATCGTAGTCCATAGATTCCGGATGAATTCTTTGGAATGATAGGACGAGTTGATAATGCGATGATCCTGCCCCAGCAGCTCGTCACGTGAGTATTTGGAAATCTCGCAGAACTTGTCGTTGACGTAGTTGATGATCCCGCGCTGGTCCGTGATCGCAACAATCGCTGACTCATCAAGCGCAAACTTGATGTCAGCCAATTCCTTCTCCGAGCGCTGTAGCGCTTCCTTGGGATTCAGCTCCTGGTCAACGTTAATCATCACTACTCAGCCGGGCTGCCGGCCTGGGCTTCTTCGAGTTTCTTGAGACGGTATCTAAGCTGATCACGCGAAATGCCTAAAAGTTCGGCAGCACGTGTTTGGTTACCACCACTTCGCTGTATTGCTTGTCTTACAAATGAGAGCTCAGCTTCATCGAGAGAGATTCCATCGTTTGGCAACACAAACTGTGTCGTTGCTTCGCCGGATACTGTGGTGGAAGTTTGCACCGTTCGGGACGGCGCTAGTAATCCGCCAGGCAAGTACTCGGTCGTGATCTTGTCGGCATCTTCAAGAATGAGAGCCCGCTCAATCACGTTGCGCAGTTCGCGAACGTTGCCGGGCCAATCGTAATGCCGGAACACTTCCTGCGCTTCGGGTGATAAGCCGGTGATTTTGTTTCGTCTCAACCGCGCTCCGATGGTGTCGATGTAGTGATGCGACAACAGCAAAACATCGTCGCCTCGCTCGCGTAGCGGCGGAATATCGATCTGAATGATCGACAAACGATAGTACAAGTCGAGGCGAAATCGGCCCGCCTCGCTTTCCGTTTTGAGGTCGCGATTCGAGGCGGCGAGCACACGCACATCGAGTGGAATGTCTTTCAAGCCACCGACACGACGAAAAGCGCCTTCCTCCAAAACGCGCAACAACTTCGCCTGAAGCGAGAGCTCGAGCTCACCAATTTCATCGAGCAAAAGTGTTCCGCCTTCAGCCTGCTCGAATAGTCCTTCCTTACGCGCCTTCGCATCGGTGAAGGCGCCTTTTTCATAGCCGAAAAGCTCCGACTCGATAAGCGTCGCGGGCAGGGCAGCACAGTTAACCGCGACGAAAGGACCTTCGGCTCGTTGCGAGCCATAGTGAATCGCCTTGGCGACGAGATCCTTACCCGTTCCTGATTCTCCCTGGAGTAAAACCGATGAGACTTCGCTCTCCGCGACCTTGGCGGCGAGTCCGAGCATCTTCTTCATCGCCGGCGACTCGCCGACGATCTGTTTGAAGTTAAACTCGCGCGCACGTTCTTTTCTTACTTGCGCCACTTCACGACGCAACTGCCGGGCTTCGATCGCGTTGCGGAGTGTGACGCGGATCTCTTCGAGATTAAGTGGCTTAGCGATGAAGTCGTAGGCGCCGCCGCGCAAGGCTGAGATCGTGTTATCGATCTGAACATCCCCCGTGATCATGATCGCGATCGCTTCCGGATGTTCGCGTTTGATGTCGCGCAATACGTCGAGACCGGAACCGTCCGGAAGATCGATATCGAGCAAGACGGCGGCTGGTAACTCTGCGTGGAACTGTCTTACGGCCTCCGATGCCGAGCTTGCTTCGACTGTTGTGAAGCCCCAGCTTTGTAATGCTTCGCGAAGCGTCCAGCGGATCATCTGGTCGTCATCGACCACGAGGATTTGTTCGTTTGTGTTCTTAGGGGACATTTTGCGCGTCGATTATATTCGACGTAGGCCCACTGTAAAGGTTAGAGATACATTGAGTAGTGCCGGTAGGCACGGTACCGAGCGCGGTAGCGCCGGGTCAAATGCAGCAAACACGCTAGAAAGCTGGTGTCTTAAATTGAACGATTTTCTCTGCGTCCTCGGCGTATCTCAGTGTTCTCTGCGTTAAACGGCAACTCTAACGCAGAGGGCGCAGAGATACGCCGAGAACCGCAGAGAAGATTTTCAAATTAAGACACCACCGCTAGAAGACTAAGTTTGACCAGGCGCTACCGCGCTGAGATCTGCGCTGAGGAGTACGACGATCTTGTGTACGAAGGCTGAGTGCCGGCCTTTAATTATCCTTCGGAAACTCCAGTAAGCCGGTCAATCTTGATCTTAAAAACGACGACCTCCGGTGAAGCGCCGTCGATTGTGATCGCCGATTCGACGGGTGTCATCATAGGAAACTTGCGCAGAAGCTTAGTGAGAATGTCTGCACGCTCGCTTGATTTGTTGACCTCCTCAAACGTGCCGAAAGCGATGGCGCTCTTCCAGCGTAAGTCGCTCTCGATCTCGTCAACCTGAACACAGGCGCGAGGATTCTCACGAAGGCCGGCGATCTTCATTCCATAGAGCGAGTGGCTGAACAGATAATCGCCTTCCAGGTGACAGTTGATAGGAACGACGTAGGGCTCGCCGTTCACAATGCAACCGAGCCGCATAACGTGAGCCGAGCGAAACAACTGGCGCGCCTCTTCATCAGTAAGCATCCTCATCATCGGCGTACCCTCCCAGGAGAATGTGCGGGGCAAGAGCTATACCCGTCTCTTGTTAGATAAATCCTGTCAATCCTGCAAATCCTGTAATCCTGTCTAAAACTGACTGAGGACTTTTTCTCATCAGGTGCGAAAGCTTCCTCACAAACCCTAATCCTGAACTCAAAAATCGCTGCGAATTTTGCGTGGCATATTCCTTGCGCTTGTGAGCGGCGGGTTTTAGTTAATCAGGACTGCAGAAAAGGAGGTTTAAAGCCATGACAACGGATGAGCGCGATATTCTCGAACTCCTCAAAGATGAGTTGGACTTCATTGAGAAGGGAGGATACGGACGGTCGGTCCGTACGCCGTGGCAAAGCAGATCGACTTTTCAAGATTCTCTGTCGTGCATTAACTATGGTTATCCCTATCGCGCTCATCCGTGTAACGAGTGCCATCTGCTCGAGTTTGTCAGTCCCGAAAACCGGACCACGGAAATTCCTTGTCACCATATTCCTTTAAACACTGATGGGGACACCATCGAGGAATTGGAGATGGAGGACAACCAGACAAAGCTCGAGCGAGAAGTTACTGGATGGCTTCGTTCGAAGATCAAAGCAATCGAGGAAGAGCGAGCTAAACTCGCGACTGTTTGAAGTAAGAACAGCCGCGACGAGGAGGCTAAAAAGCACGAGTGAGATTGACCCTGCTCAATCTCATTTCGTGCTTTTTGTGCTCTTTGCAAGCGTAGGTGGTACGTTAACCCGGCGTTGGGGTTGTTGATGATTGCGCTTCAGTGGACTTTGAATTGCTCTGAGGCGTTAAGGAGTATCACCACTGCGAAGGAATTCCCAGCTAATGAAACAAAGGGTCACCATCGATGGTAACGAAGCCGCCGCATACGTTGCTTACAAGACCAACGAAGTAATCGCCATCTACCCGATCACACCCTCATCTCCGATGGGCGAATCGGCTGACGCGTGGGCGGCTGCCAGTGAAAAGAACATCTGGGGCATGCGGCCACTCGTACGCGAGATGCAATCGGAAGGTGGTGCTGCGGGTGTGGTCCATGGCAGTTTACAAACTGGATCACTAACCACAACCTTCACCGCCAGCCAGGGGTTGCTGCTCATGATCCCCAACATGTTCAAGATTGCGGGCGAGCTGACGAGCACGGTTTTCCACATCGCCGCGCGCACGATCGCCACTCACGGCCTCTCCATCTTTGGCGACCATAGCGATGTGATGGCGGCAAGATCAACAGGCTGGGCCATGTTGTTTGCCAACTCGGTGCAGGAAGTGATGGATTTCGCCTTGATTTCTCAGGCAAGCACACTCGAAGCGCGTGTGCCATTCCTGCATGTTTTCGACGGCTTTCGCACCTCACACGAAGTCATGAAGATCACGAAGCTTTCCGACGAAGAAATCGCCGGCATGATTGACCAGCAGCTCGTACGCGAGCATCGGGCCCGCGCGCTAACTCCCGATCGGCCCGTCATGCGTGGAACAGCACAAAATCCTGACGTGTTCTTTCAGTCGCGCGAACGAGCCAACACGTTCTACCTCGAAACGCCGTCGATTGTTGAGAAGGCAATGAAGCGGTTTGCTGCACTTACCGGACGTTCTTACAAGCTTTTCGAATTTGTTGGCGACCCAAATGCTGAGCGTGTGCTGGTGATGATGGGCTCAGGTTGCGAGACCGCTGAAGAAACAGTCGAGGCATTGAATAGGAGTGGTGAAAAGGTTGGTCTGCTAAAAATCAGGCTTTACCGGCCATTCTCCATTGCGCACTTTGTCGAGTCGCTGCCTGCCACAACGAAAGCGATCGCAGTGCTGGATCGCACTAAAGAACCGGGAAGCACCGGCGAGCCTTTGTACCAGGATGTGGTGACTGCCCTCGCCGAGTCGGGTTGGTCGAATTTGCGCGTGGTTGGAGGGCGTTATGGCTTGTCGTCGAAAGAATTTACTCCTGCAATGATCAAGGCCGTATTTGATGAACTGACGAAACCCGAGCCGAAGAACCATTTTTCGATCGGGATTCACGATGACGTCACGTTCACGAGTATTCCGTTTGACGAATCGTTCAGCACCGAGCCCGACGATCAGGTGCGCGCGGTGTTTTGGGGTCTCGGAGCTGACGGCACTGTCAGCGCCAATAAAAACTCCATCAAGATCATCGGTGAAGAAACGCCAAACTACGCGCAGGGTTATTTTGTTTACGACTCTAAAAAAGCCGGCGCGATGACTGTTTCGCACCTGCGCTTTGGCCCACGCCCGATCAAGAGCACTTATCTCATTCAGCGCGCAAACTTCGT
>DASTTS010000267.1:0-3645 GCA_035760085.1 Pyrinomonadaceae bacterium
TACTGCCCGCAGTGATGCTGGTTATCTTCACCACCCTGGGATCGAATTTCAACGCGACCAAAGCAAGGCTCAGCGACACATCGGAGTTAAACTGAATCGCATAACGTCGCTTCTCACCAACTTTCATCACGTTTGCGTTCGCTTCGGGTACGAAGCCGAGTTGGACCACGCGTGATCCGGGCGGCTGTGCCTCGAGTGACGTTTCCGTTGCTTTAGGCAACGAGGTGAGCACAGCGTTCTGTGTTCCTGCAGTTCCAGTGTTTACGGTCGCGACATTCGCCGCTGCCTGATCGCTAATCAACGACTTCGGAGCGGGAACAAACGACGGCAACTCCTCAACGGCTGCCGGTTTGGTTGTTTGCGCAGCCACTGTTGGCGCCGTCTGAGTAGTCACAGCGGGCGCAGTCTGCGTAGTCGTCTGAGCAGTGACTGCCGGAGTTGTCGTTCCTGCTTTCGGCAACGCCTGGAACGCATACGTTCCGGCTGGCGGCGGCAGGTTCACCGGCGTCGTGTTCTGATTGACAGTTTCACCCGGCTTCACGACTGGAGCATCCGGAAGTTGCAGCGCAACATCCTTCGGCAACGAGCGTGCGGCCGCGATCTGATCTTCCCGATCCGCTTCACGAATCATTTCGGCGAGCGAGCCAGTCGTAGGCGACTGCAACGTACCGCTCGGTCTCATCTCTTCGTCACGCGGAGTGACCGCCGGTGCGCGCAGCACACGCGGCGTAACTGAGATCACGATATCGATCTGACGATTGTCCTTAGTCGGTGACGTAAAGAACCGTCCAAGGATGGGCAAGCCACCCAGAAACGGCAGGCCCGCCCGGCCATCGGTCGACACATTGGTCGAGACGCTCGCGAGCATCATCGTGCGATTGTTTTGCACGCGAGCTGTGCCGGTGATCGTGCGCTCAGTGAAGGTCGGCGTCAACGAGTTCGCTCCGAGAACATCCTTCGATTCGATGTTCATCTTCACTTGCACGTCGAAGTTCGGAAACACCTGCGGCGTGAACTTCAAGGTTAGACCGGTTGGCTCATAGTTGATGACCGGGAAACCGCCGCTCGGGAAGACATTTCCCTGGCCGGTGGTTGGTGTGCCTGTCTGCACGCCAAACGGGTAAGCCTGTGCGGTCTGCACCGGAACACGTTGACCAATGCGCGCCGTCGACTCCTCACCGTTGAAAGCGTGCACCTGAGTCGAAGCAATCAGCTTCGTGTTGTTTTTGCTTTGAAAAGCAGTCAGGACTGAGGGAGGTATCACGAGAGCCGCAGCCAGTGCGGTGGGACTCAGGATACCCAGATTTACGCCCCGCCCTTGAGAACTATTCACCACCGCGTTATCCGTCAACAGTGCAAACCCGGGTGAACCACCGATATTGAAGTTTCCAGTACCGACCTGGTTACCGAGTTGCAGCAGATCGCTCTTCGAGATTTCATAGATGCTGACGTCCATCACGACTTCAGCACGATCTTTGTCGATGCTCGCCAGCAGGTCACCGATCAGTCGCACGTTCTCGGCCGTGTCACGCACAGTCAAACTGTTCGTTGCTTCATCGGGAACCACGATCGTCTGCGGACGACCAACTGATGGCGGAATCGCCTGTTGTACGAGCGTGCGCGCATCAGCCGGTTTCATGTTTGAAAGGAAGAACGTGCGCAGCACGAGTTGTTGATACTGCGGCCGGCGTGCCTGGTCCGCGACGAGAATCGTTCTGCGGCTGAGCTTTTGGAAGAAGAGTCCTTCCTGGAGAAACAGGTAATCGAGCGCCTGTGCGGTCGTGACGTCCTTCAAGCTGATGTCGACCGGACGCGATTGCGCGAACGATTGTCGATCGAAAATGACGTTGAGATTTAACTGTTCGGCCAGACTTCGGATCAACTGCTTGAGATCGCCTTTCACATCGACAACGCGTAGCTGCTGTTCGCGCGGCGTGGCGAGGTCCTGCGCCTGAGCGCTGGCCGGCGTGAAAGTACTCCCTTCCGTAGAAGTCTCCTTCGGCGTCCCATTCGGATTGGCGCGCCCTTCCTTTACCGCCTGCAAGCGCAACATGCGCTCCATCTCAGATACGGCAAGTTCGTTCACAGGGTCGTAGCCGTAGGCCTGGCGGAAAGCGTTATAGGCGCCGACAAAGTCGCCTCGCTCCGACAGCGATCTTCCCTGCTGCATGTAGGTCTGAGAGGCATTGAAACTCGCGCGGCGAAAATGGAGTTGGTATTCCATGTTCGACGGGTCGGCGGCGACGGCGAGCGTATATTCCTGGGCAGCTTTATCCCACTGCTGAGCCTTCTCGTAGTCCATGCCACGTTTGAAGTTCTTGTCGCCTTTTTTAGCGAAGGCGGTGATGGGCAAGGCCAACAGGCTAAAGGCCAGGAGCAATGAGATAAGGGTGCGAGCACGTGTATTGTTCTTCATGACTTCTACTCGATTTCGGGAGGTGGAAAGTTTAGCGGCCTAATAATGCCGCCGCGACGCCTAAGATGCAAGATCAGACCGGCCAATTTCCTTACACGCGAACAATTAATTTCGGTTCCGATTTGGCCCGGAATATACGTCCTATAGACTCTACAAGACGTATATTAATTCCTTGTCGGGGGGCAGGTTATATTTAGATTGCGCTGAGCTCTTCGACAAACGTGACGCGGTTAATTTCGTGCAAGGTCGAAACACCGCTAAAAACCTTGTGTAAGGCGGATTCTCTCAAGCTCTTCAACCCCTCGGCTTCGGCAGCGCGCCGGACTTCCGAACCCGGCCGCCGCTCGACAATCATCTCGCGGATATTATCCGACAAATCCAGTAATTCGTGAATAGCTGTGCGCCCCCGGTAGCCGGTGTGGTTACAGGCGTCGCAACCGACATTCATGTAAAAAGTTTTGTCACGATACTCGTCAGGTTTAAGACCTGAATCGAACAACTCCGTTTCGTTCGGATGATACTGCCGTTTGCAGTAAGCACAAAGCATTCGAATCAGTCGTTGCGCCAGCACGCAGTTGAGCGACGAAACAAAGTTGTAGGGCTCGACGCCCATGTTCAGGAAACGCCCGATCACGTCGATCACGTTGTTAGCGTGGACCGTTGTAAATACGAGGTGACCCGTCAATGCGGATTGGATAGCGATCTGCGCCGTCTCGGTATCGCGAATCTCACCGACCATGATCTTGTCAGGGTCGTGACGCAGGATTGAACGAAGGCCACGATCGAACGTGAGTCCCTTCTTTTCGTTGACGGGAATCTGCGTGATGCCGTGCAACTGGTATTCAACCGGATCCTCGATCGTTACGATCTTGTCTTCTTCGTTTCTGATCTCATTGAGCGCCGCGTAGAGCGTGGTCGTCTTTCCCGATCCGGTTGGACCAGTGACCAGGACCATGCCGTACGGCTCTGCGATGTAGCGACGAAACTTTCGCAGGTCGTCTTCCGAGAAACCAACGACGTTCAGATTCAGATTTTTAAACTCTTCGTTGATCTGTTCTTTGTCGAGAATACGAATGACCGCGTCTTCACCGTGAATCGTCGGCATGATCGAAACGCGGAAGTCGACGTTGCGTCCTTTATAACGAACGCGAAAACGGCCGTCCTGCGGCACGCGACGCTCGGCGATGTCGAGCTCTGACATGACCTTGATACGCGAGATCAACGTCTGG
>DASTTS010000268.1:0-16478 GCA_035760085.1 Pyrinomonadaceae bacterium
TTCGACGTGATCAGTGGAACAGCGAAGATCAGAGAAGCGTTTGAGCAGGGAATCGCGCTTGATGATATCGCAGAGTCGACCAAAGGGCCGCTTGCAGAGTTTAAAGAATTACGTGAGCCGTACCTTTTGTACCAGTAGAGAGTTAACGTGAGATGTTAAAGGTCGTCGCGCCGACCGCTAAGGTAAATTGTTAGACAGGATGTCAGGATTTTCAGGATGAACACGATTTGCGCGAGGGTTCTTATTAAGGTAAAACCTTAATCATTATTAGGAGGGTTTGATTGGTAAAAACTGAACGAATGCAGGCGGACGAGGTGGAATCTGCACCTGCCTCCGCATGGCTAACAGGGGCGGCAGCATGGTTTCTCCCCGGCCTCGGACACTTGATGCTCAAGAGATGGTGGCGCGCAGCTCTGATGGGAGGCGCTGTTTGGCTCTGTTTCTTTGTGGGCATGGCAATGGGCGGCCATTTATTTGATCTTGAGGCCGAAGGCTCGTCAACGCTGCTGCAAGTGCCGCCGATGATCGCGAACCTTGGCACCGGTGCGCTCTACCTCGTCTCATATTTACTCGACTACGGCTTCAAAGACGATCCGGCACAAGCTGCACGCGCAACCTATGAATACGGCAATACATTTCTGCTGATCGCCGGGTTGCTCAACTATCTAACCATGCTCGACGCTTTCGATATCGCCGCCGGGAGGAAACCGTGAGACATTTCCTCGTAATGACGTTATTTGCGGCGCTCGCTTCCGTTGTGTTTGGAGCAATGGCAAAAGACACAATGCAGGAGCGTTTGCTCTACGGTCTGAAAGTGTTTGCCGAGTTCATGGTGATCGGTCTAGTGTTGGGTTGGATCCTTTACTTCATCCCGTGATCCTTTCCGATGGCTGTATTTGAAACTGAGGCCCTGATTCTTCGCAGTTACAATCTGGCGGAAGCTGACAAGATTGTCGTTTGCCTTAGTCGCTCAGCCGGATTGATCAGAGGCGTCGCGAAGGGTTGCAGGAAACTGAAGAATCGTTTTGGTGCCGCGCTCGAGCCTTTCACACTCATCAACCTCACTTACTACGAAAAGGAAAACCGGGAACTTGTCTCGTTTCGACAAGCCGAGATCTTAAAGTCACGCTTTAACCTTTCGACAAATGCTTCGTTACTCACAGGCTTCGCCTACATGGGCGACCTGCTGATCGATTTCTCGCCACCGCACCAGGCAAACGACAATCTCTTTCGGATGGCGCTCGCGTGTTTTGAGGCTGCGTCTGAGACGCCGACAGATCTCGATGCGGTGTTGCGTTACTTTGAAGTGTGGTTGTTGAAGCTCGAGGGCTTCCTGCCGGATCTGCGTGCGTGTGCGAATTGTCAGAGGGCGTTTGGTGATGAAGTAACTTATCTGGGGCCGGATTTGTCGTTGCGATGTTTTGATTGTAGTAACGGTCGTGGTGGTGCGGTATCGAAGCCGCTTCGATCGCACCTGCGCACGATGGAGAAGTTGGCACCGGCAAAGTTTGCGGAAGGGGCGAGGGACGTGGCGAAGGATACGAACCGAGAGATGGCTGAGTTGACGTTTCAGATTATTGGGCGAGTGCTTGAGCGGATGCCGCGAGTTCGGCCGGCGAGCTGAGACAGGATTTACAAGATTTGAAACAGGATTTACATGTCAATCCTGAAAAATCCTGTAAGTCCTGTCTGAAAACACTTAATGAAAAACTTTAGCTTCAGGAACTTCCTCATCCCTCGATACATCGTCGGGGCGGTCGCGCCCTACATCCTTATCGCGCTTCTCATGCTATCGGCGGTGCTCCTCGCACAACAAGCCGCTCGTCTCGCTGAGATCGTTATTTATGCTGATCTGCCGTTCTCATTGCTCGGCAGCATCGGCGCGGCGTTGCTTCCCGGTGTGCTCGTCTTTTCAATTCCACTCGCCACACTCGCAGGAATCGTTGTCGGGTTTTCGCGGATGGGTAGCGACAGCGAGATAGTCGCGATGCGTGCCGCGGGTGTCGGCTCGTGGACCATGATCTGGCCCGCTCTGCTCATCGGTCTCGTATTCACTGGCGCGACAACGTACTTACACCTTAAAGAAGCACCTGAAGCCGCCCGCGATCTCGAGCGCATCGCGTTGCAGGGACTGCTCGCAAAACTCGATTCACCAGTCGAGCCACGAACTTTCAGTACATTACCGCGCTACGTCATCTACGTGCGCGACGGCAACAAGGATCTGGGCACGTGGGGACGCGTTTTCATCTTTGGCCAGAGTTCTGATCGTCCCGAGCTTTATACCGCGCGCTCCGGACGTATCGATTCCTCCGGAGATCAGTCTGAATTAGTACTGACTGATGTGTTGGCCACGAAGTTTCCATCTACTACAGCTCAGGCCGAATCGAAACCGCCAAGTTCCAACTCGATTACCGGAGACGATGAGAACTCGTACGTCGTCGAGCGCTCAAAACAGTTGAGGTTTTCCATTAATACCGGTCGCTCTGAAATTATGCAGCGCATAAACGAGCGCGACACAAACGCCGATGCGATGGATTGGAGCGACCTGCGCGAGCGCGCGGCGTCCGGCAAGGTAGAAGAGCGAAAAGAAGCAATCAGGGTCCTCAATCGCAGATCTGCGCTTTCGCTTGCGCCGCTCGCTTTTTCTCTCCTCGGCGCAATCCTGGGTCAACGAATTCGGCGCGGTGGGAAGAGTGTTGGTGTGCTGCTGACGATCATCGTCGTGATCTTTTACTACCTGCTCTCGCTGCTCGGTGAGTCGCTTGCGCGCGCAGGCAGTATTTCTCCTTACATTGGACCATGGCTGGCGACGATCTTCATTCTCGGTTTGAGTTTGCTGTTTCTGTTTATCAATCGCGTGCCTTTTCTGTCGTCCGTCTCGATCCTGTCGCGTGCACCGAAAGGATCGGCGGCAGCGGCAACTACCGGTAAAGCAAAGAGTCGTGGCTTCTCGGCTTTGGGCTTTCCAAACCTGATGGACGCAACACTCTTTCGCTCACTCGCAGTTAGCTTTTTTGTGTGCTTTATCGCGCTTGCAGCGATCTTCAACATCTTCACGTTGTTTGAGCTCTGGCGCTTTATCGCTGTCACACACGCCGGCGCTGGCTTGGTGGGGAGATATCTGCTGTTTCTATTACCGCTGATCGCGGTCGAACTGTTTCCCGCAACGATGCTGATCGCGGTGCTCGTCACTTACGCGTTGCTGGCAAGAAGACACGAAGCGATAGCGTGGTGGGCGTCGGGTCAGAGTGTTTACCGGTTGATGTTGCCCGGCTTCTTCTTTGCGCTCACAGTCGCGCTCGGCTCGTGGGTGGTCCAGGAATATGTAATGCCTGGAACTAATCTGAAACAGGACGCACTCCGCGCGAGAATTCGCGGTGACGAAGCGCGCGCAACGACACGCACCGGACGCCAGTGGCTCGCGTCGCCAGATACAGGTCGTTTTTATTCCTACGAGTTTGGCGAAGACGGAAAACTGATCGAGCCGACGGTTTACGAGCTCGATAAGGAAGCGGTACATCTCGCGCGCATCGTTAATGGTAAGAGTGGCGCGTGGTCAGATCCGGCTCATCTCAAAATCTTTGAAGCGGAGACGCTTACGCTGAAAGAACTTGAAGTTGAACGTAAGACTGAGGCTGAAACTACCTTAACCGGAGTCGAGTCGCCCGCAGTCTTCAAGCCGACGATCGATAAGCCTTCACAACTCAGCTCACGTGATTTGAAAAGCGATCTCGACGCACGAAAACGACGAGGCGTGGACGTGTCGGCACTCGCAGTCGCGTTGCAAAGAAAGTACGCCGGACCGTTCGGCATCATCATCATGGCGTTGATCGGCATGCCGCTGGCAGTGTCGTTTGGAAGGAAGGGAACTGTGATCGCGCTGTGCGCGGCGGTTGTGGTGGGTGTTTCCTACTGGGCCGTCGGCGGAGGCTTTCAACAGCTCGGTAACCACGGTTTGCTGCGACCGTCAGTCGCGGGCTGGTCGCCGTTAGTAATCTTCACTGCTGCCGGGACGTATTTCCTCTCCCGCGTAAGAACATAGAAACAGGCTTTTACGGGGGCAACTGTAGGGGTGGCCCTCCGTGGCCACCCGTAGCTCGGACTCGCGCTATTCATAAAAACGGGCGGCCACGGAGGGCCGCCCCTACAGTTGTTCACGAAAGTCCTAAGGTGGTTATGTGCCTTGTTCCCAGCTTGAGATGTATTCGAGCTGTTCTGCAGTCAGTGTGTCGATCGAAATGCCGAGTGCGCGGAGCTTGAGGCTTGCTATCTCAGTATCGACTTCCGCGGGCAACAGGTGAACGCCTGGCGCCAACGTGCCTTTGTTCTTCACCAGATACTCGACTGAAAGCGCCTGGTTAGCGAAGCTCATGTCCATCACGCTGGCCGGGTGTCCCTCGGCGGCGGCGAGATTGATCAAACGACCTTCGCCCAGCACGATGATCCGTCGCCCGTTCGATTGGACTTTGTACTCCTCAACAAACGGACGAAGCGTCGTCGGATCGCCGGTCGCCATCTCGCGCAACGCAACGAGATTAAGCTCGAGATCGAAGTGTCCGCTGTTACAAACGATCGCGCCGTCTTTCATGCGCGCGAAATGCTCGCCATCGATCACGTGACGATTGCCGGTAACAGTTACGAAGATATCGCCAATCGCCGAAGCTTCGCCCATCGGCATAACGCGGAATCCATCCATCACCGCTTCGACTGCTTTGATCGGATCGACTTCCGTGACGACAACGTTCGAGCCCATGCCGCGTGCGCGTAAAGCGACGCCCTTGCCGCACCATCCATAACCAACAACGACGAGCGTGCGACCGGCGAGCAGTATGTTCGTCGCGCGAATGATGCCGTCGAGTGTCGACTGGCCCGTGCCGTAACGATTGTCGAAGAAGTGCTTCGTCTGCGCGTTGTTCACAGCAATGGAAGGGAAGGGCAACACACCCGCAGTTTCCATTGCTTTAAGACGCTGAATGCCGGTGGTTGTTTCTTCAGTCGAACCGAAAACTTCCTTGATCTGGCCGGCGCGTTCTTTCAGCAACGTAGCAACGACGTCCGAGCCGTCGTCAATGATGATGTCCGGATGTGTATCAAGAGCGGTGCGAACGTGACGATTGTAAGTGTCAGTCGACTCGCCTTTGATGGCGTAAACGGGAATACCCCAGTCTGCGACGAGCGCTGCGGCCACGTCATCCTGAGTTGAAAGCGGATTGGACGCAATCAAAACTGCCTCAGCGCCGCCGGCTTGCAGGGCGCGCGCGAGGTTTGCGGTTTCAGTAGTGATATGGGCACAGGCGACGAGCTTAACGCCGCTCAGTGGTTTCTCTTCCGCAAACCGCTCGCGGATGAGACGAAGAACGGGCATTTCCCGCTCAGCCCATTCGATACGCTGCCTGCCGTTCTTCGACAGGCCAATGTCTTTCACGTCGAATTCGACGGATGGTGCAGAACTCATATTTGCAGATTCCTCATGATGAAATGTTCAGTTAAACACCCGCGCTCGTGCGCAAGGCTTCGGCTTTATCGGTTTTTTCCCAGCTAAAGCTGTCTTCACTGCGACCGAAGTGACCATACGCGGCCGTCGCCTTATAAATAGGACGGCGCAGGTTAAGCGACTCGATGATGCCGCGCGGCGTCAGCTCGAAGTTGTCGCGCACGAGCTTCGCCAGGGCAGCTTCGCTGACTCGTCCGGTGCCTTCTGTATTGACGTACACCGAAACCGGATCAGCTACGCCGATCGCGTAGGCGAGTTGGACCATGCAACGCTCCGCAAGTCCGGCAGCTACGATGTTTTTGGCAATGTAGCGCGCCATGTAAGCAGCGGAACGATCTACCTTCGTGGGATCCTTCCCTGAGAACGCGCCGCCGCCGTGAGGCGCGTAACCTCCGTACGTATCGACGATGATCTTGCGTCCGGTGACACCGGCATCGCCCTTCGGACCGCCGGTAACGAACCGGCCCGTCGGGTTGATGTGATACTTCGTGTTTTTGTCGAGCAGCTCAGGCGACACAGTATGCTCGATTACTTTCTTCTGGATTTCTGAACGGAGTTGCTCGTTGGTGACGTCGTCGGCGTGTTGCGAAGAGATAACTACAGCGTCGAGGCGGAATGGCCTGCCGTCCCGGTATTCAACTGTTACCTGAGATTTTCCGTCGGGACGAAGATAAGGTAACTCACCCGACTTGCGGGCTTCCGAAAGACGATGCGTCAACTGGTGGGCCAACTGAATCGGCAACGGCATCAGCTCCGGCGTTTCATTACACGCATATCCGAACATCAATCCCTGGTCGCCTGCGCCACCAGTATCAACTCCCATCGCGATGTCAGGAGATTGTCGATCGAGCGCTGATAAAACGGCGCATGTGTCGCAATCGAACCCATAGCTCGAATGCGTGTACCCGATTTCGCGGATCGTCTCGCGGGCAATCTTGGAATAGTCCAGCACCGCATCGGTGGTGATCTCGCCGGCGATAACAACCAGGCCTGTGGTCACAAGTGTTTCACAGGCTACGCGGGCCTTTGGGTCGGCAGTCAATGCCGCGTCAAGTACCGCATCAGAAATTTGGTCGGAGATCTTGTCTGGATGGCCTTCCGTGACGGATTCAGAGGTAAATAGAAAACCGGATTCGCTACTCAAAACAGCTCCTTTTGTATGTATACAGTCTCGAATTTTGCGCAGAAAAAGACCGCGTACTTTAGCAGTCTGGCTTTTAGGGTGTCAAGGCATGGCCTCAGGTTCAACCCGCGTTTATCAGTCCTGAGCAGGCCCAAAAAATCTATAAAATGTCTAAAGCCGCAAATTTTCCTGACACGTATCACCCTCTACTGTCATCTAAGACAGCACATTAAGTGTACGCCGCCGCTAGCCGAACCACTGCGTCTCCCTCAGTTCCCGAGATCACTCCCGAACTCCAGCGGTTTCTCAATCATTTCAACCGGCGGCCCCCGGAGCTATGTCACACTCACAGATTTTCTCTCTTGCGGTAACCCACGCATTGTTTGACCGTGCTTCCGAAGCGCAGTTTGAATTCGGTGAAGACACCGCGCTCGTCTCTGTGCAACACATGCTCGAGCAAACAGTGGATCTATTTGAAACAATTGCAAGTCTTGGCTTGAGGCGACAGAACATTTTCGCTGTCGGCAAAGTCTACTCAAACAATAGTGTCGTGATTCAGACACTACGTAGTAGAGGATTCACTGTCGTTGAGACGACCATGCCTGAGCCGGGTAGGTTTCATCAGTGTCATGAACAAGACTGTAAGACGCTATGGCAAGTCGTAGCTGAAACGCTGGCGCGGCGCCGGATCAAACGCATCCTCGTGCTTGATGACGGCGGTGCGTGCATCACCAGCGTACCGGCTGAGCTGCTACAACGTTATGCAATGTGCGGTGTCGAACAAACCTCGCTCGGCATGTTCCTGTTTGAAGTGAAGCCGCCACCGTTTGCCGTGATGACGTGGGCCAGGTCAGCGGTGAAACTGAAAATCGGCGGTCCGATCTTTTCGCAGTTACTCATCGCGAGACTGAACACGGCGCTTCGTCGCAGAACACTCGCGGGAGGACAATTCGGCGTCATCGGTCTGGGCAGCATTGGGCGTGCGGTCGCAGATCTCGCCGTACGCGAAGGGAAAAGCGTGGTGTATTACGATCCGCGCCCCGACTTAGCTGTTGGCCCAACTTTGCGGAGTCATCTGAATCGGGTTGAGTCGCTCGAAGAGTTGATGATGCGTTGTGATTACGTGATCGGTTGTTCCGGCCGTAATCCCTTCAAAGGTAACTGGCCACTCAAGCATAAACCTGGAATAACGCTGCTCAGCGCTTCGGGTGGTGACCAGGAGTTTGGTCCAATCATCAACTATTTAAAAACGAAACCGGATTTTCATGTTGACGAAAATACATGGGACATCAGCTCTGACCACGGTCCCTGCGGCCCGATTCAGATCGCGTACCTTGGCTATCCCTACAACTTCGTTTCGCGCGCTCCCGAGGCGGTGCCGACACGCATCGTGCAACTCGAAACCGGCGGCTTACTTGCAGCATTGATCCAGGCGCGTATGTATCTCGACTTCTGTGAGGCAGGACTCGCACACAATCGCGGCATACATCGAGTGTCGCCGCGGGCGCAGCTTTTCGTTTACGCGGAATGGCTCAGGGCCATGAAAGAGATGAAGATCGATCTCGTCGATCTCTTTAATTACGATCCGGCCGTGTTACGTTCCGCACAGAACGATTTTTGGCTGGAAAGAAACTCTGAACCGCACCAGGATGCGCGATACCTGCCGTTTAGAACACTGGAAGAGGCGATGGACCAGCTTGTTTGCCTGGAGTGTAACCTGAAGAGCCCGCGCCGAGCGGCAGGCTGAAACGAATCTCGGTTCCATTAGCAGGCGCTGAATCGATCTCGATTCTTCCTCCCGCAGCGTGGGCGCGTTCCTGCATACTCACGAGACCGAGCGTCGTCACTCGCGTTGCTCGTTTGCGCAGTCGTTCGACATCAAAGCCCACGCCATCGTCTTTCACGATCAGAAACAAAATGTCCGTGTCTCTCGTGAGTCGCACGACAACCTGAGTGGCTTTCGCGTGACGCACCACGTTGGTCAGCGCTTCCTGGGCGATGCGGAAACACGCTGTCTCGAGCTCGCGTGCGAAACGCTCATTCTCGTCCGGTAGATCGACAACAACGGCAACATTCAACCCGGTGCGCTTCGTGTAACGGTCGACGTACCAGCGCAGCGCAGTTGTTAAGCCGAGGTCGTCGAGGATTGGCGGTCGCAGCTCGACGGAAAGGTCGCGCACTAAGCGCAGAGCTTCGTCAACTGCTTCGATGTTGTCCTTGACGTAGGAGGCGGCTTCAGAGCCCTGGCAAAACTGCTGCACAGTGTGAAGGTTCATCTTCACCGCTGTGAGGATCTGACCAATCTGATCGTGCAGCTCGCGTGCGATGCGGCGCCGTTCCTCTTCCTGTGCCTCGATCAAATGATGCGAAAACATTTGCAGCGCATCCTGGGCCAGCTTGCGTTCCGTGATATCGCGCGCCATGCCTTGCACGCCAACAAGTATTCCGTTTTCGTAGATCGGGCGGCTACTCACTTCAATCGGCACGCGGCGCCCATCCCTCTTTATGACATCGATTTCGTAAGTTGTCTCGCCCTCCTGGGCCAGCTTTTTCCAGAAACTATCGCGCACATACCTGACATGCTCGGGCGCAACAAACTCCTTGAAGTTATGACCGATAATCTCTCCACGTGAGTATCCGGAAAGCTTTTCGGCAGCGCGATTGATGCTGAGATACGTTCCTTCAAGATCGTGAACGTAAATCGCGTCCTTCGCGTTCTCAAACAACTCACGATAGCGCTCTTCACTCTCGCGCAACGCGATCTCTGCGCGTTTACGTTCAGCGATTCTTTTTTCCAGTTCGGCGACGTAACGCTGGCTCTGTTCAAACAACTGCGCGTTTTGAATCGCGGTAGCTGCCTGGGCAGCGAGGGTCTCGGCAAGCCTGGCATGCTCCGGCTTGAAAAAATCAGGTTCGGCTTTGTCGACTGAATACAAACCGATGACCTTGCCCGAGGCTACGAGAGGAACACCTAACCAGTTACGCACATGGTTGGCGCCGGTACGGAACTCCCATCCAGATTCCGTTAGCGTGTCAGCGATGATGAGGCTTTGTTTCGAAGTATAGATGCGTCGCAGGAGCGAATTTTTCTGTCCGTCGAAAACGATTGCGCGCGTGTCCTGAATGTTCTGATAACCTTCGTAACGTCTGAGTGCCCTGATGACGAAGCGGAACTCAGGTTCACACAGCATCACATTTGCGCTGTCGTAAGGAACTAACTTGGCGAGATAATCGAGCAGCGTTTCAAGCACTCTCTCCAGACTGAGGTTCTTCGTCAACGCGATGTTGGCATCGCGAAGGATCTCGGCCTCCTGGCGTATGGCGTGTTCGCGCGCCAGTAGTCCTGCCAGCTCGGGTAGTTCAGTATTCATGACGAACGGATTCTCTGTGCAAAGTTCTGAGGTCTCGATGTCCTGTACTAATTCTCTCACGTAATGACATAGAGACACAGAGAACTCAATGATTTCACAGAGCTCACCGGGAGGTCGTGAGGCTTTGCGGCAACGCCGCAGAGTATCAGATCTTAAGCGTAGTGACTACAGTGCTCGGTAATGGGTGGTGTCTTAAATTGATCGGTTCCTCTCTGCGTCCTCGGCGTATCTCAGTGTTCTCTGCGTTAAGAAGGCAACTCAAACGCTGAGAGCGCAGAGATACGCCGAGAACCGCAGAGAAAGATTTTCAAATTAAGACACCAACCGGTAATGGTAGTGGTTCAGTACTGTTTACTCATTACGGAGGGCTACGAGCGGATCGACTTTGGTGGCGCGGCGGGCCGGGATGTAGTTTGCTAGCAAGGCCACGAGTGACAATGCGATGGCGACGAACACAAACGTCGCGGGATCAGTCGCAGTCACACCGTAGAGAAAACTTGCCATGATCCGCGTCATGCCAAAGGACAACGCCAGTCCAAGAACGACGCCGATCAGCACCAGCAGCATTCCCTGGCCCAGCACGAGTCGCAACACTGCGCCGGGCTGCGCGCCCAGTGCCATGCGAATCCCAATCTCGTGCGTGCGCTGGCCAACGGAATAAGCCATCACTCCATAAATTCCCACTGCCGCAAGGATGAGCCCGAGTCCAGCGAAGATCGACAACGCGACGGTGTTGAACCGGAGCGATGCAAGCGATTCAGATCGCAACTCCGACATCGTTTTCACGGCTGAGACCGGCTGATCTTTATCAATAGCAAGGATCTCGTTTCGAACCGCACCCACCATACTCGACGGCTCCAGCTTTGTACGCACTGCCAACAAGTAAAAGCTCGCCGGTTTTTGCTGATACGTGATGTACATCTCGGGCTTGGGCTCAGATTCGAGACTCTTGTGCCTGACGTCGCCCACGATGCCGACGATCTCGCTCGCGTTCTTATCGCCACCGATAAAGATGCGCTTGCCAATCGCGTTCTGCTCTCCTCCAAAAACCGTGCGCGCCATCGTCTGGTTGATGACCGCTACATTCGGCACGTCTTTGGTATCAGCGTCAGTGAACACACGTCCCTGTAATACAGGAATGTGCAGCACCTGAAAATAATCGGGACTGACCGTGCGGAAATCTGCGATCGGGAAACTGCTGCCATCGCTCGGCGGTGGCTGTCCTTCCAGCAGGAAACTCGATGCTGCTTCGATAGTGCTCAACGGAAGCGCAGTGCTGGTGGCCGCAGACTCAACACCTGGCAAGTGTTTGACGCGCTGGAGCAATTCGGTAGTGAAGCCCTTAATCTGATCGGGCTGAGAGTATTTGTAAAACGGCAACGAGAGTCGCATCGTCAGCACGTTTTCGGAATTGTAGCCCGGGTCAACTCGTTGCAAGTTGATGAAACTCTTGATCAGCAAACCCGCGCCAGTCAGAAGCACGAGCGACATAGCGACCTCGAGGATGACGAGAAGATTGCGCACGCGGTGACGAGCGGCACCAGGATCAGCACCACGTCCACCTTCCTGCAACGTCTCGTTCAGGTTTGGCCGCGAGACCTGTAGCGCCGGAGCGAGGCCTGAAAGTACGCCCGTCAGAACAGACAAAAGGATGGTCCAGCCAAGCACGTAGAAATCGAGATTGATCTCCTTAACACGCGGGATGTCGCCGGGGTTCAGCGCCACCAGCACCTTAATACCTTCGTACGCGAGCACGAGTCCGAGTGCGCCACCTGCGAGTGCCAGCAAAGTGCTTTCAGTAAGTAGCTGCCGAATGATGCGAAGACGACTCGCGCCGAGCGCGACACGCACGGCAATTTCTTTGGAAAGGGAACTGGCCCGTGCAAGCAACAGGTTCGCGATGTTTGCGCACGCGATCAACAACACGAAAGCGACCACTGCGAGCAGGATCTTCAAGGCCGGTTTGATGTCGCCGACAATCTCTTCCTGCATCGAAACAACGCGCGCCCCTGCGCCGGTGTTAGTTTCGGGAAACTGGCTTTGCAGGTTTGCGGCAATCTTAGTCATGTCCGCCTGCGACTGCTGGATCGTCACGCCGGGTTTGAGTCGACCCAGCACAAACAAGTAGTGCGCAAGGCGATTGGTCAGAAGATTTGCATTTGCAGCGCCTGGCGCTTCGGGCACGGCGAGACGAGAAAGCACCCACAGCTCAGCAGTTTCCGGATACTGAAACTCCGGCGGCGCCACGCCGATCACTGAAAACGATTCGTTATTCAGACTCAGTTTCTGACCGATAACGTTCTGATCACCACCGAAGCGACGTTGCCACAGCGCTGTACTCAAAACGACGACGCGCTCACGGTCCGGCTGTGCGTCTTCAGGAAGAAAAGTCCGGCCTAGCGACGCCTTCACCCCTAAAAGCGAAAAGAGATTTTGCGTGACTATCGCGCCCGGCACACGCTCCGGACGATCGCCTCCGGTGAGATTGAAGTTAAGAAACCTGAGCGCCGCCAGGTCTTCGAACGATGAGTTTTGTTTGGTCCAGTCGAGGTAGTTTGCGGGCGCAACCTGATTGTGGTTTTGAACCCCCATGAGCGCGGCGATCGCCTGCGAGTTTGTCTCCCAGACGAATACCAGACGCTCGGAGTCCTGATACGGCAGCGGCCGCAACAGGACCGCATTAACCACGCTGAAAATGCTGGTATTGGCGCCGATTCCCAGGCCTAAAGAGATGATGGCAACGATCGTGATGATGGGCTGTTTGAGGAGCCGTCGTATACCGTAGCGAATGTCTTGTAGAAGATTACCCATGCACCGCTTCCGCCTGATTGTTTGACTTCGAGACAAGCGCTCGACACAAGCTTCCATCCTCCAGTCGAATAACCGGAGCGGCGTAACAATGCCCAAGACACGACGAGACATTTACCGGCTTGCTAGAGCCATTGCCGTTTGGCTGGGCTTTCATCTGTTCGAACACTTCCTTCGCGCCGTTAAGATAGCAGGGAAGTCCAAAACACACTTCGGTGTGAGACGAATGACCGTTTTGGAAGATCGGGTAGTACGCAACGAGCTCCGCAATCGATCGCGCGTCCACTTCGCACAACTCGGCAATCACCGCGATCGCATCGTTATCGATTGGCTCACGCGTTTCGAGCAGGGAATGCAGCGCCGGCACGACGGCAGCTTGCGCGTGCAAGTAGTTTGCCACCAGTGGTTGGAGACGTTGCTTCAGTTCTTCCTGGTTCATACTGTGACCAGCCCTTCGTGTTGGCAGACGGAATTCGAGCGATGATCCTCAAACTCTTGTTTGAACAGCTTGAGTAGATTCTGGATCGAGTTTGCAGCTTCCGTGCTGTGATGACAGTCACCGCGATATTTGTAGAACTCGGAGAGGTGCCGGATCTTGTCGAGTCCTTCGGCCGTGTCGGTGTAACTAACGCCCGCCATCGGATTGTTGATGACGTTAAGCGTTCGCTTGCGAAGCGATGGCGGCAGCACTTTGCCCGCGCGATCGATTGACTTCTCGTCGAGACGCTCGAGATTGTGCAGCATCACACTCGTTCTTTGCGTCCCGTCTTTACACGGCTGGCACTTGCCACACGAGCCGTAATAAAAGAAGTCGTTCACTTGAGCAGCGACCTGGACCATGCAGGTGGGCTCCGTCACCACGATCACAGATCCCGAACCGAGGTCCGAGTCGATCTCACGTAACGAATCGAAGTCCAGGGCGACGTCGACCGATTCCGGACCTAACACCGGCGAGCTCAAACCACCGGGGAAGACAGCTTTCAGCGGCCGATCATCGAGCAGACCCTCGCCGTGATCGAAAATGATCTCGCGAAGCGTCGTGCCGAGAGGCAATTCGTAAAGTCCCGGTCGCTTAACATGTCCACTCAAGCTGAAAACAAGAGTGCCTGGCGCCTGAGGTTGCCCCTTCTGACGGAAGTTTTGGGCACCGTGTTTGAGGATGTAGTGAGCGTGCAGGAGCGTTTCGAGATTGCTGACTGCGGTCGGTTTATTAAAAACTCCACGCGCGGTGGGTAAGGGCGGCTTCGCGCGTGGACGACCAATCTTGCCTTCGATCAACTCCATCAGCGCGGTCTCTTCGCCGATGATGTAGCTGCCCAAAGTGCGATAGACAACTACTTGAAGGTCCGGCCCGATGAAACCTGCGGCAGTCGCTTCAGCAATTGCGTCTTCGAGTAATAGAGCTTCGGCGGAGAACTGCGGCGGGAGCGCAATAAACGCAGTTCTTGCGCCGGCAACCAATGCACCTGTAACTACTGCTTCAACGATCCGGCGTGGATTTGCGTTGAGGAGATAACGCTCTTTGAAGCCTCCGGCGTGACCGGCATTTGCGTTACAGATAAAATATTTCTCTTCTTCTTCCTGGCGTGAGACAAGCCACCACTTGTGCGCCGTCGGATAACCACCGCCGGCACGCCCGCGCAGTCCAGCCTCTTCGAGCATCTGAATTGCTTCTTCACGATCACTCGACTGCGCAAGTCGTCGAACAACATCGTAGCCACCGCGCCGCACGTAGTCGTCAAACGATCCAACCGCGTCCGAAAGCAAGCTCTCGATCAGTGGACCAGCATGAACATGCGGGCGAAACTCGTTATTGCTGATTCTTTCTAATCTGATCTGGCCAGTCATAAGGCGCCTTTTCTTTATCGCCGTAACCAAGCATCACTGACTTCACATCGAGTTTGAAGCTGGGATCAAACTTGACCCATGCTGGTGAAGAGTCGTCTGCCAGAATCTGCGACGATGATTTGAGTTCGAGGTCAAGCCCGTTCACAGTGAACGAAAGCTTTCGCTGGTTGAACGTGCCCACTTGCATCGCGCCTTCGAACTCGTGGTTCGAGACTGTGAAGAGACCACGCCCGGGAACGTAGAAATACAGGTAAGCAAAACGTGTTTGCATTACCGAAAAGCCTTTATGGATCAACTCGCCGTTGAGAAAGAGCTGACCATTTTGGAGATGAATAGCTGTTGTGTTTTGAACGTCCTGTGCAACCGTTTTCACGGGTTCGGTAGACAAGCCGAACACCATCGCGCCCGTAAACGCTATGGCTAAAAATTTCTTGAACATTCCTCACTCCTGTCATTCTCTGCGCAGTCTCTGCGCAGAGAAACCCGAAATCAGGCCACTACCAGTCTTCGTCCGGTTTTTGTGACTTTTCGTGGCTCGTGAACTAGAATAGGCACGCCAACCCGCGAGGTTTCCTTGCGGTGGTAGAGGCCCGAGGCAATTTCTAATCGTGTCTGCGGTTCTAAAATTGCCTCGGGCATTCTTGTCTGCTCCGACAACTATTAGTTCAGACAAGAAAGGTATTCTCACGACCGTTCTCGCAAACGGCTGTGAGTAAGGTGGTGTTAGCGTGATTTACTCACGGCCGGAGCCGCTGCCACCGCCGCCACCCGCGCCACCCGAACATCCGCAACCACAACCGCATGCTGCGATGGGTGCAATTTCAGAAGCCGCACCGTAAACTTGTGGGTCAAACATGTTGTTCGCGCTCCTTTCTTTAGGATTAAGTCTCAAGCTATTCAGCTTGAGATTCTTTTATGCTCTTGATTGCCGGCGCGTCATGGAACTCACTACCACAACACGAGGGAACAGTTTCGAGCATAAAAACTGGTATTAGAAGGCACCGGAGCCGCCGCCACTGCCGCCGCCCGCGCCGTCTCCACATGCACATGCACATGCGCACGCCTGAGCAGCAGCGACTTCATCCATAGCTACGCCGTAAGCTTGCGGGTCAAACATGATTGTTTGCGCTCCTTTCTTTAGAATTGGGTCTCAAGCTATTCAGCTGGAGATTTCTTGTGCTCTTGATATTCCGAGCATAAATCGTTTGAGACGTTAGTTAGGCGAAAGGGAAACGTGACTCGCTCCCCACATCTTGCCCACTGCAAGCGTCTCCAGATAATGACAATAGATCTCGTTGTGCGCATTGAACTCACGATAGACGTTGTAAGCCGTCGCACGACATCCGGAGTTGCACAGATACTTGAGATCACAGTGCGTGCAGACAGCAACGCTGTCGACCGTCGTGGACCTCATGCGCTTCATTACCGGTGACTGCAAAAAGATCTCCTTGATGTCGTACTCGCGCACGTTCCCGCAAATAAACTCGTCGAAATGAAGTGACTGGCATGGATAGACGAAGCCGCCGGGATCGATGCTGATCTCACCGTGGCCTACGCCGCAATGGTTACGTGGAGCTACCGCCGGCGGCGTCGAGTTTTCTGTCTTGCCAAGCCGGGCGTTGCGACTCTTCAGATATTCGCTCGTCCGATCAAGCGCCTCGAGATAGACGTTGAGCGCCGGAATTTGGGAGATGCTTACTTCCTGATGATCGCCGGCCTGGAAGATGATCGGAGCGAGACCATTTGCGCCGAGGTCATCAAGGCTGAATTCGAAAATCTCTTTCATGTTGATGATGTTGCGGTCGGTGAGAGCGGGCACGATCGCGATGTAGGG
>DASTTS010000269.1:0-2270 GCA_035760085.1 Pyrinomonadaceae bacterium
AAGCGAGACCACAACGTCGACGTCAACTTCGCACGCGCGAAACACCTGCTCGAAGAGAACGACGGCGCGGGCAACACGTTCAAAGCGACAGCCAAACCGGTTTTGATCGGAACGGCCGTCGTCGGAGCGACCACGATGATCTTCTCGATTATCATGGCGCTTACCGAGGGCCTGCGTACGGACGTGGAAAACTTGTCGCTGCTTCATGCTCCGTTCGTGCTCGGACTGATCACCGGCGGCGCAGTGATTTACTGGTTCACGGGCGCATCGACTCAAGCCGTAACCACCGGCGCGTATCGCGCGGTTGAGTTCATCAAGGCAAACATCCGGCTCGAAGGTGTAGAGAAAGCCTCGGTTGAAGACAGTAAGAAAGTGGTTCAGATCTGCACGCAGTATGCGCAGAAGGGCATGTTCAATATCTTCCTGACCGTGTTTTTCTCGACGCTTGCGTTTGCGTTTGTGGAGCCGTTCTTCTTTATCGGTTACCTGATCTCGATCGCGGTGTTTGGTTTGTACCAGGCGATCTTCATGGCGAACGCCGGCGGCGCGTGGGACAATGCGAAGAAGGTCGTAGAAGTCGATCTAAAGATGAAGGGAACTCCGTTGCACGATGCGACGGTCGTCGGCGATACGGTAGGCGATCCGTTCAAAGACACTTCGTCGGTGGCGATGAATCCGGTGATTAAGTTTACGACGCTGTTCGGACTGCTCGCGGTTGAGCTCGCGGTGAGTTTGACGCGGAGCAACGGTAACGCGACGGTGACGCATATACTGGCGCTCGTGTTTTTCCTCGCGTCAGTATTCTTCGTCTGGCGCTCGTTCCACGGTATGCGCATTGGAACGACAGCGCTGGAAAGACGACCGGCTGAGACAGAAGTTGTGAAGAGCGCGGCAGGAGACTAATCGATGAGTAGCTACGCTAAGGCTGACACGTTGATGGGAGCGGCGCTCGCGCCGCTCGATTCGGTACGTTCTGCGGGGCTGGTGATTGTTTTTAGCCTCTTCATCGCCGCGTGTGCGCAATTTGCGATTCACATCGGGCCGATACCGATCACCGGGCAAACGTTTGCCGTGTTGTTGACCGGCGCTCTGCTGGGATCGCGTTTGGGTGCGGCGGCGGTGATCGCGTATCTCATCGAAGGCGCACTCGGTTTGCCGTTCTTTGCCGGTGGCGGCGCGGGGCTCGTGCGTTTTCTTGGTCCAACCGGTGGTTATCTCGTTGCCTTTCCAGCGGCGGCGTTCATCGTGGGCGCGTTTGCCGAGCATGGCTGGGACAAGCGTTATCCGACGGCCGTGGCTGCTATGGCGCTTGGCTCGTTGATCATCTTTCTTGGCGGCTGGGCGTGGTTTGCGATCCTGACGAACACGCCGCCGGTTGCGGCTTTCAAGCTCGCAGTGTTGCCTTTCTTGTTGGGTGATGTCGTGAAGATCGCGTTGGGTGCGGCGGTGCTGCCGACAGGTTGGGCGTTGTTGAAGAAATGAATGTTTTGAAGGTCAGGTCGCGCAACCGGGAAGAGCTGGTTGAGTTCACTGATCAGGTCCAGGAAAAACTCACCGAGTCAGGCCAGCGGGAAGGTGTGGTTGTGCTTTACGTGCAACACACGACGGCGGGCCTGACTATCAACGAGAACGCCGATCCGGACGTGCCGCGCGACATGCTGCACGCGCTCCGCACGTTGATTCCTCAGCACGGAATGGGTTTTCGTCACGGCGAAGAAAACTCCGACGCACACATCAAAGCGAGCCTCACCGGCTCTTCGGTCACAATCCCATTTCAAGACGGAAAGTTATTGCTCGGACGCTGGCAGGGAGTCTTCTTGTGCGAGTTCGATGGTGGCCGTGAGCGCCAGGTGCTCATGAAAATTTTAGCCGCGGATTAACGCAAATGAACGCAGATCTGCGTTTATTCGCGTTCAACCGCGTCCAAATTTTTCAATACTTCCGCGAACGTTTCCACATCCGCTCTCGTCTTTTCCAACGCTCTCCGGCTGTCGAGATAAGCAGTCCATGTAGGTGTTTGCGTAAGCGCCTTCGTCGTGTCCTCATCAAGCACCTGGGCCATCATCGCGATCATGTCACTGACGACGCGGTTGTGCTCGATCAGCCGTTCAATGATCGAGTACGCGAGGCGCGCCTGTTGAAAATCAAGATCTTCAGCCATTGATCCCTACAATCGCCTCGATCCCGTCACCAACCACGAGACGTGTTCCGTCAGAGAGATGCTCGTACCGAACGTACCCGAGCCCGATACTTCCCAACCGCGGCGAAAC
>DASTTS010000270.1:0-8177 GCA_035760085.1 Pyrinomonadaceae bacterium
ATCTTTCTTCAAAGACAATGCGTGCCTAAATCTCTAAAACTGATCGGTGTGTGTTTCATCCTTTCCGGCGCCACCGGACTGATCTATGAAGTTCTGTGGGCGCGGATGCTCGGGTTGGTGTTTGGCGCGACGACGCTTGCAGTCAGCACTGTGCTCGCAGCGTTCATGGGTGGACTAGCGCTTGGTAGTGCGTTGGCCGGGAAATTGGCCCATCGTATCAGGAAGCCGCTTAGCACTTATGGATTGATGGAGATCGGCATCGCTGTTTACGCGCTCCTCGTTCCGTTTCTGTTTCGCTGGATCGATGACCTTTACGCGCTGATCTGGCAACAGTTTCATCCCGGGTATTTCACTTTTAGTCTGTGGCGCTTTGCTCTCTCGGGTGTAGTGCTGCTTGTGCCGACGACATTGATGGGCGCGACGCTTCCGGTGCTCGCCGCAGCATTGGTGCGTTCGTCAGACTCGAACTCCGTCACGAAGCTCTACGCCTGCAATCTCGCCGGCGCGATCCTCGGAACACTCGCCGCCGGCTTTGTGTTATTGCCTGCCCTCGGCGTGCGTACAACGATCGCGGTTGCCGCAGCGCTCAATGTCATAGTCGGTTTCATCGCTATCCTCTTGCAGCGTCGAACCACGACGAATTCGGAATCGCACGAACATCCTTTCAATCCTGAAAATCCTGTAAATCCTGTCACCAGCTTTTGGTACTTCGCAGCGCTCGCATCCGGCTTTGTGACGATCAGCTCACAAGTCTCATGGACACGCACGCTCACCATGATCATCGGCTCGAGCACGTACGCGTTCAGCATCGTCGTCGCACTTTTTCTTATTGGCCTCGCGATCGGCGCCTGGCTAATCGCGCGAAAAGATCGCTCGGAGCGATTACGTTCCGCGATCTTGAAAGTCGAAGCTGTCACAGCGCTCAGTTTGCTGCTCAGCTTGTATGTGCTTAACCAAATCCCCGCCCTTCTGATCAATCTCGGTTTGCGACTGCACGTTTCATCATGGGCCGGATTGCTTGCGCTCCAGATCCTCTCCGCGACGTTGCTGATACTTATTCCAGCAGTGTTGATGGGTATGGTGATGCCGCTCGTGCTTGTTTGGGCGAGTAGCGATCGGGCGACGTCGGTCGCACGTGTTGGGCGCAGTTATGCGGTAAACACTATCGGCGCGATCGCGGGAGCGTTCATTACCGGTTTCATCCTGATTCCCAAAACGAGTACAAGATTCACTCTGCTGTTCGCTGCGATCTGCTGTCTCGTTGTAGCAGCAGTTGCCTACGTGCCGGGCGGTCGCGAACCGGCATTGAAACGTAGCCTCGCGATCGGATTGATCCCCGTGCTGGTGATCGTGCTTTTCATCGTTGCGCCACGAATGAATCTCGCGGATCTGTCGATTGGCGCGTACGACAGTCTCGTACGCGTGTTGGCCCAAACTCGTGAAGGCGTTAAAGAAGCTGAAACTGGTCCAAACATTCACGAGCTGTTGATGTACCAGGAAGGCCCGACTGCGACAGTGTCTGTTCGTCGAGATCAAAACACTGTCTCGATGGCGATCAACGGGCGCACCAATGCGTCTGACAGCATCTACGACATGCCGACGCAGGTGATGCTCGGACAACTGCCGCTGCTGGTCGCGCCGAAGATCAATAACGGCTTGATTATCGGTTATGCGACGGGCGTGACGGTCGGCGCGATGCTGCAGTCGCCGGTGCAGTCAGTCACGTGTGTTGAGCTTGAGCCGGGAACTGTTGCCGGTTCGCAGTTTTTCAATCACGTCAACAATCGACCGCTCGACGATCCGCGTACGACACTGATCATCGACGATGCGCGGACGTTTCTGCGTGTGACACCGAATCGTTACGACATGATCGTGAGTGAGCCGAGTCACCCGTGGGTGCCGGGCGTAGCAAACTTGTTTACGCAGGAGTTTTTCGAGCTCGGGCGCGCACGGTTAAGCGATGAAGGCATCTGGGTGCAGTGGGTGCAGATCTATCAGTTATCAACGGAGAGTTTGCGGTCGGTGCTGGCGACTTATCACAAGGTGTTTCCGCACGTGCTCGTGTTTCGTGTTGGTGGATTGAGCAACGGCAAGGATTTGCTGCTGATCGGAAGCAACAGGCCCTTGAATCTCGATCGCTTATCAGAACGTTTCCGGGATCCGCGGATCGCGACCGAGCTCGCGCGAGTTGATCTTAAATCCGAGGACGATATTAGAGGCTGGTACGTCTGTGATGAATCGCGGCTTGGCCCGGCGGTCGCGGGCGCGAAGATCAACACCGACGACAACATGCACATCGAGATGACCGTCCCACGCGAAGCATTTCGGCCATCAATGCAAACCAACGCCGATTGGATTCAGGCGCTCGCGAAGTAATTTACGACCGACTCCGCGGCAGCTTCACCACTGCGAATACAATCCGGAATTCCAGCTCCACGATACGCGTTACCAGCCAGACTCAACCCCGGCAGTTCGCTGGCGAGCTTTTCAATCTGACTAACACGATCGAGATGGCCCACCTCGTACTGCGGCATCGAGCGCGCCCATTTCGCTACTTCAATGAAACGCGGATCTTCGCGGATTCCTAGTAATTCACGCAGATCAGCTTCAACTCTCCTCGACATCTCCGATTCATCAAGCGCAAAGATCTCCGGCTGCAACGCGCCGCCCGCAAACGCGCGCAACAGCACATGTCCCTCAGGCGCACGCCCGGAAAACTTCACACTGCTGAACGTGCACGCAATCAACGATCGCTTTTCAACGAACGGCACCACAAACCCAAACCCATTCAGCGGATGCGCGATCGCTGCACGCCTGTAACCGAAGTTGATCGTCGCCGTCGATGCATACTTAATCTCTCTGAGTTTCTGCGCGAGCTGTTCGTGTGTGTCATCCAACAGTGACGCTGCAATGTACGCCGGCACCGCCAAACACACCGCATCAGCTTCGATCTGCTCTTCTTTATCGGTGTAAATCTTCCACCCATGATCGAAGGTGAGTCGCTGCGCGCGCGTATTCACGCGAAGATCCGCACGGATCCGTGTTACCGCGTCGACCAGCACCTGCATCCCTCGATCGAATGAAAGGAACAAACTATAACGCGCCCCACTCGTCCCCGTTTTTTGTGCACGACCCTGACGCAACATCGCGAGGATGAGGCTGCGGTGCTTCTGTTCCATGTCTAGAAAGCGCGGCAGCGTCGCACGCAAACTCAGCGTCTCCGGATCGGCAGTGTAAATACCACCAACCATCGGCTGGGCCATCCGCGCGAGCGCCTCCTGCCCCAACCTGCGGCGCACGAAACTGGCAAGGCTCTCGTCAGTCGTGCCGTTCGTACTTTTCCGCGGCAGAAACAAGTCGGCCGCCATCCGCATCTTCCCGGGCAGACTGAAAATATCGCTCGTGATGAACGGCCACATCCGCGACGGCGCCATTAGCTGAAACCCTTCGGGCACCGCGCGCAACCGTCCGTCACGCACGATAAAACTGCGTCGATATTCTTCGTTTGTCTGGATCAGTTGTGATTCGAGACCTAGTCGTTTGGCGAGATCGATTGCCTGAGGCTTTTCTGAGATAAAAGAGTCTGGCCCACGTTCGAGAAGGAAACCATCACGAAATTCTGTGTGGACAGTACCACCGAGCCTGCCTGACGCTTCGACGATCGTGACCTGTGCTGCTTGATTGAGTTCGAGAACACGATGCGCCGCCGCCAGTCCTGAAATCCCGCCACCAATAATGACAATCCTGTTCATCCTGCAAATCTTGTAAATCCTGTCTAACTAATTCGACAACAATCAGGCGCGCAGATATTCGCCGGCACCTCACCATTCACTCTCTCGACAATCAACCCCCTAATCATCCTCACAAACGCCGGATGCGTTCCCGCCGTCGCCGCGCGCACCATCTTCATCCCAATCTCATCCGCCACTCTACGCGCCTCAATGTCCAGATCGTAAACAACTTCCATATGATCCGAAACAAATCCGATCGGGGCAATCACCACACTCGTCACACCTTCATCACGCAACGCTCGCAAGTGATCACAAACATCCGGTCCAAGCCACGGCTGCATCGGCGACCCACTACGACTCTGATAAACCAGATGCCACGGGTTGTTCTGAAACTCCCGCGCAATCAGAGCGCCTGTGTGCCCAAGCTGCGACGCGTAATCGCAGTTCATCGCCATCGACTCGGGAATGCTGTGCGCGGTAAACACCAGATGCGCTGACGCCGGATCTTCAAGTTGATTCAACGCCGCGCGAATATGATCCACATTCGCTTCAATAAACAACGGGTGCTTATAGAAGACGCGCAACTTCTCAACACTCGGCGCCTCTGGTCCAACTGCTGCCTGCGCGTCGCTGATGTTCTGAAGATACTGCCGGCAACTTGAATACGAGCTGTACCCGGACGTCACAAACGCGAGCGCATTCTTGACACCATCGTCTGCCATTTGACGCAGTGTGTCAGGCAAGAGCGGGTGCCAGTTGCGATTGCCCCAGTAGATCGGAAGTCGTGGTCCATGCTGCTCTAATTCTTTCTTCAGCGCCGCAATCAAATTTCGATTCGCCTGGTTGATCGGACTGACACCGCCAAAAAGCTCGTAATGACGCGCGACACTGAGCATCCGTTCGTGCGGCACATTCCGCCCTCGCAGAACATTCTCGAGGAACGGAATCACATCCTCCATCCCCTCGGGCCCACCAAACGACACGAGGAGTAACGCATCATAACTGCCAAAATCCGTCTTCATGATTCGTATAATCCGTGTACCATTTCAACCAGCGCGATCACATTCTCTACCGGCGTCTCCGGCAGAATCCCATGCCCCAAATTGAAGATGTGCCCGGGTCTTCCTTCAGCCTGGTCCAAAATTCGTTTTGCCTGCTCTAACAACACACCCTGCTTCGCAAACAATGCAATAGGATCGAGATTTCCCATCACGGCCACATCGTGCCCAACACGCTGCCAACCTTCATCGAGACGCACACGCCAGTCCAATCCGATCACATCGCCACCAGCCTCGCGCATCAACTCCAACAGCGCCGCCGTTCCCGTCCCGAAATGAATAACCGGAACACCTTTTGTGACCCCGCGGATCACGCTCTGCGTGTGCGGCAACACAAACTCGCGGTAATCATCAGGACTCAAACAACCCACCCACGAATCAAACAACTGCACGGCCTGTGCACCTGCCGCGATCTGTGCGTTGAGATATTTCACGAGCGCTCGCGAAATCAGCGACATCATCGCGTGCCACGCACCCGCATCGTCATACATTAGTCTCTTCGTGTGCACATAATTCTTCGAACCGCCACCCTCGGTCATGTAAGACGCAAGCGTGAACGGCGCCCCGCAAAAACCAATGAGCGGAATATTCGGCTTGAGGGCACTCCGTGTTTGTCTGATTGCTTCGTAGACATAATCGAGCGCGTTTACATCCTCAAATTCACTTAGTCGATCGACATCTGAAGGCGTCCGCACCGGATTATGAATCACCGGCCCCTCACCTTTCGCAAACTCCAGATCGATCCCGAGCGGCTCGAGTATTAGCAGAATGTCGGCAAAGATGATTGCCGCATCAACACCCAGCCGCTCAGCGGCGGTGACGGTGACTTCGGCTGCCAGTGAAGAGTTCTTGCAGAGCTCAAGGAAGGTAGTGCGGGCGCGCACCTCGCGGTATTCGGGCATGTAGCGGCCCGCCTGCCGCATCAACCAGATGGGCGTGTAAGGCACCGGCTCCCTCCGGCACGCCCGCATAAAAGGACTGTCGTGTAACGATTGATTCAAAAGACGCGAATTATACTACGCGCGTCGTAAATTCACTGCTTCGCCATGCGTTTCCTCACAAAGCCCGTCATGAATCCCAGACCCGAAACCAGCAAGACTACTGTCGCCGGTTCAGGGATTTCGTTTTGTGCTGCCCGTGAGTTGCCACTAACGATGATAAGAAGACTGTATTCCTTATTGAACTCCAGGGTGAGTATCTCTGAGATTCGTCTTTCAATCTCGGCTGCTGCCGCGTCGTCGGGCCCGATACGGAGGTTATCGTCGAAAGAAAAACTTCTGACATCAGACACATGCAGACCGATGAGGGTAGTCGACGCGGCAAACAAACTTGACTGGTCTGTTATTAAAGTCTGCATTGTTAGCAACAGCGCCGAGAAGTTCACATTAACGAGGCCAGTGCCGCCGGCAATCATGAAATTTTCCAATAGGAATGTTTGACCAACGGATTCCGCTGAGCATAGACATCCGGAAAGCATGACGTTGCTGTTTGCGTTGAAGGACAAGTTCGTGAAATCCGACACCGCAGTGGCACTTGCAAAAGTCACATTGGCACTGGCTTCCGAACGGGTCAGACTTTCTGATTCATCTCGCGACTCGTCACCAAAACCATTTTCCGCGAACGCAAACGCCGTTGTTCCGGGTGAGAATTCCGGTAGGGAGAACACGATGGTTCCCGACGTGGGAACGATCTGAACGTTAACACTCACTGAGGTGATCGCTAGCGCATCCGCACGCGCACTCGAAGCTGTACCGAGCAGCAACCCCAGCAGCAGAACACAGATGCCAATTGAATTACGCCTCATGATTGTTCCCTCCTTGTAAGTACAGCAGGTCCACCCGACTGATTTGGTTTGGGGGTAGTTAAGATAATTCGCGGGGAAACCGACGAGAGGGAACGCGCGAAGCTACGCGCCTTATACGTCTCGAAGATGGGCGAGTCAAGAAATTAGAGGGTTCAAATTCATGGACTTTTCGTCACGCTAATGTTTGTGCTTTCTACCTGTCTCTATCGTCTTCCAGTTTTTCTTGCAGGAACGTCGACCTGTCCGCCTAAGGCTGGTGGGTGAATCACTCCTAACATGACCAGCCCTATAAATAAAAAAGCTGCCCCGCCAACAAGAAGTTGCACCCGTAACGGAGGCTGATGATCGTATTTAGCTTTGCCGCCCAACAAAGTCTGGACTTTCTCCATTTTGTCCCGAGGTAGTGAGCCGGTGATCAGCATTCCCACTCCCGCGAGCAAGAGAACAAGACCTAACTTTGTAACGATATCCATCCCCCGCAGTATATCAGCGAAAATTCGTCAGGGAATTGTCATTTCCTTTCACGGATCTGCCGCATCCCATCCAGGTTTTGCGATTTCTCTTCTCGGGTCTGGGCCGTCCCCATTCCGTAATTCACAAATCCCTTTTTAAAGCCGGCGAATCCGGTCTGAAGTTTTGCAGTTATCATTTGGGAACTCCGAGAACCGAGAAGGGTGATCGCTAAAACCCACACCGGATCTCGGCACACCGAGATCGGTTCTCGGCATTCCCCCTTGTCTCAGCGTCGATCCGAATTGGTTTCTGCAGCACTTCAGATTGGTGTTCGCCAGGAGCGAGATAGAATGCGCGAAAGTCTCCAAGTCGCGTTCTTAATCCAATGACGATTTCCCGGTTGGAACGAGCGACTTCAAGGTCAACTGTAGGGGCGGCCCGCCGTGGCCGCCCGTTGTTCACAATTTTCGCATTGTTCAGGAATGGGTGGCCACGGAGGGCCACCCCTACAGTTGTTTCCGAAAACGTCTCATCCCTGGAACTTGCGCTTCAGGACGTGGATGTGTTCCTTAAAAGTGCAGGCCGTAAACTAGACGCACTGTACCAGCGAGGGCGTATAATACTCGCGGTCCATTTGGTGAAGTCGCATGATGATGGAAATAACAATGAAGCTGGACGAGGACGTTCTATCGGCGCTTCGGCGTTCTCCGGACGAATTCGCTAACAAGATGCGTCTTGCGGCTGCAATCCACTGGTATGAACGTGGTGAAATCTCTCAGGAAAAGGCAGCACAAGTTGCCGGACTGGATCGCACCGATTTCCTTCTCGCAATAGCACGAGAAGGCGAAGCTGCCTTTGTCGTCGACTTTACTGATCTTGATAGAGAACTTCAACGTGGCTGAACCTGCGGTTGTTAATGCCTCTCCTCTCATTTTTCTCTCCCGGGCAGGACTCATCGATCTACTACAAATAATTTCTCCTGAAGTAATTGTTCCCGCAGCTGTCGCGGCCGAAATCGAAATCAGAGGTAACAGTGATCCGACGGCCCAGACTTTAGCCAACACTTCGTGGCTTGTCGTTACCGAAACACCTTCAATCCCGCCGCAAATACAAGCCTGGGGATTAGGACCA
>DASTTS010000271.1:0-10566 GCA_035760085.1 Pyrinomonadaceae bacterium
TGGAGCGGTCCGTGGCCATGATGTGCAGCGTACTGGCTGTGCTCAAGGCTGGCGGCGCTTACCTGCCGCTTGATCCTGCGTATCCCGCCGAGCGGCTCTCGTTCATGTTGGCGGATGCAGGTGTCAAAGTGGTCATCAGCCGGCGAGAGTTTTCCGGCAAGTTACCCATTCCTGAGGCGCAGGTCGTACTGCTGGATGAAGAATGGAAGTTTGCCGGTAACAGCAAGAGCAATCCTCAGGTTGAAGTAAGCCCGGGCAATCTGGCTTATGTGATCTACACCAGCGGTTCGACTGGACAACCCAAAGCCACGCTCATTCCGCATAGCGCGGTGGTGAGTCATGACCGGGCCATCATCGATCGCTACCAACTTTCTCCCGCGGATCGCGTGCTTCAGTTTGCGTCGCTCAGCTTCGATGTTGCAGTCGAAGAGATCTTTCCCACCTGGCTGAGCGGTGGTTGCCTCGTCCTGCGCCCTGATGGACTGCTCGATTCACACGAATACTGCTGGGACTTTCTGACTCGCAACCAGATCAGCGTCGTGAATCTACCAACGGCTTACTGGAACGAGTTGATAGCAGCCCGCCAGCAGTCCAGTAGTCAGGGAGATCCGAGTTTACGTTTGGCGGCGATTGGCGGAGAGATCGGACTGGTCGATCGATTTGCCTTAGCGCAGGAGGTGGTTGGACCAAACCTGCGATTGTTCAACGTCTACGGCCCAACTGAGACGACTGTGACAAACATGGCCCACGAGTTTGACGGACTGGAGGCCGGCGCGAGGAGTGTGCCGCTCGGCAAGCCTATCGCGAACTCACAAATGTACGTGTTGGACCGGCAGCAGCGAGAGGTGCCGGTGGGAGTCAGTGGCGAACTCTACATCGGCGGCGATGGACTCGCACGCGGTTACTTGAAGCGGCCTGAGCTGACGGCAGAGAAGTTTGTGCCGAATCCGTTCAGCGAGCGCGCCGGAGACCGGCTGTACCGGACGGGCGATGTTGGCAGGCGGCTGAGCGATGGCAGCATCGAGTTTCTTGGCCGGATCGACGAGCAAGTAAAGATTAGAGGCTTTCGTATCGAGCTAGGCGAGATCGAAGCCATGCTCCGCCAGTATCCCGGCGTGCAGGAGAGCATTGTGGTCGCGCGTGAAGATGTGCCAGGCGATAAACGCTTAGTCGCCTACCTCGTGACGGATGAGACTGAAGCGTCGGTCAAAACTTTGCGCCAGTACCTGGGCCACCATTTGCCCGAGTACATGATTCCGCACGCGTTTGTCACGTTGGACCAAATGCCCTTGAACGCGAACGGGAAAGTAGATCGCCGTAAGCTGCCCGCGCCGGAAAACACCGAAACACGAGAAGCCATCGTTGAACCCCGGACAGCAGTGGAAAGGGTGCTGGTGGAAATCTGGACCGACGTACTCAATGTGAAGGTGGGAGTTGAAGACGATTTCTTCGAGCTGGGAGGGCATTCGCTGCTGGCGACGCAGGTAATGAGCCGGATCAGAGAAGCCTTCGGCATAGAAGCCGCACTGCGACATCTCTTCGAGAAACCAACCGTTGCTGAGTTAGCACTCTGGGTTGAAGAAGCCTTGATAAAGAAGTTGGAAGCTATGACGGATCAGGAAGCCACTCATTGGCTGAATAAAGTCCAAGCCGCGGGTCACCAAAATGCTTAACCAGGATTTCTCTGCCGCTCGCCGGGCAAAACTCACAGCCACTAAGCAAGCTCTGCTGGAACGACTCATCCAGGGTCGATCGGCCGAAACCTTCGACGCTCCGTTAATACGACGGCGTAACGAGACTACGGCACCGCTCTCGTTCGCCCAGCACAGGCTGTGGTTTACGGAGCAATTTGAACCGAACAGCACGCTCTACAACCTTTCTGTTGCCGTGCGTTTGGTGGGTCGTCTGGATGTCGCGGTGCTTGAGCAGTCACTGAATGAAATCATCCGGCGACACGAATCGTTGCGTACGACATTTGTGACTGTTGAACACAAAGCCGTGCAAATGATCAACTCCGCAGCGCCATTAAAACTGCGGGTTGAAGATCTCAGTCAGTTAAGTGACGCAGAACGACAGTCAGAGATAGCGCGTCTGGTGCGCGAAGAGCAGAAGCGGCCATTTGATCTGGCAAACGGGCCGCTCCTCAGAATGAGGCTGACACACCTGAACGCTGGCGAGCACGTGGCGATCCTGACGATGCACCACATCATCACGGACGGCTGGTCCATCAATGTGTTCATCAAGGAAATGGCCGCACTCTATACAGCATTCGTCGAAGGCCGTCCGGCGCCGCTCGCGGAGCTGCCGGTTCAATATGCGGACTTTGCGAGTTGGCAACGAGAATGGTTGCAGGACGAAGTGTTGGAAGCGCAGCTTTCATACTGGCGACAACAGTTAGCAGGTGCGCCACCAGTCCTCGAATTACCCACCGACAAACCACGTCCGGCCGTTCAGTCATTTGCCGGCACAACTCATCCGGTATTCGTCGACAGCGACGTCGCGGAAGGTCTGCGCGCACTTTGCCGGCAAGAGGGTGTGACCCTCTTTATGATGCTGCTCGCTGCGTGGCAACTGTTGCTTCATCGCTACCTGGGCCAGGACGATATCGTCGTCGGGACGGAGGTTGCCAATCGCAATCGCAAAGAGACGGAAGGTTTGATCGGCTTCTTCGTCAATCAATTGGTCCTGCGCACGAATTTCTCTTCGGACCCGACTTTTCGTGAATTGTTACGGCGTGTGAAGGACGTCTGTCTCGAGGCGTATGCGCACCAGGATCTCCCGTTTGAGAAGCTGGTGGAAGCGCTACAACCGGAGCGCAGTCTAAGTTACAGCCCACTCTACCAAATCGTCTTCGCATTGCAGGATGCTCCGCCACCGGATCTCGAACTGCCCGGATTGAAATTGGAATCTTTAGAGACCGAAAACACAAAGGCCAAATTCGATCTCGCACTCGACTTGCAAGACTCAGAGGGAAACATTACCGGCACGCTCGGCTACAACATAGATTTGTACGAAGCGGAAACCATCGAACGGCTGGCCGGACATTATCAAAACCTTCTGGCGGCTATCGTGGCTGAACCTGATGTCCACATTTCGCGGCTCGGTTTTATGAGCGCAGTTGAATTAAAGCAACTGCGAGACTGGAGCAATCACATCGTTGCTGAGTTCCCGCGCGAAGCCTGCATTCATGAATTGATCGAAGCGCAAGTTAAGCAGCAGCCGGAAGCGATTGCGGTGAAGAGCGGGGGAGAGGAACTCAGCTATCGCGAATTAAACAGCCGCGCGAATCAAGTTGCGCAAGAGCTGATCGGTTTGGGCGTGAAAACTGAGACCGTGGTCGGAATCATGATGGAACGCTCGCTGGAGATGATGGTGAGCGTGCTCGGAGTGCTCAAAGCGGGCGCGGCCTACCTGCCACTCGACCCTGCTTATCCGGTGGAACGACTGGCCTACATGATCGCCGACGCCGGAGTGAAAGTCTTGTTAAGCCAGCGACGGTTAGGAGTGGAGCTGCCGGGTTACCTTCATTACCAGGGACCGGTGATGTGGCTGGATGAAGGGCGCGAGTGGAATGGTGGTGAGAAGCCTGAAGTAGAAGTGACACCGGAGAACCTTGCGTATGTGATCTACACGAGCGGATCGACCGGTCAACCGAAAGCAACGCTGATCCCGCACCGCGCGGTAGTGAGTCACAGCTCGGCAGTGAAGTCGCGGTACCGGTTGCAGCCAAAGGATCGCGTACTCCAGTTTGCTTCATTGAGTTTCGACGTCGCGGTGGAAGAGATCTTTCCGACGTGGGTAAGCGGCGGGTGCGTGGTGCTGAGGCCGCACGGGCTGTTGGACTCGCATGAAGGCGCCTGGGAGTTTCTGGCGCGTGAAGAGATCAGTCTAGTGAATCTACCGACGGCTTACTGGCAGGAGTTGATAGCCGCGCGAAATGGTGGAAAACAAGAACTCAAGTTAAGACTCGCGGCGATTGGCGGAGAGTTGGGTTTAACGGAGCAGTTTGCCAGGGCGCAGGACGTAATGGGCCCGCAACTCGAACTGTTGAATGTCTATGGACCAACTGAGACGACGGTAACGAACACTGCGCAGAAGTTTGAGCCCGGAATCAAAGGCAAAAATAGTGTCCCGATCGGGAAGCCGATACCGAACACGCAAATGTACGTGTTGGACCGGCAGCAGCGCCTCGTGCCGGTGGGTGTGAGTGGCGAGCTCTACATCGGCGGCGATGGCCTCGCGCGTGGCTATTTAAATAGACCCGGGCTGACGGCGGAGAAGTTTGTGCCACATCCGTTCAGCGAGCGCGCCGGAGCGCGGCTCTACCGGACGGGCGATGTAGGCCGCTGGTTGAGTGATGGCAGCATCGAGTTTCTCGGACGCGTCGATGAGCAGGTAAAGCTGCGAGGCTTTCGTATCGAGCTGGGCGAGATCGAAGTAGCGTTGCAACAGTATCCCGGGTTGCGTGAAGCAGTGGTGGTGGTGCGCGAAGCGGCGCCGCAGCAGAAACAACTCGTCGCTTACGTAGTGGCCCACGAGAATGAATCATTAACGACGGCAGAGTTACGCGAGCACCTGAAAGGACTATTGCCCGAGTACATGATCCCGCAAGCGTTCGTGAGCTTGAACGAGATCCCGTTGACACCAAACGGGAAGGTCGATCGGCGTGCGTTGCCGCAGCCGGAGAGTGAGGTTGAGAGAGCGGCGATGGCGGCCCGCACGCCGGTGGAAGAAGTGCTGGTTGGTATCTGGAGCGAGGTGCTGGGCGTGGCGGTAGGAGTGGCGGACGACTTCTTCGAGCTGGGCGGACACTCGCTGTTAGCGACGCAGGTGGTGAGCCGGGCGCGAGCTGCGTTCGGCGTCGAACTCGCGTTGCGTGAGTTATTTGAAAACCCGACGATCCAGGAACTGGCCGCAGTGGTGGAGCGGACACTGGCGCGCGAGGAAAACGTGGCTGCACCGCCGCTGCGGCGAGTGGAGCGTGACGCCGAGTTGCCACTCTCATTCGCACAACAACGACTGTGGTTCATCGATCAATTAGAGCCAGGCAGCAGTGTGTACAACGTGCCGGCAGCGGTGAGCTTGAGTGGTGACCTGAACCTCAATGCACTTGAGCAGACCTTAACCGAGGTGATCAGACGACACGAAGTATTGCGGACCAGCTTCCAGAGCGTGGAAGGAAGACCCGTGCAAGTGATCGCTGAAGCCGGGAAAATCGATCTGCCTGTGATCGACGTCAGTCAACTGACAGACGAAGCTCGCGAAGCAAGGATCAAACAGCTCGTGCAAGCGGAAGTTGAGGAACCATTTGATCTCAGTCGTGGTCCACTGTTACGCGCCAGGCTGTTGCGATCAAACGACCGCGAACACGTCTTGCTGCTGACCATGCATCACATCGCCACTGACGGTTGGTCACTTCGAGTCCTGGTCAACGAAGTCGCGGCACTGTACGAAGCCTTCCTAAATGGCCAGCCATCGCCGCTCACAGATTTGGCGGTGCAATACGCAGACTTTGCGGTGTGGCAGCGCGCCTGGTTAGCGGGCGAGCAACTGGAAAAACAGCTCGCGTATTGGAAGGAGCAATTAACAGGTGCTCCGGCGATGTTGGAGTTGCCGACCGATCGACCGCGGCCGGCGGTTCAGACATTTCGTGGCTCGACGCATTCGTTTGCCATCCGGGCAGAGACAATCAAGAGGCTTAAAGAGCTGAGCCGGCGCGAAGACGTAACGTTCTTCATGACCTTGTTGGCGGCGTGGAAAGTACTACTGGCGCGCTACACAGGTCAGGTTGATCTACTTGTCGGCACACCGATCGCAGGCCGCAACTTCCGTGAGACGGAGGACTTGATCGGCTTCTTTGTTAACACGCTCGTGCTGCGTTCAGATCTTTCCGGCAACCCGGCTTTTCGTGAGTTACTCGGTCGCGTCAGAGAAGTTTGTTTGAGTGCTTATGCACACCAGGATTTACCGTTTGAAAAGCTGGTGGAAGAGTTACAGCCGGAACGCAGCCGCAGTCATGCTCCGATCTTTCAGGTTTTGTTCTCGCTACAAAACGCACCGGTTGATGAGCTCAGCTTGCCGGGATTGAACCTGAGTGTGTTGCAGACCGAGCACGCGACTTCGAAGTTCGATCTGTCACTCGTAATGGCGGAAGAAGCGGGCGAGCTAAAAGGTGCGCTGGAGTACAACAGCGATCTGTTCGAAGCAGCCACTATCGAACGTTTGACTCGCCACTTTGAAAACCTCCTGGAAGCCGTTGTTAGCAATCCTGAGCAGCAGGTGCTGTCTTTACCGCTCCTGTCGGAGTTTGAACGCGAGCAGTTAATACGCGACCGGTTCAATCGGGATACCTGTGAGCCGGAGACGTTGGTCCATCTCTTTGAAACTCAGGCCCGGCGAACGCCATTGGCCACAGCGTTGGTCTACGAAGACGAACGCGTGACTTACGAGGAGCTGAACGGCCGGGCCAACCAGCTTGCAAACTATCTGCAAGGGCTGGGCCTCGGGCCGGAGTTGCTGGTCGCACTCTACCTGGACCGTTCTATCGAGATGGTGGTCGCGATTATGGCAGTGCTAAAAGCCGGTGCGGCCTATCTGCCACTCGATTTATCGTCGCCGGCTGAGCGGCGGGCGTTCATGTTGCAGGATGCCGGCGCGTCAGTGCTCTTGACACAACATCGTTTCCTCGAAGACCTGTCTCCTTCTGGCTCGATCAAGTTCGTCTGCCTGGATACGGATCAAGCATCAATCGAACTTCAGAGTCCGAAGAATCCTGTTAATGATATTCGACCCGAGAACCTTGCTTACGTAATCTACACTTCCGGCTCGACCGGCCAACCCAAAGGGGTTCAGATCACACACGCGAACGTCACTGGTCTTCTTTTAGCAACTCGCGATTTTTACCGCTTCAATGAACGAGACGTCTGGACCCTCTTCCACTCTTACGCTTTCGACTTCTCAGTTTGGGAACTGTTTGGTCCATTGTTCTCGGGCGGATGCCTCGTCGTCGTGCCTTACCTGATCAGCCGCTCTCCGTCGGACTTCTATCAACTGTTGCTGCGCGAAAAGGTAACGGTACTCAATCAGACTCCTTCCGCGTTCCGCCAGTTGATGGTGGTTGATGAGCAGCACGAGCATCGAGACCAACTGGCTTTGCGTTGGGTGATCTTTGCCGGTGAAGCATTAGAGCTACAGAGTCTGGCCGGCTGGTTTGAGCGACATGCAGAGCGGCCGCAACTGGTGAACATGTACGGGATCACAGAGACGACCGTGCATGTCACGGTGCGAGAAGTGACGCAGGCTGATGTCGAGCAACAAGCAGGCAGTGTGATTGGCAGAGCCTTTGATGATTGGCAGGTGTATGTCCTGGATAGCCGGATGGAACCTGTCCCGGTGGGAGTGGCCGGCGAGATCTATGTAGGCGGCGCCGGATTGGCGCGCGGGTACCTGAACCGGCCCGAGTTGACGGCGCAGAAATTTGTGCCGCACCCGTTCAGCGATCACGGCGGCGAGCGGTTGTACCGGAGCGGAGACGCAGCGCGCTGGCTGAATGACGGCGGTATGGAGTATCTGGGAAGGCTGGACCAGCAGGTGAAGCTCAGGGGCTTTCGCATCGAGTTGGGAGAGATCGAAGCCGCGCTGGGCGGTCATCCGGCAGTCCGTGAAGCCGTGGTCGTCATCCAGACAGTGGACCATGACAAGCGGTTAGTGGCCTATGTAGTGGCGGAAGAGAGATTGGACAGCAGTGAGTTGCGGCAGTATCTGAAAGGCATGTTGCCGGAGTACATGGTGCCGCAGGCGTTCATGCAGTTAGAGCGGTTGCCGTTAACAGTGAATGGGAAAGTAGATCGGCGCGCGTTACCGGCAGTAGAGATCATTCGCGAAGAGTCTGAGACGGCGGTGGGCCAGACACCGGTGGAAGAGGTGTTGGCGGGGATCTGGAGTGAGGTGCTGGGCGTGGCAGTGGGAGTGGAAGACGACTTCTTTGATCTCGGCGGTCATTCACTACTGGCGACCCAGGTGATGAGCCGCGTGCGCGAAGCGTTTGGTGTCGAGGTCGCGCTGCGCGAGTTGTTCGAACGGCCGACGGTGAAAGAGTTGGGGCAAAGTATTGAGCGGGAGTTGCGGCAGGGAGCGGGAGTCGCGGCCGCGCCGATCGAGAGGCGAGAGCGTGACGGAGAGTTGCCCCTCTCGTTTGCGCAGCAGCGCTTATGGTTCATCGATCAGCTGACGCCAGGCCGAACGGTTTACAACATTCCACTATCGGTGCGGCTCTCAGGTGAGCTTAACGTGACGGCGCTGGAGCAGACGCTAAATGAAATCATCAAGCGTCATGAAGTTCTGCGCACGTCCTTTGCCGTCGTAGACCAGCAGCCGGTGCAGGTGATCGCACCAGATGTGAGCTTGACCTTAACAGTGCAGGACCTCACTAGTTTGCCTGAGCCGGAGCGTGAAGCTGAGACCATCCGCCTGGCTGACGCTGAAGCGCATCAGCCATTCGATCTGAGCTGTGGTCCACTGCTGCGCGTGAAGTTGCTACGACTCGATGAGACGGAGCACGTCGTGTTGATGACCATGCATCACATCATCACAGACGGCTGGTCGTTGGGAGTGTTGATTAGGGAAGTCGCCGTGCTATATCGCGCATTCGCACAGGGAGAGCCGCTACCGTTGCCTGAGTTGCCGGTGCAATACGCCGACTTTGCGATGTGGCAGCGAGAGCGCTTGCAGGGTGAAGAGTTGGAACGTCAACTGTCTTACTGGCGGGAACAGCTTGCCGGCGCGCCGGCGATCCTGGAGCTGCCGACCGATCGGCCACGACCGCCGTTGCAGACTTTCAGCGGAGCACATGAGACGTTCACGCTGTCCGCTGAAACAACCCACGCGTTGCACAAGCTGAGCAGGAGTAAAGACGTAACGCTCTTCATGACGCTGCTGGCAGTTTGGCAAGTGCTCCTGCATCGCTACTCCGGACAGAAAGACATCGTAGTTGGCGCAGACGTCGCGAATCGCAATCGCGCTGAGACCGAACGTCTCATCGGATTCTTCGTCAACATGCTGGTGTTGCGCACGAATCTTTCCGGCGACCCGACGTTTCTCGAACTACTCAAACGAGTGAAAGAAGTTTGTCTTGGAGCGTATGCACATCAGGATTTGCCGTTTGAGAAACTGGTGGAAGAATTACAGCCCGAACGCAGTCTCAACCACTCGCCGCTGTTTCAGGTGCTCTTCGTACTCCAGAACGCGCCAATGGGAACGCTCGAGCTGCCGGGTCTGCGCTTGAGTATGGTCGAGCGCGAGCGCGATGAGGCCCAGTTTGATCTGATCCTCGATATGCAAGAGGAAGAGGGCAAACTATGCGGCACTCTTCGCTACAACACGGACCTGTTTGAGGCTGACACTATCAAACGCATGGTGGGCCACTTCGAAACCTTGCTGGCGGCTGTCGTTGCTGATCCGTTACAGCAGCTTTCCACGTTGCCGCTGTTGACGGAAGTAGAAGCGCAGCAACTCGCTGAGTGGAACAATCCTGCCCGGGAATATCCCCGCGACACTTGCATTCATCAACTCTTCGAAGCTCAGGTGGAGCGTAACCCTGCGGCGGTGGCGCTTATCTTCGAAGATCGGCGATTGAGTTATCGAGAGTTGAATTGCCGCGCCAATCAACTTGCTCATTACCTGCGAAGTCTGGGTGTTGGTCCGGAAGTTTGCGTTGGACTGTGTATGGAGCGTTCCGTCGATTTGATCGTGGCCCTCGTGGCCATTCTCAAAGCGGGCGGCGCTTATGTGCCGCTGGATGCTTCCTACCCGCTCGAGCGGCTCGGTTTCATGATTGAGGACGCACAAATCGGCATACTCATTACTACCGAAAAGATGTTGGATTCATTGCCTGCACACTGGGCGCAGACGATCTGCCTGGATACGGATGCCGGGTTGATTGCGAGCATGAGCGAGGAGAACCTCGAAAGCGAAGTCAGTGCCGAGAATCTCGCCTATGTCATGTACACGAGCGGCTCGACCGGCCAGCCCAAAGGAGTCAGCGTCGTTCATCGCAGCGTAGTGCGGCTGGTCAAACAAACAAACTACATTGACGTCTGCGAGAGCGATGTTTTTCTACACGCTGCGCCGATCTCATTTGACGCTTCAACGTTTGAGGTTTGGGGCAGCTTGTTGAATGGAGCGCGGTTGGTGTTGCTGGAGCAGCAGCGCCCGACGCTGGACGAGTTAGCGAGAGCGATCAGCGGCAATGGAGTGACGGTGCTGTGGCTGACGGCGGGATTATTTCACTTGATGGTGGAAGAACAGGGCCGGGCATTGTTGCCGGTGCGGCGGATGCTGGCGGGAGGCGATGTACTCGCTGTTGAGCAGGTAAGAAAGTATTTGTCAGAGATGGGACCGGGAAGCCGTCTGATCAACGGATATGGACCAACTGAGAATACGACGTTTACGTGTTGCCACACGATGGAGCGAGACAGCCGCTGGGAAGGATCGGTGCCGATCGGAAAGCCGATCTCGAACTCGACAGTTTATATCCTGGACCAGCAGCAGCGACCTGTGCCGGTCGGA
>DASTTS010000272.1:0-4747 GCA_035760085.1 Pyrinomonadaceae bacterium
CATGAAATTCGCTTGCGACGCCACGGGCTCGAGTCCATCTATTTGAGTTAACGCTGCAAACAAACGATCGCGCTCCGACACGATCTCCTTCACGAGTGGGCGCAGCTCGCTCTCATAGTTTTCAACGGCGACTTCGGCAGCAACCTGCGAAAACACATTGACGTTGTAAGGCAACACTGCTTTGCCGATCTCACGCACGAGCCCGGGCGACGCGAGCAGGTAGCCGATTCGTAACGCGGCCGCGGCCATTGCTTTCGAGAACGTGCGCAACACGATCAGGTTCTCATATTCCTGTAGTAACGGGACGACTGAGCGATCTGCAAACTCGTGATAAGCCTCATCGATCACGACCAGGCCTCGCGCGGTTTTGAGCAACGTTCGTAAGGCAGCGTCATCAATCACGCAACCAGTCGGATTATTGGGCGAACAGATGATCGTCACGTCCGGCTGTTTTTCTTCAATGAATCTCTGAAGCGCTTCAGCGTCGTATCGCAACGCCGGTGTTAGAGAAACAGTCTCGACTTTACCGCCCAGCACTGTTGCGACTTGCCGGTATAGCGTGAAGGTCGGCTCAGAAAGCAGGAGCGTCTTTCCCGGTTCCATCGTGACCATCAGCAGCGCCTGGATCAACTCGTTGGAGCCGTTGCCGGCGATGATCCCGTCGGGTCTCCAGCCTGCAAATCCGGCGAGGCACTCATTGAGGTGAGCCGGAACGAAATCTGGATACTGCGACCACTTGCGCGCCGCGAACCTCCGCATCACTTCGTCTTTAATGCGAGCCGGCGCGTCCCACGGATTCTCGTTCTGATTGAGCTTCACCGACGCGCGATGCGCGGCCAACGTGTACGCCCGCACCGCACGAACTGATGGTTTGATAGCGACGTTCATAGTTTTTTCTCCCGCAAAGACGCAAAGGCGCAAAGAAGACGCTAAGCGATCTTTGCGTCTTCCTTTGCGCCTTTGCGCCTTTGCGGGAGTACTTCTTTTCTTATCAAAGCCGACCTTGCATGTCCGTCAAGCCCCTCACATTCCGCGAGCACAGCCACACTCTCCGCTACCTCTACAAATGCGTCTTTCGAATACCGCAACAAACTCGTCCGTTTCACAAAATCATAAACACCGAGCGCCGACGAAAATCGCGCCGTCCGGCTCGTCGGCAACACATGGTTTGGACCAGCAAGATAATCGCCAACCGCCTCCGGTGTGTAACTCCCAATAAAGATCGCACCCGCATGTCGAATCTTCTTCGCAATCGCCTCATCATCACTCGTCACAATCTCAACATGCTCCGGCGCCAGCTCATTCACGAGCGCACATGCCTCATCCAGCGTCTCCACGACAACAATCGCGCTGTAATCGCGTAATGACGATCTAACAATCTCACGTCGCGGCAACGACTCAGCTTGTCGCTCAACTTCCTCCGCGACGAGTCTCGCTAGCGACTCGCTGTTCGTGATCAAAACCGCCGACGCATCCTCACCGTGCTCTGCCTGGGCCAACAAATCCGCTGCGATAAACTCCGCACGCGCGGTCTCATCTGCAACGATCACAACCTCAGTCGGTCCTGCAATCGAATCAATCCCGACCACTCCAAACACAAGCTTCTTCGCTGCCGCCACGTACTTGTTACCTGGTCCCGTAATCTTATCGACCCGCGGCACAGTCCTGGTCCCGAACGCGAGCGCCGCAATCGCCTGGGCACCGCCGACCGCATAAACCTCTTCAACATTGAGCTCAACCAATGCTGCCGCCACAGCAGGACTTTCTGCCAACGTGCGTGGTGGCGTCGTGACAACGATGCGCTCGACGCCTGCGACCTGGGCCGGCACAACGTTCATCACCACCGACGACGGATACGCAGCCGTCCCTCCCGGCACATATAACCCCACGCGTTCGAGCGGCGTGATCCGCTGGCCCAACTGAACACCTTCACGCGGATTAAAAGTCCACGACTCTTCAACCTGCCGTTTGTGAAACTCTCTAACATTTTCGATCGCCTCACGAAGCGCGCTTCGCACCCGCTCGTCAGCACGCGCCGCACAACTCCTCAACTCCTCCTCACTAATTCTCAGCTCTTTCAACTCGACCTGATCAAACCGTGCCGTGTACTCGATCAGCGCCTCATCCCCACGCACCCGCACATCATCAATGATCGCCTCGACAACCCGCATCAACTCCCCATCAAACACAACCGATCGTGCCGCGAGGCGCTCCACCAACTCCATCTTGTTAATCCTGCAAATCATGCAATCCTGTCTACAACTAAACTACCCGCCTCGCTAGACGACGGCCTCAAGCGCCTTAACTAATCGTGCCACTTCATCACTCTTCAACTGGTAACTCGCACGATTCACAACCAATCTCCCGGTCGACTCTGCAATCTCCTCAACCACGGTCAACCCGTTCTCCCTCAACGTCACGCCCGTCTCAACCAAATCAACAATCATGTCCGCGAGTCCGAGCGCCGGCGCGATTTCAACCGATCCCGAAAGCTGAATAATCTCGACCGGAATCCCTCGCGCCCCAAAATGCGCACGCGCAATCTGCGCATACTTCGTCGCAACGCGAATCATCCCCTGCACCTTCGTCATCGCATCAGCATCCGTCGCCGCCACCACAATCCGGCATCGCGAAATACCAAGATCGAGCGGCAACAACAAATCAGCCTCAGACTCGAGCAACACATCACGCCCAACAATCCCACAGTCCGCAATCCCATGCTCGACATACACCGGGACATCTGCCGGCTTCACGAAGATGAAACGATACTGCTGCGTCTCATCCATGACTGCGAGGCGTCGCGAATTCCCATTGTTCAAGCTAATACCCGCACGCGACAGCAGCGCGAGCGCGCTCTCCTGCATCCGTCCTTTTCCGATTGCGATCGTAATCATCGTTCTTGTGCGGTGTTGCGTCCGAGCACTTCCGTCAACGCGTCGAGATTCAACACGAAGCCAACCGCGGGCTCGGCGCGACCAAAGCTCCCGGTTAGACCATCGTAACGACCACCACGACCGACACTCGATCCAGCACCGTGCACGAAGATCTTCAAGCTCAGTCCAGTGTAGTAATCGAGACTTGAGACGTCGCCGAGATCGATCTCAAACGAGTTTGCGAAACCGAGTGACTCGATCTCCGACCAGAGATCGTCGAGTGAATCGAGTGCGGCAAGCGATCGCGCGTTTGTGATCGTGTTGCGCGTAGTTTCAATGACGTTCCGTTTGCCGGTCAGTTGAGTTGGTTGTGAAAAGGCGCGTGCTTCGGGGATGTCGTAATTTTTCAGGAAGCGCTGCAACTCGGCAGTTTCGCGAGTATCGATCAGGCGCCGCAGTTGTTCTCGCGCCGGTTCTTCCAGATTCAGGTGCGCCGCAACACCGTTGAAGATCTCGACGTTGTTTATCGTGATGCAATAACGTGATTGCAGATTCAGGCGTGCCAGAATCTCGGCTGCAAGACGTAAAACCTCCAGATCCGCAGTCTTTCCACCGACACCGATCAACTCGCAGCCGAGTTGCGTGTTTTCGCGACGCCATTCAGCGTGTGATTGCGGCTGCTGGCGAAACACCGGTGCTGCGTAACAGAAACGCAGCGGGCGTGGTCGCTCAGCCAACAGGGTCGCAGCCATACGCGCCACCGAACTCGTCACGTCCGGCCGCAGGGCAAGCAAACGGCCGTCGTTATCAGTGAAGCGGAAGCCGCGTTGAGCCTCGCGCTGTCCCATGCCTTGTTCGAAGAGGTCGTAATAATCGACGGATGGAGTAATCACCTCCTCGTAATTCCAGGCTTGGAAAACAGACATCGCGACGTCTTCGACGGTGCGGCGCAGCCGCGCCTCGGCGCCGATGTAATACCTCATGCCTGCCGGGATTCTGGACGTCATAGAAAAATACACAAAGCAAAACCCGCTACCGGTTCGAGCGTCGGTAGCGGGTTTTTGGAATCGTTTTTGCGCTTTTAGCTTGCTTCTGTCAGCGCCGCGAACACGATCGCCAGCCCGCCACCGGTGTGGTGGTGATGCCAGTACGCATGATGGCCGCGATCGGTGCTAAACATCGTGTTGGCTTATACCATGATTGGTCGCATCCTGCAAATCATGAAAATCCTGTAATCCTGTCTAAACTAACCTCCAGGAATGAACGGCCGCGACTGCACTATATAGATCTGCCCCTTCATATACGCCCATTCAATATCCTGATCGCGTTCGCCAAACACCCGTTTGATCGCTGTCGCGGCACGCACGAGTCGCCGTACCACCTCATCAGTCAACACCACGCGATCGCCTGTGATCGGCACCTCTTTCACGCCGCCATTCTCGTCAAACGTCAACAAACTATCCTCAGCAGAGCGCGTCAACACCTGGACCGCATTCGTGCGTGGTCTAAAAAGTATCTGCTCCGCTATGCGTTGCCCTTCAACCACCTTAATCCCCAAACCTCGCTTCGCGCTGATGTAAATCACACCTTTATTGTCATTGTCGAAAGGATCAGTGCTGATCATCACGCCCGAGCTCTCGGAGTTGATTCCCTCCTGCAACAGCACCGCCATGAAGATCTTCGAATGGTCCACACTCGCACGCTCGCGCGCCTCATACGCTTCGAAGTTCCATAGCGATGCCCAAACTTTCCTGATCGCATCAATTAGCTGCTGTTCGCCGCGCACGTTCGGCACCGTTGTATAAAGACCAGCGCCACTAAAATTCGGCAGATCTTCCGAGTTCGACGAGCTGCGCACGAACAACCCCTTGTCC
>DASTTS010000273.1:0-15175 GCA_035760085.1 Pyrinomonadaceae bacterium
TCCCACTTTATATGTCCGCGAATCCAAATTGCACAAAGGTTTCCCGTTCACACTTATGTCAAAACTCCAAAGGTTACCCTTACCGGCAGCCCCGTCTTCTAAAACATCGATTCTCCGCAGGTTGAATCCGAGCCTGGAGTATTTTATTGGCGGAGCAGAGGGGCCTCTCTCTTCCTCGTAATAATAAGCTTTACTCAATGTCGTTTTCTGACCGTGGGCGTTATGGATTACAACGTCGACCCATCCAGGTAAGTGAGGGGGAGTGTCCACGGAAATGGCGTGCTCATTGGTATCATCTGGCTTCCCGTTCGTAGCTCCTTTATCGCCAAACACCACATCCGCTGGATTATTGACTTTGAGGTAGAGCCCGCGTATTCGGACCTGCTGTCCGCCTGCCGTTGGGCCACGACTCGGCTCAATCGAGAATATTTTTGGTCCGACGAAGGTTATGCCGTCCACCATGGTGAACTGGCTATTGTCAGGGTTCGTAACGACGATATCGCGTGGTCCAAGACCGAAACGATTAGGAGGAACAACGATTATAAGCTGCCCTGTGTCACCAACCTCCGCAGTAAAGGGTTGGCCTTCGATCGACACCCTTGTGTCTGACGTTAAACCTCGCCCGATTATCTTGAAAGCGTTTTCCTTATTCGGAAAGGCAGTATTAGGCTCAACTCGCATTATGCCGAGCGCAGCCGCTGGTGCACTTGGTGGAGGTATCTTGTACTGGTAACGGGCTCTCAATGGCTTCTTTCCAGGTGTGCTGATCACCACTTCGACAAAACCTATCCTGTCCCGACGAGGAACGACTACGGTGATAGTCTCAGGTTGAACGGGGTTGATGATCTCTGCCGGAACCTGACCAAAAGTCACCTTCGTTTGATCACTGAACGCGGCGCCGGTAATGGTGACACGATTTCCGCCGGTCTGTGGTCCTGAACTATCTGAAAGCTTCAGTCCTGTTCGGGGTTTCGTTGGCTGCTTTGGGGATGTTGGTGGCTTCTTTTCAGGATTTTTGATTCCTCTAAGCCCACGGCGTTGAGCCTGAGCCGTAACATAGCCAAGCCCGAAAATCAGTAGTGCCAGGCCCAAAATAAAAGCGATATTGCGGCTGCATCTCATAGGTCACAAACTCCCTCAAATGTGTCAAGGCTTGCTATTTTGAAATCTCCTTCTTTATGCGCCAGAGCCGAATGAAATGGCCAACCGCTAATTTTTTTTGTAGTAACGATGAATGCCCCTCGGCTAAGATCTCGCCGCTCTCGTCGAACGCCAACGTGACACTCCCTTTTGCAGTTTGAAATGGAAATGAAGGCGCGTTATTGGTGAAGGGTTGCGACCAAACAGTTACGTTTCCATCATTCCACCCTACGGCTATTGATTTACCATTCGGACTAAGAGCTATGGCATCCGCGTCCAGGTTGCGTGTTGGCATCTCGGCGACACGAGTGACCTTATTGTTGTTATCGACGCTCCACACTCTGATAACTCCGCTCTTGTCCGGCACTGCCAACCATTGCCCGGTTGAATCAATCTCGCCTATGACTGCTTGACTCGCCGTATGTACGGTGATCTTTTTGGTCTCCTGTCCATCGTTAAAAGCCCAGAGTTGCAATTCCTGATTATCTGTTTGAACTGCAACTAAGGTCCTCTGCGCATTAACTGCGAGGATCGTATTCTCAGGACCTACCTGCACCAGATCACGGATCTTATCGCCATTATCGGTGCGCCACATGCTTACTGTTTTATATTTCGTTGCATTGTTGAAAGTGGCAGAAACCAGAATTTGGCCATCGTTGCTAAACGATAAGGCAAAGACTGTTTCGCGATTTGACCGCATCGTTCCAAAATTTGTTTTGCTCGGCAAATCCCACAACCGGATCGCGCCCACAGGATCGCCGGCAGCGACGGTCTTCCCATTAGGGCTGAATGCTACAGAGGTCAAGTACCCCGTGAGCTCTCGTTCTCTCAAGCCGACTAGAGAATTTGAAGAATCCCGAAGGTACACTGGGACGTAGTTATCGAAACCGGCACAGGCCAATGTCTTTCCATCGCGACTTAATGCAAGTTGTAGGAAGTTGACCTCAGGTTTAAGCTCATCAATCCGTTCTACCTTGAGACTTATTCTCTCTGCTGTTTGTTTGTCTTCTCCCTGAGGCGGCGGTGGATCTGGACCAGGTGCGACAGGACGCGTGAACCACCAAACACCCACTCCAGCGACTCCGACTATCAATAAACCAATCATCACTTGCAGTAAGCGACGTCTATTGCGACGCATACTCTCCACGACAGACCGCAGTGAAGTAGTGATTCGTCTCCGCCAGGCTAAGAGAATTGGGACGTGGTTCAATTTCTTATGGCAGGTGGCCATAAGATCTTTCACGTCTTTATAGTCTGACTTTTTGTCATGCACTTGCTGGAAGAAAGTCAGTGCCTCTTGCCACTTACGTTCCGCAAGCTTCGCCTTTCCTCCGGAATACAGCTGTGCTAATTCATTTTCTTTCTGGATTTGAGGTAGAGATTCGCTTGCGCCCTTATGACCGGGCTCGAGAGCTAATACTGATTGAGTTTTCTGAAGGGCGACTTCCCAATTCCCCTGAGTTGAGGCTTCCTGGGCGGCGTTAAGATATTCCGAGACTTTTTTACTTTTGAGTTCTTCGTTGATCCGGCTGACGTCGAAAATTTTCCCATCCGGTGAACGCATGCATAGTACGGGTGTTCCCCACTCAACCGTATTGCCCCCGCCCACCCGAATCGCTTTTCGTCCTTCTGTAACGGCTGTGTCCACGGGCAGGCCATTCGCAATGGCGCCATAAAAGGCTTGCGAGAATTCAATGGCTGCTACATCGCTAATCTGATACTGCATAGCAACCACAGCGGGAATACCGTTGGTCATGAGGATGGCAGCAGTGCTGGATAACATGTCTTTACTGCTGCTGGTTGCGCCTTCGCAGGAGTTAAGCAGTATCAGGCGTAGTGAAGGATGATCCCCGAGAAACATAGCTAACTCAGACGCATTTAACACCTTCTCGGAACCGTCAGCCTCCGCTAATTTTATGCCTCCCTCATCCTTGTCAATATCGAATCCACCATGGCCGATGAAATGAAAAACATGCCACGACGCGCGTTGCATTTGGTTTTGTAAGTCGCGCCACGTCTTTCCCTGTACCCAAACGAGTTCCACCATCCCGCTATCTTGCAACGGCTTGATGGCTTCACTCATGCGGTTCTTTTCCTGCTCGACTCCGAGTGCCCCTTTGCCAGAGGGGCTTACTGCCATTCCCAGGATTTTTAATGGCGGGGAAACCCCCATGGGCGATGGTGGCTGGGGCAGATTCAAGTAGCGGACGACAGGAGTCCTGATGGACAGGGAGATGTAGCGGTGCTCATTGGGATCGTATAAAAACTCCCATGGCAAAACATTCAACTGCGGGGCCCGAATACGGAGCTTAATACGCAACCCCTTACCTTCATGGTTTGCTATTCCGCGGCTCGTCTCATAACGGCTGCGGACCTCGCCCTTAATGAGTGCAGTGAATAACTCCTGACCGAAGGATTGAACCTCCCGATCCGTGGCTGATGGCACATGCCGGAGTGTTTTGACCTGAGAGTGCAGGATGGCGATTTCTAACTGTTTGAGGCGCACCTGAAGCCCCTGTTCGTCGAAAGGAAGATGCAATCTTTCCGATGCATGAGTCTCACCGGCAGGCGAGCTTCTCACGCTCACCATGTATTCACCCCAATTGCCGGGGCTCATCTCAACTTCGAAATCGAGATACTCCAAATCAGGTCGCTCAACCCTGTAGAAGATTTGCTAAGGAATTCTGGAGCGGGCGACGGGACTCGAACCCGCAACTTCCAGCTTGGGAAGCTGACACTCTACCATTGAGTTACGCCCGCTCGGAAAAGGTGAGAAGAAGATAGTTAAAGGATCGATCGGTGTCAATCCGCGTTAATCCGCGGTTGAGATATAACGCGCGACAGCCAGGCTCTCGCTGACTACCCTCCAGTTCAAATCACGACAAAAGAGACAGAACTGACAGCACAGCAGCACATGAATGCGAAATGCTGTTGCGAGATGTTGTCGCCGGAACAGAATGAAAAATTAGTAGTGACTGCCTGCGAGGGTTTGAGGAAAAAAGAACATGATTAAGACGGTGATCTTTGACGTTGACGGCACACTCGTCGACACGGTGGACATGCACGCCGAAGCGTGGCAACGGGCGCTGAAAGAGTACGGAAAGGAAGTCGAGTTCTCCGCTGTCCGCGCGCAGATCGGCAAAGGCGGCGACCAACTGATGCCTGTTTTCCTCTCGCGAGAAGAGCTCGACCAATTCGGCGAAGAGCTTGAGAAACGCCGCGGCGAGATTTTCAAACAAGATTATTTGCCGAAGACAAACGCGTTCCCGCAGGTGCGCGAACTCGTCGAGCGCATTCAACGTGACGGCAAGCGAGTCGTTCTGGCTTCGAGTGCGAAGCAGGACGAACTCGATCATTTCAAAAAGGTGACGAACATCGCGGATTTGCTCGAAGGCGAAACGTCAGCCGACGACGCCGAAAAGTCTAAGCCGGAGCCAGACATCTTCCTCGCGGCCATGAGTGAAGGCGGAAACCCTGAGCCGTGGGAAGCAATAGTCGTCGGCGACACGCCCTACGACGCAATTGCGGCAGCGAAGGCGAAACTCAAAACCATCGGCGTACTCTGCGGCGGCTTCCCCGAACAGAGCCTGAAGGACGCGGGCTGCGTGGCGATCTACAAAGACCCAGCGGATCTGCTCGCACGCTACGAAGAATCGCCGATTGTTAAAGATGTAAAGGAAGCGGCAGGTAAACACGATTGAAATGATTAAGGAAGTACACCATTTCTCAACGGGTGCCGGACTCCCGCGACTCTCGCGCTAAACGCCTCTCACCTTCCTTGACGATCTCTCGCGCGCGCTCGACGCCGCCCCGCCCCACAGGCTTGAACTGTTTGCCGCGAACCTCGTTGTAAGAAACGAAGAAGTGCTCGATCTCAGCCACCAAATTCTCGCTAAGATCCTCGAGTTGTCGCACATGACGGTGAACGCGCGAGTTGTCAGGGACGGCGATGAGCCTGTCGTTACGTGTCGTCTCGCCCTTCTCAGTCTGCTCCGCCTCGATCACGCCGAGAAGTCGCGCTTCGACGAGACACCCCGGGTAGGTCGGCTCGTCCATTAGCAGGAGCACGTCGACGGGGTCGCCATCGCCTCCGAGCGTAGAAGGAACGAATCCGAAATGATATGGGAACTCCATCCCGGCGGGCAGCGAGCCGCCGAGTTTGAAGAGGCCGTGCTTCTCGTCATAGTCGAACTTGTTGCGGCTTCCCTTCGGCGTCTCAATGATGACGTTCAGAAGCTCCTCCTCGCCCTCGAAGGCCGGGATCTTAGACGGGTTCATAGAACATGAGTCTCCCTTTAAGGTGCCGGATTAAAGTGAACCACCGTGTCTCGAATACTTCTGAAATGTCATAGTTTCATGGCGTAGCAACGACCTCCAGCAAAGATCATCAAAGACTATTCATTCATGAGGCTGGTGTTATTTAACCGGCCTTGTATCAGGAGGAATTAATTGCTACAGGAAATTTCGATTGAAGTTCCCCCCACCCCGCTACGCGTGGGGGCGGACGAACGTTTTACCGGGCGCGGGGTGACGATTGCCTTTCTCGATTCAGGCTTTTACCCGCACCCCGATCTAACGCAACCCGAAAACAGGGTGCTGTGCTACACCAGCATTACCCCGGGCCACGACTCCGAAGCGGCCTTCCGCACGCCTGACTTGTCGAGTTGGCACGGAACGATGACCTCGGTGGTCGCCGCGGGCAACGGCTATCTGTCGGGCGGGCGCTACAGAGGCGTGGCTCCGGACGCCAACGTCGTCCTGGTTAAAGTCGCGGGCGAACACGGCCTCCACAACGCGGACATCCAGCGCGGTATCGAGTGGGTGCTGGAACACCGCGAGAAGTACGGCATCCGCGTCCTGAACATCTCGTGCGCCGGCGACGAAGAAGCTTCGTACCTGACCGACGACCTCTCGTGGTGGGCCGAGGACGCCGTGCGTGCCGGTATCGTGGTCGTCTGCGCGGCCGGCAATGAAGGATACAGGGACGGTGCAGGCGTACTGCCGCCGGCCTCGACGCCCGCCGTCATCACGGTCGGCGGCTTGAACGACAAGAACACATTGCACACCGGCGACAACGAGATGTACCGCTCTTCTTACGGGCCGACAGTTGACGGCGTGCAGAAGCCCGAAGTGATCGCGCCCAGCATCTTCGTGGCCGCGCCCATCCTGCCGGAGACGCAGACGGCCGCCGAGGCCGAGTTGCTGGCTAAGCTCAAACTCTCGCCGGACGATCACCTGTCTCAATTGCTAGCCGCGCAACCTGGCATCTGCGCCGAGTTGGACGCGTTGTGCGGCGCACCCGCCGAAATCATTCGACAGGCGGTGGAGTTGAAGCTCGGCGACGAGAACATCATCGGGCGCAGCTACAAGCACGTGGACGGGACCAGCTTCGCCGCACCCATCGTCTCGGCCGTCGTCGCGCAGATGCTCGAAGCGAACCCAGCACTCACGCCACAACAGGTTAAGCGCATCCTGATGGAGACGGCCGAGCGGCTGCCTAATGAGCCGATCGAACGGCAGGGATGGGGCGCAGTGACCCCTGCTCACGCCGTCGCCTACGCGCTGAGCCTGCGTTCATCCGCGGTTAAAAAAAGCCTTGATTAGATCGTCCCACCGGCCCTGTGATTTCAAGATCAACTCGATCACTTCGCGGACCGCACCGAATCCACCGGGAGCTTTTGTCACGTAGTGAGCGTGTTCCCGCGTTTCGTGGACAGCGTCAGCGACGGCGACGCCGAGGCCGGATTGAAGCATTAACGGAATGTCGTTGAGGTCGTCGCCGATGTATGCGACTTCCGCGTTTGTCACGGCCGCCTGGGCCAGGATTTCGGCAAATGCTTGTACTTTGTTTTCGTGTCCCTGCACGATGAACGACATGCCAAGCGTTCGCGCACGAGTGTCGACAGCGCTCGACGTTCGTCCCGAGATGATCCCCGATCGTAAACCCGCTCGATGTAACAAGTCGATTCCGAGTCCATCGCGCGTGTGAAAACCTTTCTGCTCTTCGCCGTTCTCAAAGATCCAGATGCGACCATCAGTCAACACACCGTCACAATCCATCAAGAGCAACTTGATGCGTGCAGCGCGTTCCTGAACCTCAGCGTTCATCGCACTTCGAAAAGATCGATCCCCGAGAGCTTCCAGCCCGCCGGTGTCCGCGCCAGTATCAACACAGCCGTACCGGAACCAACCGTGCCCAGCTTACTCGCTCGGATCTGCACGTCGGCGGCGATCAAATTCGCATTGAGCTGCTCGGTCCGCACGACTTTCGTGTCCCATGCTTCGGTGCCGATGCTCGCGTTAATGAACCGCACCAGCTCGCCCGAAACGATTCTCGACTCCAACTCCGCTTTCTTGTTGCTAACCACTGCCTGCGAGAGTTGTGTGATAAACGCACGCGCAGTTTCATCAACCGGTGGCGCATTGTTCGCTGCGGCTTCGGCACGAATTCGCGCCGAACGTGCAGCCAGAGACGACGGATAATCACGGCTCGCCGCGACCGCGTCGTTAAATCGTTTGGCAGCCTCCGCGGGCTGGTTACGTTTCATCAAAATCTCACCGAGGCCGATGTTGGCCCAGGCGACTGTAGCTGCAAACGGCAACGGCTCATCGAGCGCGGCGCGAAAGAGTCTCTCCGCGTCTTCGATCCGGTTCTGACCGAGCAACGCACGCGCGAGGATGATTTGCGCCTCCTGAAAACGTGGCGCGGCTGCCAGCATCGCACGCGCGGTCCCCTCAGCTTTAACGAAGTCCTGAGCGCCTAACTGCAACGACGCCTCATTCAATGCTTGCGAGAGATCCTTGGCTCGCGGCATCACGTCGTTGCCGTAATCGAGCTGCGGGTAAAGCTTGTCAGGATCAACTTCGACGCGAACGATCTTCGCAGTCGTTTTGAACACTGCTTCGCCGAAGTTTTTCGCAGGCACAGTCGCTTCTGATCGCAGCTCCTGACCCTGTTCGGTTGTGGCCGCGACGGTGACGGTGACATCGATCGAGCCGAGGTTGCGCAGTGCTGAAACCCAGTCAGCGCCCCGCTGCACCGGCAAACCAACCATCAGATCCGTATCGGGTACCTGATCGAGCTGCTGGTCCAACAATGCCTTCATGCTGTCGCCACCACGTGAGACGAGGGCTTCCCGCACCGCCGGGAGGTTAAGACCGTTTGGCTCGCTCTTTCCGGCCTGTAACGCCGCGCGCAGAACACCCATCAATGCGTCTCGACCCAAACGCCGATCGACGAGACGCCAGAACATCGCACCGCGATTCGGCACTGACGCGAAGTACGTGCTGTCTAACTGAGTGGTACGCGCGAGTGGACCATCGCGCTGCGCGACTGTCGCATACGCGAGTCGTTGGCGATACAACTCCGACTTCACCGCATCCGCACCAAACTGTTTTTCGAGAAATTGCGTCGCGAGGTAACGCACGAGTGCGTCGCGCAACACACCCGAGCCTTCGCCACGAATTGGAGTTTGGCCCCCAATCCAAAGTCTTGCCGTTGTTTCGGCTACGGAGAGCGCTGTCGCGGCGTCGAGTTTTGGAAGACGAAGTGTGTCTGCGTCAAACAACACGGTGCCACCGTCGCTAAAACCCGCGCCTCGACGCGCTGCCACCAGACGCAGCGGCGTATCGGGCGCTGGTCCAAGAGACGTCGCAAAGAATCCACGCGCCGCCGCCGTGAACGCCATCAACGCCTCGGCGTGCTTGCGGTCTTCCGCGCCCGCGCCTTTCTCGAGTAAGACGACGACGCCCTTTGCATCAGCGGCGCCTTCGAGTTTGTCCCAATCACCTTGAACAAAGAATGGCTGACCGTAAAGCGACTGATCGAACGTCACCGAACCAGTTGGACCAGCCTTCTCAACACCGGATGAAACCACATTCGGAATGTTAACGGTCAAATGAAATGGAGCAGTGTCAGCGCCGCGCACAGAGTAAGGTGTGTTCGGCATCGGATACCAGAAGGCGAGCGGCAGAAACTGCGTCGCAATCGGACTGATCGCCGTGAGTCCGGTATTACTCTCGACTGGAAGCGAGTAAGTGACACTTGCGGAAACAGTCCCATTCGGCGTGACTGACGCGGGTAAAGTGATCTCGATTCGTTGCAGATCACCGCGCGGCTCTGTTCCTGGTCTAAAACTCGCAGCGGCGCCACCGACTGTCACGGATTTAACGCTCGCTTTGGAGTTGATACGGAGCGTCAGTGTTCGACCTGGTCCAGTACCAACGTTCGTCGCGTTGATCGCCGCGACGCCATTGAGCACACGTTCGGTCTGCTGCACATTCGCGTTAACGTCAAACGAATTGACCTGCCAGATAACAGTCGCTGGTGCTTGCGCGCCTGCCTGCGTCAACAGACACAGCATCAGCGCGAGTAAAAGAAGTGTTCTCATAGTTAACGGATTAAATCAGAAATAAACTAATGCTGATCACCAGAGTTACCATTAACAAGCTGGTGAATGTCGCGCAACATCAAAAGCAGCGGCGCGAGGCGCTCGAGCGGCAATGCGTTGGGTCCGTCTGACAACGCTTTCTCGGGACAATCGTGCACTTCCATGAAGACCGCATCGACACCACACGCAACTCCGGCACGCGCCAGCGGTTCGATGTATTCCGATTGTCCACCCGTTGCATGACCAAGCCCACCAGGCAGTTGCAGCGAATGCGTCACGTCGAAAACTACCGGCACGCCAAACTCGCGCATGATCGGAAACGAGCGCATATCGACGACGAGATTGTGATAACCAAAACTCGCGCCGCGTTCCGTCAGCATGAACTTTTCACAACCAACTTCGCGAGCCTTGTCGACGATGTTGCGCGCGTCCTGTGGCGCGAGAAACTGACCCTTCTTGACATTGACCGCCTTACCCGATTTCGCAGCCGCGATGATTAGATCAGTTTGCCGCGAGAGAAACGCGGGTATCTGAAGCACGTCGACCACTTCAGCAACGCGCTCAACCTGCGAGACGTCGTGTACGTCAGTCAGCACAGGAACGTCGACTTCCTCTTTAACGCGCTGTAAGACTTCGAGCCCGGCCTCCATGCCGTGACCACGAAAACTCTTAATTGACGATCGGTTTGCTTTGTCGAATGACGACTTGAAAACGTAGTCGAGGCCCGCGGCCCGGGCGCGATCGCGGCACTCGCGCGCCATCATCAGAGCGTGTTCAGGAGATTCAACCACGCACGGTCCGGCGATGATTGTGAGCCGGCCGTCGCCGAACGTGGCTTTGCCAACAGAGAAAGACTTAGAAAGACGTTTCACAGGATTACAAGATTTACAGGATTTGCAGGATAAATCAAAGCCCGAGTATACGCTTGACCTTGTCCAGAAATGAACCGGGCGGAGATGGTTTTTCGATGTTAGGCAGAGGCTTCTCGACAGATTTAGCACCAAGAACCTTGATTTCGTTCGATCCCGAACTGAGCGCGCGCTTCTCGCGCAGCCGCGTAATGTCAACCACCAGACGTCCTGACGGCGACTCCACGCCGGAATCACGCAACGCCTCGATATCAGGCGCGCTCGTCAACGCGTGATGCTCCAGACCGAGCCGCTCGGCGGTATCAAGTAGCTCACGTCGAAACTCACCCGCGTTCGCAGGTCGATCAGCAGGTTGTTTCTCCAACGCATGCATAACGTCGTGTTCGACTTCATCCGGAATCGCGGCAACGATCTCGCGCAGTGAGTGCGGTGGATTATTCGCATGTTTTTCCGCAATCTCGGCAGGCGTCGAGCCGGAGAAAGGAACCATGCCGGTCAACATCTCATAGAGAATGATACCGAGACTGTAAACGTCCGCGGCCGGAGTCAAATCGTTCCCGTTGTGTTGCTCGGGCGACATGTAACGCGGCGTGCCGATCACGGTGTTGGTGTGGGCCAACGCCGGCGCATCTTCATCATCGTCCGCCGAAAACGTCGCGATGCCGAAGTCGAGCACTTTCACGGCAGCCGGTTGGTCCGCACTTTGAGTGATAAGAATATTCGCTGGTTTCAAGTCGCGATGAATGATGCCCGCGTCGTGAGCGGCCGCAACTGCGTCAGACGCCTGGAGCATGATCGAGATCGCGCGTGCCGTTTCAAGGGGCGCTTCCCTGCTCACTATTTCTCGCAACGTGCGACCTTCGAGCAGCTCCATGACGATGTAGACCACACCTTCCGCAGTTTGTCCGAAGTCAGTGACGGAAACTGCGTTCGGATGGCGCAGCTTCACCGCCGCACGCGCTTCAGTGTGAAAGCGAACTCGCGCCGCTTCGTCTTCGACCAATCGCTGTTGCAGAAACTTGATCGCTACCGGACGGTCCATTGACAGGTGCCGCGCACGATAAACCGCACCCATGCCGCCCGCGCCGAGCTGTTCCTCTACGAGATACTTCTCGTCGAACGTCCGGCCCACAAACGGATCCGTGGCTGCCAATTCTTCGGCGTCTTTCATTTCCTGAAGTGAGGTTCTTCTGGGCAGTTTTATGCCTTTTCGTGGCCTCAGTCGCCGCTGGTGGCGGTCAGGCGTTCATGAACCACCAGATCGACTTCTCCATTCTTCTCTATTGAGGTCTCAGAGTGCAAACGATTTTCGTACGCGGCCCGGACAAACGAGGCAAACAACGGATGAGCATTGAGCGGCTGCGACTTATACTCAGGGTGAAACTGGCAGCCAATAAACCACGGGTGCACGTCGCGCGACAGCTCGATCATCTCGACAAACTTGCCGTCAGGCGAGACACCGCTGAATACCAAACCTTCACTTTCCAACTTCTGACGAAACTCCGGATTGAACTCGTAACGATGTCGATGTCGCTCGCTGATCTCGTCAGCGCCACCGTAAACCTCCTGGACCAACGAGCCCTGGGCAAGCCGGCAGGGCCACGCGCCGAGTCGCATTGTGCCACCTAATTCTTCGACACCAACGAGATCGCGCAGTTTAAAAATGATCGGATGTGGCGTCTCGAGATCGAATTCGGTCGAGTCAGCATCTTTCAGCTCACAGACATTACGCGCGTACTCGATACACGCGGTCTGCATTCCCAGACAGATGCCAAAAAACGGCGTGCGCGTCTTGCGCGCGTAGTAGATCGCCCGGATCATTCCCGCGATGCCGCGTTTGCCGAAGCCGCCGGGCACGAGGATCGCGTCGAAGTCGCGCAAGCGATCTTCGTAATCGTCGTCCATCAACTCTTCCGACTCGATCCATTTCACATCGACACGAAGATTGTTTGCGACGCCACCGTGTGTAAGCGCTTCACGTAACGATTTGTACGAGTCTTCAAGCTCCACATACTTGCCGACAATTGCGATCGACGTTTCGCCACCGGAAGGCTCACGAATCGTCGCCACGAGATTGCGCCACTCAGCGAGGTCGACCTGCGGCGCCTGCGTTTCTAGTCCTAATTGCGAAACAATCAAATCGTCGAGGCCCTGCTCGTGAAACGCGAGCGGAACGTCGTAGATCGTGTCGACATCCTGTGCACTGATCACAGCAGACTCTTTCACGTTACAAAACAGCGCGATCTTCCCGCGCAGCTCGCGTGACAAAGGTTTTTCCGAGCGACACAGAAGAATGTCCGGCGCGATACCAATCTCGCGCAGGTCGCGTACAGAGTGTTGCGTAGGTTTCGTCTTCAGCTCACCAGCGGCGGCGATGTACGGCACGAGCGTGACGTGAACAAATAACGCGTTGCCGGCGCCTTCTTCGTTACCCATCTGCCGAATCGCTTCGAGAAAAGGCAGCGATTCGATGTCGCCAACGGTGCCGCCGATCTCAACAATGATCACGTCCGGTTTATCGTTATCCGCGACTTTACGCACCGCCTCTTTGATCTCGTTGGTGATGTGTGGAATGACCTGGATCGTCTTGCCGAGATAATCGCCACGACGTTCTTTATCGATCACAGAAAGATAAATTCGTCCGGTGGTCCAGTTGTTGGCTTGTGAAAGATGCGCGTGCGTGAAGCGCTCGTAATGGCCCAGGTCGAGATCTGTTTCGGCGCCGTCATCAGTGACGAACACCTCGCCGTGTTGGAATGGCGACATCGTTCCCGGATCGACGTTGATATACGGGTCGAGTTTGATGAGCGCTACGCGCAGGCCACGACTCTCGAGCAAACATCCGATGGACGACGCTGCCAGGCCTTTACCCAGGCTCGAAACCACACCACCAGTAACGAAGATATATTTAGGCATCGGGTTCTCCATTTACCTTGTCATTGCTGCCATCGCCAGCCTCCGGAGGATCTCCGGATTCCTCTTTTTTGTTGTAACGCCCCTGCTTCATGTCTTCTATTACCTCGACCGCTTTTTCCTTCGACGGATCGAGTGCTTTCTGTAGCGTAACCAAACCAGCGCTGAGCAGGCCTGGTCCTTCCTGTGCACGTCGTTCAAATTCTTCAGTCGTAACGTCGTACGGCTTGCTGAGTTGTGACAAGCCAAATAGCCCGCATAAAACGAGGAATACGATGATGCCTAATCCGATCCAGTCGCTCATAATTCTAGATCCTTGCGGCCACCAGCTCTCTGACTCGCTCGAGATCTTCGGCGGTATCAACACCCGTTGACGCCGCACATGCGGCAACCACTTTGATCTTCACGCCATGGGCCAACGCGCGCAGTTGCTCGAGTGCTTCGATCTTTTCAAGCTGAGACTGCGGCCAGTTTGTAAACTCCAGCAACACGTTTCTACGGTAGACGTACAGTCCCGTGTGTTTGCGAAAAAGCGTGGGCAGCCCGGGCTCATTGTCCCATGCCGCCTGCAATGATCCATAGCGTTTTACGACATCGCGAGGATACGGCACGGGCGAACGTGAAAAATAGACCGCGTTCTCGTCTTGATCCAACACGACTTTCACGAGATCCGGATCCAGCAGATCTTCGATCGTGTCGATTGCTTCCCACGTTGTTACGATTCCGGCGCCATCGTGTTTCGAAATCTCGGCAGCCATCGTATCAACTGCTTTTTCGATTGTCGCAGGTGAAATGAGTGGTTCATCACCCTGAACGTTGACGATGATCTCTGCGTCTGGAATTTGTGCGGCAACTTCCGCGACGCGATCGGTGCCGCTGGTGTGATCCGCTGAGGTCAGCACGGCTTCGATACTTAGCGCCTGGACGGCATCAACGATCTGCTGACTATCGGTCGCAACGATCACTCGATGCACATTGCGTGCGGCGCGTGCGCGCTCGGCGACCCAGCAAACCATGGGTTTTCCAGCAATATCGATGAGAGCTTTTCCCGGTAAGCGTGTTGAAGCGAGGCGGGCTGGGACGATGGCAACCGTGTGATTCACGGGCCCACAGCATAACACAAGACTAATTACCCACAAAGAGCCTACTTCTTCCGTGTCTTTGCAGCTTTTTTTGCGGACCGGGAACGCGAGGCTTTCGAACGCTTCTTCGCGGCCTTGCGGGCCTGGCGTGACAACGCTTCTTTCGAGGCGGCGCTACGTCCTTCCTTCTTGAGCGCTTTGCGGGATGCGCGTGAGCGCTTACTCGAAGGCTTCTTCCCGGCTTTGCGAAGGTCACGCTTCGCTTGTTCTTTCGTCTCTTCAGAAGCGGTTTCTGACGGCGGCAACTCAACACCAGCACGACGCGCTTTCGCGAGTCCGATTGCAATGGCCTGTTTCGTTGAGCGCGCGCCGTGCTTGCCCTCGCGAATATGTTCGATCTCTTCTCTTACAAACTCACCAGCCTGAGTGCTCGGCGCTTTGCCCTCGCGTTTGTCTTTCCGCGCTCGTTCAAGTGTCTCTTTTTCCGGCATCTACACTCCTTTCCTGACCGAGCTTGATACGCAACTCAGGCTCTTTTGGGGTGGTGTCGTAATTTGAAATCTTCTCTGCGGTTCTCGGCGTATCTCAGTGTTCTCTGCGTTAAACGTCAACTCAAACGCAGAGAACACTGAGATACGCCGAGAACGCAGAGAAAATCGTTCAATCTAAAACACCACTTCTTTTTTGTGAAACTGCAAAGCGTATACCCCGACTCGCTTTTACGGTCTTGGATTTGCCGCGATCAGACCGGGAGGATTAACAATGGAGCAATCACAAAAGA
>DASTTS010000274.1:0-14607 GCA_035760085.1 Pyrinomonadaceae bacterium
CGGCGAACGCCAAGGCATTCTTTACGAAAGCCGCTAAGTTCAACTCGTTACCGCAGTTGAGTTACGCATTCGTGCGGGCCAAGGCGGAGAAGGCGCTCGCGTCCTAAAAGAGTTTCTCGCGCAAAGGCGCAAAGTTGAGACCTTCGGCGCCGGAGGGCTTAACTTTGCGCCTTTGCGCCTTTGCGCGAGAATTCTTCTCCTGACTCAGCGCATCTTCAGCGATGTATCGAACAGATCGAGAATGTCGCTGATGGTTGGTGACATTGTCGTTTGGGCGAAGATCAGGCTGCGCTGGGCGATCGCGTTGCTGCCCTTGCGCCGGACGAACCAACCGATCAGCGGAATTGGTCGTACGCCCGGAATATCCTTCAGGATCGGGATGCCGCCCATATAGGTAGTCGGGAGTCCGATCTTCGCGTCAGACTCGAAGCGCGACACCTCGCGCAGCTCCATGTTGGCGAGTTGGACTTCGGTGTTGACTGTGTGTCGCTCGATACGTGGAATACGCGGGTTCGTGGCCCCCCGCGGATCGCGGACGAGCGTCGTATCGACAAAGTCGAACTTAAAGCGCAACGCCTGGCCAGTCGGATCAAAGATCGGTGTGACCTGGAAAGCGCTACCGGAAGTGATGCCGTAGATTTCCGCGCCTTCATCTCTTCTACTTGCAATTTGTCCGAGCTGGCCGAACACTCCGCCGATGTTACCGGCGCGGGCGTCGAGTGTGATTTGGGCAAGCTGTTGCAGACCCTGGATCAGATTTGTCTCCTGGCCCACTGATAACTCAGCGGTGGCGCGTGGATCGACACGTGCGACGAGACGATTTGTCGCCAGCACCGACGTGCGTTGGATCACGCCAAAACCGATACCCGTTTTCCTCAACTTTTGCCGCAGATCAGCCAGCATCGGCTGGACGAAGTGACGATCGATATCGTCTTCAAATGCCTTCGTGAAGACATCGAGCATCCCGTCTGCTGCTGCAACGCGCGCCGGTGACGGTCTGAGGTTGTAAACCTTTGGTGGTCCAACTGGCTGGTCCTTATCAAACCGTTGCAAGCCGATGGTACCTTCACCGGTGTCGACTAAGCGGACGTAACCTTTCATTACGTCGTACGGTGAGATCGGGAATTCGTCATGGATCGTATCCAGGATTAGCGGAAGCTTTGCTTGCAAGCATTGACGCAATGCTATCTGGCTCGGAGTCAAGGCAGGCAGGTGCCCGTTGGTTCCATTGGTTCCATTGGTTCCGTTGGTTCCGTTGGTTCCGTTGGTTCCGTTAGTTCCCATTACTACATAATTTGGTTTGCCGGCTTCGAATTTACGAAACTCCTCGACGCGTTCTTGCAACCTCGTGATTCTTCCAAGCAGGTGCTTGAGCAGTGAACCTCGAATCGCATAGATGAGCTCTTGTTGTTGCCGCGTCGTTGCCAGTTCCGTTTTGGCCAGCGTCGGTAAGGCAAGTTCAAACGCAGAATTGAGACGCCTGAACGCGATGCCTTTCTCAAACTCACCCGTTGCTCCAAAGTTAACGTCTTTTCTAAACTCACGGTCGCTTCCAAACTCACTATTTTTTCCGAACTTCTGTTTCAGGCCATCTCTGAAGCGGTTCATGATTTGCTCACGATGAAAGCGGTTGGTGAGCAACATGACGATTAACGCCTCGTTGAGTGTTGTTGCCGAAGCTGGATCCTTCAATCCAAACTGCTTTGGATTGTCGAAGCCGAGCTCCTCGATGAAACGGATTCCGAGTTCCTTGCGCACTTGTTCGGAGTAAAGCGAGTAACGTCTGAGACGCTGGTACCGTCCCGTGATATCAGTTTTGGTTGGGTCAGGTTCAAATTGATACTGGGCGTAGGTATCAATCTCATGACAATCTTTCCGCTCAAATTTTTCGCCGCCCTGATCCTCGGCTTTTTGCTTTTGGATAGCTGCCTGCTCAGCTTCCTCGCTGACAGCCTGGAGAAGTATCGACAGCGTGTCAGCTATATTGGCGCGAGTAGTAGCCAATTCCTTCTCGACAATCGCGAGAGCTTCGTTAAATCTTTCAGCACCTTTCTGAGTGGCGTCACTATTTAGTTCGATCTTCCACAGCGTCATCCGGGCCTGCGGAGCCGGCTCATCAAGCTTGGCGACAATGTCCTGCACTTTGTTCACATCATCTCGCGTGCCACGAATGAAGATTGCGTTTTCACCGTTAGTGGAAGACGTGATTTCCACGCGTTTGGCTGGATCGCTGCTGGCGGAATCAGGCTCGGCAGACCAGAACGCCGCGTTGTCACGCTGATTTGCAAACGCGGCAGACTCCGCCTGGGCTGCACGAATCGTGACGCGGCTGGCGCGATCGAAAGCCTCCTGTGCCTCCACGAGTTGTGCCTCCGCGGCAGCCAGGTCTGCGGCCAGGCCGGTCTGCATGTTGTTCATCATGTCGACCTTGTTTTGCGCGTCCCGGCGGTCTTTCTCGGTTCTGTTTTTCTCTGCGGTCGCATCGTCCTTTTCGCCGGGCTTGAGCTCTGACTCGGGGCGCCTGCTGATTAGCGTTTCCTGTCTTGCAGCCCTGTCAGCTCTGATGTTCGCCAACGCGAGATCGGCCTTGGCCTCTCGCATCTGGTCTTTGATGATCTCGATTCTTCGCTTGAGATTTGCGACTCTGCCGTCAGCTTCACTTTGCGCATCCTCAGCCGCGCGTAACCTTTCTAAACGAACATCAGCCTGGCGGCGGGCGTCCGGATCGCCGCCGGTCAGTCTCGCGGCAGGATTTAGCATTTGTACGAGACGTGGGATGTCAGTGAAGTAGTAGAGACGGATCTTTTCAGTGACCCAGAGAGAGCGATCACCGGAAAGTAGCTCTTGAAATTTTGTCGCTCGGAGTCGCAGCTCATTCAAGCTGGTGGTCAGATCGGTTTGCGCCGTGTCTAAACCTGCCTTGTTGAAAGTGGCAAAGCTCGCGGATTCGGCGATTGTGCCAATCGATGCCGCGGTGCGATTGATTCTTTCGAGTGCCTCGGCCTGACGTTGGGCCGCCTGTATGCTTGCGATCGCTGCCTTCTCGTCACGCTCCGGAACTCCCTTGAACGCCTCCATGCTCGAGACTAACGCGGCTTGCTTTGTCTGCGCGTTCTCATTGAGCCGTGCAATCTGCGAGTTCAGTTTCGCGGCGCTGGTTTCGGCTGTAGTTTTCAAACTTGCCAATGCGTCGCTTACCGATCCTGCACGAGTGACATGATCATCAACAACGCCGCTCAGTGCTTCGGAAAGATTGCTCCAGGCCGGTTGTAGATCAAGTTGAAACTGCATCAGAGCCGGAACACCGCTGAACTTGTTCTTAAAAAGGTTGAGTAGATCGGTGGGCTCCGTAATGTCCTGCGTGAACGGTTTGAGTCGATCCTCAGCAGCTTTTGCAACCTTGACCACGCGCGGATACACGGCGCTCAAAGCTTGATTCAATTGCGATGCGAGGCCAGTCAGCTCGGGAGCGGTCCTTTCGGTGGCGTCCAGTTGCGCTTTGACGGCGTCGATTTTTGCCTGGACGGCAGTTTTCGCGCTTTCGACCTCTGTCGACGTGGTTGCGTTAGACAGCGCGGTTTTCGAGGTGTTGAGCGCCTGGAGAGCTTCGACGAGTTTTGTCTGAGCATCGCTCAGCTCCGTTTGCAGACTCTTGTTGGTGGTAGCGTCAAACATGCGATTCGCGGTGTCGGCGAGCCGGCGAATCGAGTTCAGAGCATCTTGATTGGGCTCTTCGAAGTCGCTGAACTCGCGCAGGTTCTTTACCCGCGCGGTGGCTTCAATTCGCTTGTTTTGCGCCACATTCAGGGCATTTTCGGCCTTCGCGACGGCGGTCATCGCTTGTTCGGCATCGCTCTGCTGAATGGCCGAAATCGGGCGAGTCCCCAGCGTCGAGGTAAAAATGAAAGACGCGACGAGCGCGAGAACCAGGAGTTGTGTGAGAGGCCGGCGAGATAAGGTACTCATTTTTTTGTTCTTTCTGTCGAAAGTAAGAGCGACTCGTAACAGAAAAGAGAAGTGCTCCGTTGGTTATGACAATTTTCGCGAATTCGTTTTTGAGCGGATGTGGAAATGGCGAGTCGGGTGAGGTACGGGTGAGACAGGATTACTTTCGCTTCAGTTCTGACTCGGCAGCGATGTAGCCAAAGCTGGCCCACTGATTGCCTGCGGTGACCTGGCGGAAGATCTTTTCGGCTTCCGGGCGTTGGCGGTTGTAGAGATACCAATTGCCGAGACCGTAACCGACGGTCGCGTTGGTCAAACTGTTCGACCGTTGGCTGATTTCCACCCGGACCGTTGCCGGATCAATCTGGCCTTTGTAAATGCGAATCAGCTTGTAGTAATCAGCATTCTCGATCAGATCGAGATCGTCTTTGATCCCTGCGATGGTCTTGCTCGCCTCTTTCTCACGTCCGAGACGGCGCAACGTCATGTAGAGCCAGTGCGACGTCGCCACGAGCATATCCGGGTTCTGCGAAACTTTTTCAGCTTCGCGATACGCCGTGAGGGCGCGCTCAAAGTCGCCTTTCAGGTAATGAGCCAGGCCGAGGTGATACCAGATATTTGAATGCAGCGTGCTGGTGGGAATGTTTCGCGCGTTAGGCAGACCATCGGGCTCGATCTCATCAGGCTTACCCTTAATCAGCTTCGACGCCTGTTCCAGATCGGCAATCGCGGCGTCGAAACAACGTAGCGTGATGTAACGATGTCCGCGATGGCGATAGAGCCGCGCATCAGACGGAAACTGTTCGATGCCTTTCGTGTAAATCCGAATCGCGTCTTTATAACGTCCGAGGTACGCCGTCCGCCTGCCCAGCCAGATAACATTTTCAACAGACCGGGGATTCTTCTCGTAAAGCGCGCGCGCGTCATTGAGTTTTGTCTCGAGCTCCCGCTGCGTTTCCGTGGAAAGCTGCGGTTGCACCTCGCTCGCCGTCTCAACGCAATTCGGTTGCGCAAACGCGCTCGAACTGAGCAGAGACAGCAGCAGTGTCAGAACTCCAATCCGTATTGACGCTATCATCCGTCTTAATCCGTGGTTTCAATGCCGAAGAGGTCATAAACGGCCGCTCGAAGACGCGGAAGAATACCCACGCAAACGCGACCGACAGCGGCGTCATTATAAGCACCGAAATGGTGAGAATGTGCAATCTCGTGAAACCAAACCAGTACCAGTGCATCAGTACAAACGAGTGCGTTAGATAAAGCGAGTATGAGATTAGTCCAACTGAAGCCAGTGCCGGGATGAAACGCGGCACCTGTAAAGATTTTTGTCGCCAACGCTGTTCCGCCGCTACCGCATAGTTTACGAGGACGAAGAATCCCACGCCCCAGGCCGGGTGCATTATGAGCCAGCCGAGATCGTGTATCCACCCTTTATGATCGACCAGTGGTAAGAGCTGGGCGAGACTCATCGCACAGCCGAGCGCGAGGCCGGCTGCCGGAAGCTTGTAACACCAGCGCGGGAGTTTTATCAGTCCTAAAGCTGCTTCAACACTCAACGCGCCGAGCGCCCAGATAAACCAGTTTGTCGCGGCTGCTTCGGTGACGGGAATGTGAACGCCAAACGAGGCGCTCAACGCGTGGCCCATGATCAGCCAAACAACGCGCGCCGAGAAGGAGATGAGCAAAGTTTTGGTCCAACCGAAACGAATTCGCAGGAAGAGCAACAGGAAATACGCGAGGTACAGTTGTTCTTCGATCGCGAGCGTCCAAAAAGCGCCGTTGATCGTGTAGGTTGTTCGCAGGTCGAGGTTGTGCAACATGAAAACATGAAGCAGCACGTCCCACAAGTAAAAGCCAGTGATGTGAACGGGAGTTTTATAAGCGAGATAGCCGAGATACAGAGCGAGCGCGGCAAAGTAAGGCGGGTACAAACGCCGCACGCGTCGCTTCCAGAAAGTAAAGAAGTTGATTACCGGATTTTCAATACCTGCCGCGCGGGTTTTCGCCCAGAACAGGTGAATACAAAAACCGGAGATGACGAAGAAAAGATATATGCCCGCAAAGGCGAAGTGGACGACGTAAGCGGTGATTTGCGGCAGCCACGCTTCCCATCCGCTGAAGGCGGTTCGAGGTGCGACTCCGAGTGCGTGATACGTGACGACGGCCAGTGCTGCTCCTCCGCGCATCGCGTCGAGAGTAAGCATGCGACCGATTTTCTTGTCTTCGAGCACAGCGGGGCATGTCAGCCTAAAATTGTGTTCGGCGCGTCACGCGGGCTTCACATTCCGTCGCCGACGTTCTCACACTTGATGCCTCACATCAACTACTTCCCAATAAGCGTGATGGACCTCCAACGGCCGCGACTTCAAATTCGATTCGACGCCACGTGAGCAACGGTAGGGGCGGCCCTCTGGGGCCGCCCCAGGTTTCGCCACATTGTGTTTCCACGCGGGGGCGGCCACGGAGGGCCGCCCCTACAGTTGTCTGCGAAACGCAACTTGAGTTTTGGTAATATGCAGGTCAGAAAACCGAATCAGATCAAGTCGTAAGCTATGGGTCTCGATTGGAATCCAATTGGTAAACCTAAGCCGGGGGCAGAGGAGGAGTTTGCTGCGCTTTTTAAGCAACTCGGCGAACTACCGACCAGGCCCGGATGGATTGAGAGGAGGCGGCTGCGGCGACGAGGGATCGACCGCGAAGCAATTCAGAAACGATGGCACGAGATCCAGATCACTCCCTTCGAGACACTCGGCGCGCCGCGTGTTGGCGAAAGCGCGGAGGCCGATGCGTGGGCGCGTGAGCGCTACAACGAAATGAAGGAGCCACGGCCGCCGGAAGACGAGTTCATGAAAGAGATGCAGGACTACTATGTTCTGGCCCTGCTGCCACCTAATGACGGACTGCCACGTTATTCGAATTGGTCTGCCGGATACGTCGAACGATTTAGTTTCCGCGGGGAGTTCTTGCGAGACTGTAAAGACATCATTCCCGAAGCCACTTTCGCAAAATGTTATGAAAGTTGTCTCGCGCCGGAGTTAGCAGTTTTGGGACAAGAGCTGCGCGGTTCTGCCGCATCATACGCGAAGCAAAAGAACCTCGAACACATCGAATTTGCGAAAGACGTGGAGTTTCAGGAAGACAGTCCCGAAACCAAGCTCGACATCCTCTACGCTGCCGCACGCTGGTGTGAGTACTGGTCCAGCCGCGGCCACGGACTCGAAGCTGACTGGTAGGTGGTTAGAGCGGGGGCAAGCCCCTCTTCCTGACTTGTTCTAATCTCAGGCTGTTAAAAGAACTAAGCTTGTAAACAATGGAACAAGTCAGGAAGAGGGGCTTGCCCCCGCTGCTACCTATCTCGCAGTAAAGTCTTCTTCAACTGCCCATACGCCGCACCAGCACCTTCCAGTATCGCACCGGCCAGAGCCGCGCGATCGTGGATATGACTTTCGCGTCGGAGCCGACGAGGATGCGTGAATCGCGTCGCTCAATGCCGCGCACGATCGTCTCGCCCGCGATCTCAGGAGGCAGGCGCAAAAGCTTCCGGTACTTCGCGTGACGTCGTGCGATTTCTTCCTCGCTTGTGCCCGCCGGAACGCGTGCCTTCTCCGCGATCGAGGTGGCGACACCGCCTGGATGGACCACGCTCACGCCGATGTTCGAGCCGTCGAGCTCGTGACGCAGCGCCTCTGAGAAGCCACGCACTGCAAACTTGCTCGCCGAATACGGAGCTTGCTCCGGAGGCGCGATCAAGCCGTACACGCTCGAGATGTTCACGACACGTGCGTCTTCGCTCGCGCGCAACAGTGGCAGGAACGCGCGCGTCATGCGTACCACGCCCCAGAAGTTGATCTCGAAGAGCCACTCGAAGTCTTCGTCAGAGACCTGCTCGAACGTCCCTCCTAACGCGACGCCCGCGTTGTTGACGAGCACGTCTACACCGCCATGCTCAGCCGCGATGACATCAGGTAACTGCGCCACTGCGACTCGATCAGCGACATCAAGACCATGTAAGGAAACGTGAATACCGTTACTGCGAATCAATTCTGCCGTAGCAGCGAGACCAACTTCGTCGATGTCTGCGAGCGCGAGATTACAGGCTCGACGCGCGAGCGACACGGAAATCGCGCGTCCGATACCGCTCGCAGCACCTGTTACCACCGCGGTTCGTCCAGCGAGTTGCATGCGCTCAGCCATGGGCCATCACTCCCGCGCCGGCGACACGCGCGGCCCGTGCTGCCTTGAACTCCATCGTCCCGTCGTCCACGCGCCCGTAGCGCATCATGCGAAGGTCTTTCATGTAATTCTGGTGCAGGCGCCACGGCGTTTTCGATCCCTGGCGCGGGAGCGTGTGCAGCGCACGCAGAACGTATCCCGAGTTGAAGTCGATCACAGGCTCTGCTTCGATGTCGGTATCGTTCACGCGCGGGGTACAGACGTCATAGCCGTGTTGGTCCATGTAGTTCAGCAGCCTGCAAACATACTCGGCGGTGAGGTCGCATTTCAATGTCCACGACGCGTTCGTGTAGCCCACAGCGAAGGCGAAGTTCGGTATGTCGCTGAACATCATTCCTTTGTAGACGAACGTATTCGGAAGATCGATTGCCGAACCATCGACGACGAGTTGCATTCCACTGAACAGCCGCAACACGAGTCCGGTTGCGGTCACGATGATGTCAGCGTCGAGGTGTTCGCCGGACTGGAGCAATAGTCCGTCTTCGGTGAAGGTGTCGATCTGATCGGTTACTACTGAGACGCGGCCCGCGCGCATCTCGTCGAAGAGATCTGCGTCGGGAGCAAAACAGAGGCGCTGGTCCCACGGATTGTACGGCGGCGTGAAGTGCTTCGCGTCGTACTTCTCGCCGAGCGCTTTGCGGACGCCGCGTGCCACCATCCACTTGAAGACTTCGGGTTTCTTTCGCGCGAGACGGTAGAAAAACGTGCCGACGAACACGTTCTTCCAGCGCGTGAGTGCATACGCGAGATGGTCGGGTAAGTAGCGACGGAACAGGTTCCCCACTTTGTCTTCGGCAGGACGCGAGACCACGTAGCTCGGAGACCGCTGAAGCATCGTGACGTGCGCTGCGCGTTGGGCCATTGCGGGAACGAGCGTGATCGCGGTGGCGCCGCTGCCGATCACTACAACGCGCTTGCCGCTGTAGTCGAGATCTTCGGGCCACTTCTGCGGATGTACGATCGTGCCACGAAAGCGCGCGACGCCGGGCCACTCAGGCGTGTAACCGCTCGCATAGTCGTAATAGCCGGTGCAGAGATAAAGGAAGTTGCACGTCAATATCTCTCCGGTTTCGATCTCGACGGTCCAGCGCGCGTGTTCCGACGACCATGACGCACGACGCACGCGATGGTTGTAGCGAATCGCTTTGTCGACACCGTACTCGGCGGCAGTCTCGCGAATGTAACTCAGGATGGCTGGACCATCGGCGATAGCTTTGGCGTCGCGCCACGGGCGAAAGCGATAGCCGAGCGTGTGCATGTCGGAATCGGAGCGGATGCCGGGGTAGCGAAACAGATCCCACGTGCCGCCCATCGACTCGCGGCCTTCGAGTATGACGAAGGTCTTCGACGGGCAGTTCATCCTCAGGTGGCAGGCTCCGCCAATACCTGACAGACCCGCGCCCACGATTATTACGTCAACATGCTCCACCGTTCGCGAAAACTACCATCAGCCACAAAGAAGCACAAGATGACGCAAAATCTAGCGGTGTCTTAAATTGAACGATTTTCTCTGCGGTTCTCGGCGTATCTCAGTGTTCTCTGCGTTAACGGCAACTCAAACGCAGAGGCGCAGAGATACGCCGAGAACCGCAGAGACGATTTCAAATTAAGACACCACCCAAAATCTTGCTAAACAACTTGTGTTGCTCAGGCGTTCTTGCTAAAGGTGAGCGAGGAGGCGACATGACGTTATTCGACCTTTTGATTTTATTGTTGGTGGCGGGCCTGTGTGGTGCGCTCGGGCAGGCGATTACAGGTTTTTCACGCGGTGGCTGCCTGGTGTCGATCGCGCTCGGGTTTGTCGGCGCGGTTGTGGGGATGTGGCTAGCGCGGACGATGGGACTTCCGGAACTGTTCGCCGTCCGCATCGGCACGACGAACTTCCCGATCGTCTGGTCCATCATCGGCTCAGCGCTGTTCGTCGCGGTTATCGCGTTATTGACGAGGCGTAATTACTAAGCTCATCTTGAAGAAATCTTGTAATCTTGTTCAAGTATTTAGACAGGATTTACAGGATTTCTCAGGATTTAGAAATTTGCCTCACACCACGCGCGCGCCATGGCGACGCCGTGTTCAACTTCGTCGCGAAAGCGTTGTTGGCTGAAGTTGAAGAGATAGTGCAGCGCGACTTCGGACTTTATTTCGCGGACCGTGATAGTTCGTCCGAATTCGCCCGGCGCGCCACGTTCGATGGCGGCGTTGTTAGCTGCGATTCGGGCCAGTACCTGCTTGTACGCGTGGTTCGTAGTCGCCTCGAAGATGCCGAAGAAATTTCCGATAAGACCGTTGCGCCACTGACGCCGTCACCGTGGTCAAACTCGATGCCCGCCTCATCGAGCCAAACCTGAAGCACGCCCGCCTGAAACGCGATCTTGAGCCCGCCGCCAGCCAGCATCAAAGATCGCTTTGCCACAAACCCTCCTTATTTTGCGCCTTTTTGTGGCCCACCTGCGTCTTCGATGATCACGTCCGCAGCTTTCTCACTGATCATGTAAATCGCGGCGACGATGAAGTAGCCGGGGATCTTCGGAAACACCGAAGCGTCGACCACGCGCAGACCCTGAACGCCGCGCACACGGAAGCGACTATCCAACACGGCTAACGGATCATTGTCAGCGCCGATCTTGCAGGTACATGACGCGTGATGGCCCCATGCTTCGTCCTGAATAAACTGTTTCAGTTTGTTCGTATCGAGATAGTCGGAGCCGGGCACCAGTTCCGTGTGTTTACCGACGTACCGGTTCATCTCTCTTACAAAACTTACACCCGCCACCACGGCATCGAGATCTGCACCCTTCTTATCGTTACCTTCCGTGAAGTAGTGGAAATCGATCATGGGCCACTTCTGCGGATCGTTCGATTGCAAGGTGACGCGGCCCGCAGTGTTTTGCGTGTAAGCTTTGAGCACGGCCCAGGTAAAGCGCGTGCGTAGTCGCTCGAACTCCTTGGAGTAACCTGGCTTGTAACCCTTGAAATATCCGGGAAGAGCGAAGACGTAGAGATCGGGCTCTTTCAACTCCGGTGACGATCGCAGCAGGACTCCCAGCAAGGCACCGTTGGTCGTGTAGATCCCGCTGCCCGATTCCCACATCTTGAAGTAAGGATCCGGCGGGCCACCGTCCTCAGGTGGAGCAAAAGTCGCCCCCTCCAACAACGCGAACGGTTTCTCAAACTCTGCTATCACGCCGACTTCATAGCGATCCTGCAAGTTCTCGCCTACACCCGGCAAATCTGCGACGACGTCGATGTTGAACTTCTTTAGTTCTTCTGCTGGTCCAACACCGGAAAGTTTCAGTAACTGCGGAGTGTTGAAAGCGCCCGCACAAACGATCACCTCGCGTGATGCGAACACTTCACGTTTCACGGGTGCGCCGGCGTTACCGTTGCGTGCTTCCGGATCGGCTTCGTACAGATGTTTGCCTTCCAGAATCTCAACGCCTATGGCGCGCTTATCCTTGAAGAGAATTCTGGATGCAAGCGAGTGGAGTTGAATCGTGAGATTGTCCGGGAACTCCTCCTTTGTTTTCAGCAGAAAGTCGCGTGGTCCATTGCGCTTGCCTTTCGAGACTGCGAGTGGCGTGAACGCCAGCCCCTCACGCGCATCGATATTGCTGCGCACGTCGTTCGGATCGAGCCTGGTGAGAATGCCCAGAAGGAAATTACCATGCCGTCCCCTTAGAGTCTGCTTGATTGCCTTGATCAGAATGCGAACGATTTTCCAGTCCTTCAGAGCAAGCCGCGGATCAGCCTCGCTCGTGGTGAGCCAGCCTTCAAATCCATGACCGTGACTCCAATCACGCCAGTCTTTACGGCCGTGTCGCAAGGCAATGTACGACCAGGCCAAGCCTCTCAAGATGTATTTTAAGCTGCCGGGCTTCGGAACGTAGTTGCAGTTCTCGAGTCGTGTGAAGTACTTATTCATGTTCTCAGCACGCCACGACGAATCGCCGGTGATCTCAGCGATGTAGTCCCAATCACTGTTCTGCGGTGTGACGGTGATCATCGCGTTGTGTGCCGTGCAACCGCCCAGCGTACCGGCGCGTGGATACCAAATCCTGGGCTGGCCGTCGATAAACTCCTTCTTTGAGTCTTTGGCCTGGAGTTCGGGATTCTCGTAGTGACGCACGAAGTAGTCCCACTGGCAGTGCGGATACTCGGTCGAGAGCCCGTGGAAGATCGGCACTTCATACATCATCTTGCCGATTTTGTCTTCAGCGCACGGATCGCCGCCCGCTTCCAAAAGCAACACTTTGAAACCGGCGCGAGCGAGGCGGGCTGCGAGTGGTCCACCGCCCGCTCCCGATCCGACCACGATGTAGTCATGTTGTGCGGTACTCATGTTCTTGCCTCTTCAGAAGGTTTTCAAAAACTCGATCAGATCGCGCTTTTGCTGCTCGGTTAATGGTGAGTCGTCGCCGTAACGGCCGGTACCGAAGTAGTGACCGCGATTGACGACGTAATCCGGACACTTGCTCAACGCGATCAGACTGTCAGCCATCGGAGTAAAAGCCTGCTGAACTTGCTCGTCAGTGGCATTAGCCGGCAGCGCTTTCAGTGTCTGCTTGATCTCTTTAACGACTCCGAGCAAGCGCCAGTCGTATCGCACTCGACTCCAGAAACCCAGACCTTCCGGACGCAGGTTGAGACTTGCCAGCAGACCGACCGGTGTGCCCGGTGGAATTGGACCAAGCTCGACCCCGCCGTCGTCGCTGAAGATGCTGGGGAAGAGAATATCGCCAAAACCTTCAACAAGGTTCGGCACGTAACCGGGCGCAACGCGAATCGAGGAACGTGTCGTGGTCCGATCGATCACGCCGACGTCCAACCCCTTCGCGGAAAGGACCGGATCCTTGTCACGTTCTTGCAGCAAGAGCATCTGCTCGATCGAGCCCTGGAACGACTCCATGCGTTTGTCGACTGACGGTTCCCACCGGAATGGTCCAACCGAGTTGTTCAGTAAGAACGGAGCCGTGGACCAGAGACTGATCAGCGAAGCGGGCCGCGTGTAGCCACGACCACCACCGGGCATCTCATACGTTCGTTCTTCACCAGTGATCGGGTGAACGACCTTGATGCTGCCGACGGAAGGTAGATCCTTGTACGTGTCGGATGAGAAGTTGTCCCAGATGTTGTCTCTGATCGCATTGGTCGCGAGCGGACTGCAAGCGTTGGTCTGGAGCAGCGTTACGGGCACGCGATGTTCGGCGGAGAGATAATTACCGTCCAGAAAATCGGGCGCCATAACGATCGCTCGCATTTTCGACTTGAATTCTTCCGTCTTGGTCCAATTCCAGTATTCCTCCCAGCACTGCAAGTAGTTTGGTCCGGCGCAACCATTAGTGGCGTAGATCTGCTTGGGTGTGTCAGGTGTCGGCAGTTTGCTCGAGTGACAACGCGCACACGTTTCGGCAAAGACAGTCTTACCGTTGTTAACACGTGAGACGTAGGCTGCATCCGTCGCATTGCCGTTGTTGAGATACTTGTTGCCGCCTGGTGCGTCAGCAAGCTTGTGTGGCGTCGCGGCTTTCAGGAAGAAGAGCGCCATGTCGACAGTTTGCGCTTCGGTTGCTTCCCAGTAGCTCGAGTTCTGGCGGGCGACGGCGATCTCGATCGGCGAAACGGTTTTGCCGCCAACGAGAGGATTGAAGTGCAGCAACCATTCTTCGCTGAACAATCCGATGTTCAAATAGACGCGATTCAATGCGCCGAGCGCGCCGACTGAATCGGCGCCGTCCTTGAGCACACGCGGCGAGAAGACCGTGTTTGGCGGCACGAAGAACTGTGCGAGCGGATCGCCGGCCGGTACGTACTGGTTGAGTTGTTTGTTGTTGTCGCTGCCTGGTCCAAGTGTCTCTTTTCCGAAGCGCTTCGCTTCTTCGAGACGCGGGCCAAGACTGTAGATCGCATTCATCGTGCGCGGATTGTTGATGTTGTCGCTCGAGACGAGGGATGTGTCGAGTGAGCCGGGCCGCGACGTGTGGAACATCTGATACGTGTAAGTTCCCTGGTCGGAGCGCCAGTCGAAGATGCGATCGATCCAGAAGTACTGTGCGCCGACGCTGTTGTTCAAATTCTTCCATTCAGGTTTCTCGGGATCGTCCGGCGGTCTAACCGGATCCGGGCCAACGTGACAGAACGCGCACGACATACCGACGCGATACGGGCGCACGAGATCCTTCGAGTAGTAGTAAGCCGGATCGCTGTAGTAGCGCTCCGGATCCCACTTGCGTGCGGCTTCAGCGTCGAACGCCGGGTTAGGGAAGAGGCGCAGGCCGACGATGCCCGTCGCGTAACCGTAGAATGAACCAACCGGCATGGTCTGTGGTAGATGTTGATTGGGTTGGCCCGCCGGCAGCGCCTGGCCGCGCGAGCCGACACGCACGCCGGGATACTTCTGTTCGTTCTCAAAAGGATCGGGCGGACAATCGG
>DASTTS010000275.1:0-9067 GCA_035760085.1 Pyrinomonadaceae bacterium
CTGGCCTGCTACATTCCGGCGCGGCGCGCAACGAAAGTCGATCCACTGGTGGCGTTGCGATACGAGTAAAAGTCGGATCGTTAAACGCACGGGCGGCCACGGAGGGCCGCCCCTACAGTTGTTGTTCATCTGGCGCCTTCAATGAAGTTGCGTGATCAAGAACAACTGGAGGGGCGGCTCTCCGTGGTCGCCCGTACTCATCAATAACTACCGGGTCCAAAACGCCGCTTCCGGCCAGCGCCGCTCACGCTGGTACAGTTCATATCTAGTCCCAAGATATGTAGCGAAGATGGCTGATAACGACCCGGCATAGTCTCGGAAGTGTTTCTCATGCCTGTCGGAAAGATGAAGCGCGATGGCTTTAACAGCCCGGTCGGCTGTGTAAATCGCATTGGTGATTCCGTGCGAGGAAAGCGGATCAAAGGCGATGGCAGCATCACCTATGGCGAGCCAACATTTTCCTGCCAACCGGGTTGCCCTTGAAGAGCCGGCGTCTCCACCTACCACTCTAATGTCAGTCGCGGCGGATAAGAAATCCCGCAGGTGCGCAGTCCCCGAAAGAATTGCGGGCCAGCAGGAATAGTCCTTCAGGTCCTTGTGAATGCCAACGCGTCGCCGGCTGAAGAGCGACATCACCTGCATCTCGTCAGATAGACGCGAAACGATCCCCCAGCCGTGTTCAAAAGATTCAACGAATACGCCGTGCTTAATTTTCGGATGGTCCGTGCGCGGCAGATGGCAACTGTACGCCGTAAGCTCATCATATTCGGCGCTACCTATGCCCAAGAGTTTCAGGACAGCCCTGTTTCTTCCGGTGGCTTCGACGAGGCATTTTCCCCGGAGCACGATCGGCTTGTGATCTTTTTGCAATTCCACCGTGACGCCTTGTTCCCCCAGATGGATTGCAGTCATCTTCTCAAACCGGCGGACGTTTTCCGACGTCAGGTCTTCCAGATGTTGTTCGAGCGATTGTTTATTGATCTTGAGCCCGTGCTGGAAAGGCGTGTGAAAGAAAAAATTGTGATCCGCGATGGCGGTGCTTCCCCAAGCGGAATGGTACCCGTGTGTCCGGTGCAGCGAGTTGCATTCAAATAGATCCAACAGGCCTAAAGACTGAAGCAACGGCAAGGCAGACGGGGGCAAGGTTTCCCCTAACGCGAACTGCTTTCTCGCCGGGCTGCGATCCAGCAGGAGGTGAGGAATGTTTTTGCGTGTCAGCAGGAGGGACACCACTAATCCGGCGATGCCCCTGCCCGCTATGATGACATCTGTGTCCATCGCACTGACGCTATTCTTTGGAGTGATAGGCCACGTAAACCCTGTTAGGTATGCCGTCAATGTGCAGGTCTAGCGCTCTGCCGGTAACCATGCCGATCTGATTCCATTCATAGACCATGTTGATGAGACCGTTCATGTAGCCACCTTCCGCGTGGTATCCGATGAATCCCGTGTTCGCCGTGTGAAGCCAGTCCTCGCGGTTGGCGAAGATGTTCTTCTTGGTGTCAGGCAGGATCTCCGGATCCAGAAGCTTGTGGTAATTCTCCTGCGGCAGCACATGCACGGGCAGGTTGGCAGCCCACCATGCGGGGATGGGGTATTGCTTGTCGACAAATACAGCCTGGCAACTACCCGCATCCGACTGCCACGGAATGCCCATCCATTTCGTGAGATCGCCAGGCGTAATCTTCCAGAGCCAGTGCTTCTTGTGATTGGAATCCATCGACTCGGCGATGTCTCCGGAGCCCATTTGGAGACCGAAGTCGTTGTAGTAGATCCGCTGCTGCTCGTCGGGCGTTGCCGCGTTGATACGTATCTCGCGTAAGCCAAAGAGGCCGAAGTTTTCCGTGATGTCTTCGTACACTTCCGAGTTCACCGCGTACATCAGGTTGTGGCGCATGGGCCATGTCAACTCAACGCCGGGATGGAAACCACCGCCGTAGAGAGTTTCCAAAACAGCCCGCGTCATGAGCAGCGGTCTTTTGCGCTCGTCCTTAGCTGCGTCAAGAAACTTCCGGCGAAAGACCTCACCGATAGCGTCAATGTTGGAGTCAGGCAGGCGCATCGGCTTGAAGTCGCCGTCCTTCCACTTCTTCAACTGCTCGTAAAGCAACGGCGGCACGGCAAACCACTGCGCCGGACTCCCCGGGTAGTTGATCCCATCTCCCGGATAGTAAGGCAACAAGAGCTCAGTGGTGCCGACTCCGCGATCCTCAATGCTGGTAGTGGAGCTGGAGGGAATGATCGGCTCATTCAGAATGGGATAGGCCGGATTCCGGAACAGGGAGAAAATCTTTTCGCGCACCGCATCGGCTTCGCCCCTGGGATTCTTCTGGAACAGGAATTTGAGTTTTCCCTCGACAGTAAGCTTGTCGATTACTTCCCTGAACGAGGGCGCGAGGAAGTCGCCGAGGTTCACCCACTGCATGCGGTAAAGACCGTAGAGCAGCGGGAACACAAGGCTGAATTCAGGCTCATACTTGTCAGTGCCTGCTCCGCAAATAATGTCATACAGGCTGGAGATGGGATGTATCTGCGGCGCGTAATCAGGCGGCGCGGTTGCGACCCATGCCGCCGACTCAGCGTCATTCAGATGGTATGTTTCGCCTGTGCTGCGCGAAGTGATGCTGGCCGTTATGCGTCCATCGCAGATGTCGTCGTACCAGTTTGAGTTATCGGCGAAGTCAGTATTGAGATCGGAGGGGTTCAACGAAGCGGAGACACCGTCGGCCGCGTAGAAGATGAGCGTGCCCTCGTCATATTCGATCGTCCCGAGACTAACCTGCACGGGTGGGGTGTCCAGGCTCTTCGCTAACAGACTTTGACCGCGTCGTCCGCCGTTGGGAAACTGCCCCGCGATTGTCTGGCGCGTGTTCGTCTGGTCCACTGATACGGGCGGCGGGTTATTCACCAACTCCTTGCGGTAGTTGTAACCGTTAGGCAAACGTTTTCCCATGTTCAGGACGTTTGGGTTCCGTTGGACCGCCGGAATTCCCGGCGCTGTTTTGTTCTTCGCGAAGTCGGGGCTGACATTTCTGTTTTTCGAGACGATCGAAAGGTCGAGGCTGTTGTTGAAGTCGTACCAGAACGGTTTCTTATTCGCGACTTCTGCCGACCATCGTATGTCGTAATCGGCAGGGTTGATTTGGCGCACGGGCTTGCCGCTGTTATCGCATTCATAGATGTAGAAGCGTTGCGCCTGCTTCTTGATCTTTCCGTCCGGCATCAGATACTCATTGTCCGTCTCAAAAAGATTGGCCCAGGGTATTTCCGGGCTAAAGATGACGTGCTGTTTTTCCGCCGGTCCGTTCCCCAAACGGGCGATTCCGATGGACGGATAAATTCTGAACTTGGCTGCTGATTTTTTTGGCATGTAGAGTTTTCTTTCTGCTATGAGGTTGCTTTCGTGCCGACCACGGAGAGCCAGAGACTGGATCGGTGGCAAGTGCGCACACCCGCCTACATAAGTTCAAAACTATTAGTTAGAAAACGATTGCCCCTGGATCGATTAGGTCGTTGAGTAGCGAGGCGTTGATTCTATCACCGAAATCTTTGATTGCAAGAACCTTCGAGGTAGTGATGTCCTAATTGGATTTCTCTGCGGCCCTCTGCGTATCTCTGCGCCCTCTGCGTTTGAAATAGCCCATTAACGCAGAGAACGCAAAGATACGCCGAGGGCCGCAGAGAAGATTTTCAAATTAAGACACCATCCAATGTCCACAGTTAATAACCGATGGCTAGCCCATCTTTGCGTTGATCGGACGCGCCCATCAGCGTCCCGTTCACCGGATCAATCATAATTGCCTGGCCGCCACCCATCGATGATCTCAGTAAGCCCGGAGGCAAAGCCCGCCGGTGTCCCAGGGCGAGGAGCCGGGCAATGACTGTTGGTCCAATCTCATCCTCGAGCAGGACGTCCTTCCCGCTCATATAACGGTAGCGCGGAGCATCAATCGCCTGCTGCAGACCCATGCCAAGATCGATGAGGTTGACCAATACCTGAACATGTCCTTGCGGTTGAATGCCACCACCCATAACGCCAAACGACATGAACAGTTTCCCCTCTTTGAAGACCATAGCCGGAATGATCGTGTGAAATGGCCGCTTGCCCGGCTCAAGGTGGTTCGGATGAGTTCGGTCCAGTGAAAACGCACTGCCACGATTCTGAAGTACGATTCCGGTATCGCCGGCGACAATCCCTGATCCAAAAGAGTCGAAAAGACTATTGATGAACGACACGGCATTGCCGTCCTTGTCGACGATGGTGAAGTAGGTAGTGTCGCTGCCGCCGCGGATTTCTCCGGGCGGTGGTGAATCAAGTGCTTTGTTTGGATCGATGAGCGCGCGCCGTTTGGCCGCGTACTCTTTCGACAGCAGCTCGCGTACAGGCACTTTGGAAAAAGCCGGATCGGCGATATAGCGATTGCGATCGGCGAAAGCAAGTTTCGTTGCTTCAATCAGCGTGTGGTAGTAGTGATCAGGTTGTGCACTCAGCGCTGCAAGATCGAAGCCCTCGAGAATGTTAAGTGTGAGTAAAGCAGTTAAGCCCTGTCCGTTCGGCGGAATTTCATAGACCGTGTAACCGCGATAATCGGTTGATATCGGTTCAACCCAATCTGATTTTTGCGCCGCCAGATCTGCGCGTGAAATGAAACCACCGTTCTTCTCGCAATAGTCAACGATTGCTCTGGCTATTTCACCTTTGTAGAAAGCGTCGCGACCGCCGCGCGCGAGTGTGCGAAGGGTGCGAGCCAGGTTAGGTTGCCGGAAAATCTCGCCCGCCCGCGGCGCTCTCCCGTCGATCAGATAATTAGTTGCAGACGCTGAAGTCTTCTTTAACCTTGGCACTTCGGCGTTCCAGTCTTCAGCAGTCTTCTCCATGACTGGAAATCCGTTCTCCGCACACTCAATCGCCGGCTGTAGCACATCTGCAAGCTTCATGGTCCCGTACTTCTCCAATAACGTTACCCAGCCATCAAATGCACCAGGAACCGTGATGCTTTCCATGCCGAACTCCGGCATCCGCTTGGTCTTCGTCTTAGTAAAGTAATCAAGACTCAAAGCGGCTGGTGCTCGCCCGCTGGCATTGAGGCCCTTCAACTCCTTTGTCTTCGACCAGTAAACGAGCATGAAAGCGTCGCCGCCGATGCCGGTCATCATCGGTTCCGTTACATTGAGCATCGCCGCCATCGTGATCGCCGCATCGACAGCATTGCCGCCGCGTTTGAGAACCTCGAGCCCGGCTTGAGAGGCGAGCGGTTGGCTGCTCGCAACCATTGCCTGCCCGCTCCGCACAACTGAGCGACCCGGCTTAGGTTGAGAGGTCCGGCTTTTGTCCTGGGCTAGAGGATGGATGTTTGTCATTAACATCAGCGCCATCATCGCACCTGCGATGTAGATTCGAGCGATTGTCGTTCGGGACATAGGCGAACCTTTTCAACCAGCGTCACGCCGGGTTGATCGACGACTGAGAGCTTCAATGCTTAGGAAAGGGGTGTTAAATCAAAACGCATAAAACGGGCCGATTGTAGCAAATCAGCAGTTACTTCTCGCCAAATCCACCTTCAGTAGAAACGATTCCTTTTCAAAAGACATATTGATCAAGCCGGACGTAAGGAGAGCGAAGATGTATAGCGTGCTGAGAAACAAGATCTCAAATCACCTGAACAAAGTGTTTCATGATGGCGACGTGGAGGTCACGATCTATCCTACCTACGGATTTTCTCAAGGCACGCGGTGGATCATTCCCTTGCGCGGATGGGTTCACCAGAACCGGCGATTACCTGACCATCTGATTAACGAATTGGTCCAGGCAAGTATCGATTGCAGCGACGAGGAGATCAGTAACTTCGGCGCGCGGTTCGATGATTTCTCTGACGATAGCCGGTCGAAGCAGGCAGTGACAATTCAATTTGACGGCGATAACGAACAGCACACGTTCCGGCCGAGTGATCTGAACGGACTGATTGAAATGGCGGTCGGACTATCCGGCGACAAGGCGCAAGCGTTAGCCGCGCAACAGAACTCCGGCGACGGGTGGCTCAGCTTCAATGTTGTGTCCGAAGGTCACAGAGGAAAAGGCAAAGTAAATCTCATTGGACCACGCGGGTTGTCAGTAGTCTCCGATATCGACGACACGATCAAGGTGACAGAAGTTCCGGGCGACAAGAATGTCGTACTGAAGAATACATTCTGCCGGCCGTTCGTTGCGCTGAGCGACATGCTTGAAAGATACCGTGCTTTGGGTGATGCTGCTTTCCACTACGTCTCCGGTGGTCCCTGGCAACTTTACGAGCCGTTGTCTGAGTTCATCGCGGGAGCAGGCTTTCCAGTCGGAACTTTTCACCTGAACTACTTTCCCAAAAACTTTCTATCAACGGACACGCGCTCACTATTGATCGATTCCATCTGTGGCTCGCTTAGCAGGACCTACGATCACAAGGTCGAACAGATCACGCGACTGATGGAACGTTTTCCCGAGCGAGAATTCATCTTCATTGGCGATTCAGGCGAGTTAGATGTAGAAGTTTATCGCCGCATCAGGGAACTCTTTGGCGCGCGCGTGCGCGAAATCTGGATTCGCGACGTGATCAACGACAAAGCGGTTAATGAGTTCCGGTTCGAGGGAGTGAACACGATCATCCAGGCTGAAAAGATCGTCTGTCCAACCGAAGAGCATTATGAAAAGTTGGCCGTCGCTATTCAACGCGAGCATCAGCGGCCGTACGTCAAAAACAACCTGCCACCTTGCGCCAGTAGCTGACGCGAACAAGAGACGCCATCACAAAATCGAAAACTCTGCTTCCCGCGAAACTGCCGACTTCGTTTTTTGATCAGTAAAAATCAACTTCAATAGATGTCGCCCGGGCGTAAAGCCGTCCAGCGGAAAATCGCCTACAACAGGAATTCGCCCGGGGTCGGTTACGCCCTTCGTTTCTATCGGACTGGCCGGAGTTTGCACCAGCACTTGTCCTTCGCGGCGCAACTCTAGCTGCAAATGGACGACAGGCGCACCAGCGGAAGAGTCGGCGTTATAAACAAAAACCTGAAATTTCAGTCGCCCTGTTCTCACGAACTTTCGGTCAGGTTTAATGATCCATTTAGGCGCACTTCCCTGACTGGCCGGCGCACTCTCACTGAGAAAAATGCTGCTTACCGAAAACTTGTTTGGCGAGAGATCCCGTAGGTCCAACCATTGCATTGCGCTTCCGATTCGACCCGATTTGCGATCGCGAGCAGCGATGCGCACCTGAACCAGACTCGGAGGAAGCTTCGGGAACTGCAGCGTTGTAATCAATGAGTTGTTGCCGGTGCCGGACGAAGCTGTAACCTGTTGTTTGAGACTACTCAAGATCGTGCCTTTGTCGTCAACGACAGCGCCCATCAAATCCACGTCCATGTCCGTCGCTACTTGCACCGATGTCGCCACTACCAAACCTTCATTCGCAGAACTCAGGTAACCGGCTGAGATGATTATCGGGAAGTCTGGTTTGGGATAAGAGGTGCGCAGCGTTGCTATCAATTGATCGTCAACTGAAGCGCCCGCAGCAGAATTGTTCGTTGCTTCGGGAGCTCTGGAGAAGAACCCACCTGCGACACGAACCACCAGATCGGGCTGGTCCTTAATGGTTATCTTCACTCTGCGAAAACTATCATTTGTCTGGGCCTGGTTCTCTGGCCGCCAGGCCAGCAGGTAATACCTGGAAGTCTCACTCAAAGCCTTGTCAATACCGGCGCCAATGTTGTTGGAGTTGAGCCACGACTCTCCGCCAGTCTCCGCCGCGAGGTTGAATAGAGGTTGTTGCCCGGCCCTGATCTCCTGAAGATTTATGCGGGCTGTTCGCCCTGAGAGATCGAACGAACCAGATTTGCCGGCGTCAGATCCCGAGTTTAGACCGCGCGCGTCGATGGTGTAGATCACTGTTCCGTAACGCGTCGCAAAATCAGTAATACGTTTGAGGTCGTAGACCTGAGTCGAAGAACCAAAATTAATAAAGAACCCGTCGGAGACAAACACGACTAACTTGCGTTCAGGCAAGTTTGCTGCGGTACGGATCAGACTCTCCAAAGATGAAAGTGTGCCTAGAATTCCTTGTGCCGATTGCCTCGTGATTCCGCGCGCACGCGATTTCACCATGCTCTCGGCCCGCCAGCGGGCTTGATTGCCCGCGGCCGCAGCGTTGGTGCCAGTGCGATTGGAGCCAGTGGAACTCCCGCCCGACGAACCGCGTTTATCTGAGCGCGTATTAACTTCGTCGAGCACCGCATTGTTACTCATTCCGGCTCCGGTGCACGCCATAGCCCCGACATGAAGAACTTCGGAACACGTCCTCTCAATAAAGAGCTCTTTGACGTCGGTATGGTTTTGCTCGATGGCCCAGGCTTGATATTCAGTCATCGCTGGAGCCTGCATATCGGAATAGTCAACAGCGCGGGGCTTAAGACGCTCGATTGCTTGCCGCAACACTGACTTGTCGTTTGTGAGTTGCTGGAGAAAACCAAGTTGAGCACTGGCGGTGGTGATCGCAACCTGATCTGAGTTTCCCATTGCCTCCGTCACGAAGCGCTGCAACGCGTCTTGCGTACGCTTCATACTCGACGGCGATAAATGAAGGTCGTCCAGGAAAAAGAAAACCGTCCGCCGTTGGACCACGGCATCTTTTTCAGGGGTCGAGCGCTTAGCAGGATCGATTGTTGCGACGGGGCGATCGAGCTGACCTCCGGCTGTCACTTCTTCGAAGAAGGAGAGGCTCTGAGCTTTTCCGTCAACCTGCAACTCGAACTGATCAGGACGCAGGCCGGTTACAACATGCCCTTTCTTATCCAGCACGGTAACGTGAGTTTGTACTAACTCTGTGCTGATGCGAATGACGTCGATCTTTTCTTCGGGTTTTTGCTGCGCGGTTACAGTCGTCAGGATCAGATTGAAGGAAAGAACAAAAGCATAAAGAGTGTGGGAGCGAGACTTGCTCATGAGACTTCCCCCTTTAACACCAGTCACAAGACTATTTCGCGGGAGAGGAACTGCATGAGTTTATCAACTAAAGCGGTCGCTGCTCCAGTTGATTCG
>DASTTS010000276.1:0-6301 GCA_035760085.1 Pyrinomonadaceae bacterium
CGCTCCAGACTTGTCCTCTACCATCGCCAACAACAGATGCTCAACCGAAACATATTCATCCTTAAGCTGCTTTGCTTCGTCTTCAGCCTGGACCAGGAGACGGTTGAGGCGAGCGGTGACATAGACCTCACCGGGGCCACCCGTGTCTGATGACACCTTCGGTAAGCGGGCCAGTGCCTCCTCGATTCGGCGGCGCACAAGATCAGAATCAACTGCAGTCTTTTCGAAGATTGATCTTGCGAGACCGCCTTCCTGCTCGAGCAGCGCAAGTAGAAGATGTTCGACATCGATCTGTTGATGGCCCAATCTTGTGGCTTCACTCTGTGCCGTACGTAAAGCCTCTTGCGCTTTCTCGGTCAACCGATTGATATCCATTAGATACTCCTCCGGACGATCGAATTTTCCTGGGGGGAATCCTTTGGGGAAGGGATGGGGGTGATGTCCGATATGCTTCAGCTTGTCGTCACAGGCCCTAAACTCAACGAAACCAACCTTGAACCAATTTGATCTCACGACAAGCTAAAGCGATATCGGACACTAGATCGCATTGGCGTCGACACTGGCGTCTTCCAGCGCTTTAAGTAATGGACCGAACTCCCAGGATCCGTCGTAACGGAATCCGTTAATGAAGAAAGCAGGCGTCCCATTGACACCACTCCTGACTCCGCTGGTGAAATCTTCACGTACATGCTCGTGATGGACATGGTCCCGCAATTCCTGGACAAATTTCACAGTGTCCAGACTTAATTCTTCGGCAAACCCCACCAGGTGCGCGGGATCTAGCAGCTGTTGATTCGCATACAAGAGATCGTGCATTTCCCAAAAACGATCCTGAGCGCCGGCACTTTCAGCCGCTTCCGCCGCTACTTCGGCATGCGGATGTATCTGCGTGAGCGGAAAGTGTCGAAAGACAAACCGCAGGCTGTTGCTCATAACCTCCTGAACTTCTTTCACGATCAATTGCGCGGCGCCACAATAGGGACATTCATAATCCCCGTACTCGACTAACGTGACCGCCGCATTTTCTGGTCCTATGATGTGGTCGCGCTCACCGACTGGCGGACTTAGTTTGGCTCGCGCCACTGTTGCGTTTGTCGACATTCGCCACCTCCTTTCCCGATAAACTCTCCAGTGCATTTAGAATTCCGTCGGCGCCTGGATTTACTTCAATCGGGGAAACGTAGCTCCAGGCAATCCGGCCCTCGCCATCAATCACGAAGAGCGCGCGTTCGGTAACGCCCTCATCATGTCGGTAGACGCCGTAGGTTCTCGCGACTTCGCCTTTGGGTTCAAAATCGGAGAGCAAGCGGAAATGCAGGTTGCGATGTTCACGATAGGCCCGATGACACCACACGCTGTCTACAGACACGCCAAGAAGTTCAGCATTGAACCGTTTGAACTCCGGCAGTACCTCATTGTAGAGAGCCATCTGATCACCACAGACGGGACTCCAATCGGCAGGATAGAAAGCAAGGATTACGGGCCGACCGCGAAAGTCGCTGAGCGAAACTTTCTCGTCGGGACCGGAAGATAGTGTAAAGTCCGGCGCCGTCGTTTCTGCTTTCAGCGCTGACCCACTGTTGGGGTTTTCATTGTCGGTACGTTCAACCATTAGAAGTGCCTCCTCTCAGTAGTCCACTCCCCAACGGCCGAATTGAATGCTGCCATAGTGTTTGTTACCTCTTTCTTCGCATTTTTTTCTCTGTGCACCTGTTTATTTCAACCTCCGGTGCATTTCCGCCAACTCGCGATTCAGTTGCTCGATCCGTCCTACCAGGTCGAGAATGACCGCAGCGCCGGCAAAGTTAACACCCAGGTCCCTTCGTAGCCTTTGCATGCGACGAAGGTGAACTACCACGCGTCGCGGCAGCAACGGTTCATCTGTTCCACTGTCGACCGTCTCAATCAATCCCTGCTTCGCCAGTCGCGCCACGAGCGTACGCTTCGCACCGACTGTCGCGGCAACAACATCGAAGGTCAATGGTTCATCAAGATCAAAATCGCTGGGCCACATAATTTTTGCCACTCATCTGATAATTAGTCTCACTCGATCTGTTCACCCTCTTGCAACGTTCGAACGCCTGCATATCGCAGCACCAAGCCCAGCGTTAGAATGAAAACGCAGAGCACCAACATTTGACGCCACTCAACTTGCAATGCCCCTTTTAAGAGAATCTCCCGCAGAGTAGCCACAATCCCTACCTCAACCATGGTTGACACCGAAACTCGATGCCATTCCAAATAGATAAGCAACAGGCGAAACAACTCAATCAGAACGAGAATGAACAAGATGTCTGCCATTACCTGGGAGAAATCCGTGCCCCTCAACAGCGCCTGGCCCAGATGAACCAGCTTAATCACCATGGCTATGAAGAGTGCCGCACACAAACCGAGTACAATCAGGTCCTGTACGAACTCCAGCGCCGAGCGCACCGCGTGACGACGATTGCCCAAACCTGGCGACTCCAAATGATGTTGCTGATTCGCCATCTTGAATTTCACCGAAACATTAACTGCGCGGCTTAAATCCCGAGATGCGACTCAACTCTTCGTACAAGCGACGTTCTTCAGCGTTGACATCTTTGGGAACCACAATTTTCAAGCGCACATATTCGTCACCTCTACCGCCTTTGCGCTTATTCAAACCCTGACCACGTAAACGTAAGCGCTGTCCGCTTCTCGCGCCGGCGGGAACTGTCAACTCAACCTTTCCATCGATCGTCGGCGCTTCCACCTTCGCTCCAAGCACTGCCTCCCATGGCGTGATGGGCAATTCGACTTCCAGATCGTCGCCTTTCACCGTGAACACCGGATGCGGACGGAGTCGAATATGCAAATAAAGATCGCCGGGCTCGCTGCCATTGCTGCCGATCCCGCCTTGTCCGGCCAGGCGTATCGTTGAGCCATCACGCACGCCGGACGGGATGTTCACTTCAATCGTCTTCGGCCGTATAACCTGTCCGGCGCCTCCACAGGTCTCGCAAGGTTTTCCATCTTTTAGCCCTGTTCCGCCACAAGTCGGGCAGGCCTCAGCCACCTCCATCTGCAGCGTGCGCCGGCCCCCTCGATGCGCTTCTTCCAGTGATAACTCGAGCTCGGCTTCGACATCGGCGCCGCGACCACTTCGTCGGCCTCGGCCTCTTCCGGCCGCCCCGCCAAACATCTCTTCGAAGATGTCGAACCCTCCACCACCGCGGGTACCGAAGTTGCTGAAGTCAAAATCGCCAAAATCGACTCCTGCTGTGCGTGGTCCTGTTCCTCGCCTCGATCGTTGCGCCCCTTCCCATCCCGGCGGTGGCGCGCCCGCACCTGCTTTGACTGCGCGCCAGTTCTCGCCATACTGATCATAAAGCTTTCGATTCTCAGGTTCAGAAAGTACGTCATAAGCCTCTTGCAATCCCTTGAACTGCTCTTCGGCAGTCTTGTCGCCGGGATTCAAGTCGGGATGAAACTTGCGCGCCAGTTTGCGATAGGCCTGCTTGATCTGATCTTGAGATGCATCTCGCTTTATGCCGAGGACTTCGTAGTAGTCTTTACTCTTGGCCATAGAAATAGGTCATTCCCATACGTCCAGGGTCCTATTCCTCCTTCCTTACTTTTGCGTGTATTCGGCATCGATGACTTCGTCATCCGCACCACCCTGGGTCCCTCCACCCTGATCCGAGCCTCCACCACTGCCACCAGCGCCAGCGCCGGCGCCAGCGGCACTGGCCTGGCTGTAAGCAGCACTGGCCAGAGAATGCGACACTTGCTGCAAATCGCTGGTTAGTTGTCGCCAACGCTCCAGCGTCGTAGATTCATCCTTTAATGCGCTTCGGATCTCGTTAATCAAAGCTTCAGCACGGGCACGCTCATGCGCCGGTACGCGCTCACCCAGGTCCTGGATCGAGCGCTCCACGCTGTAGGCCAACGAATCTGCCTTGTTGCGCGCTTCGATCAGTTCGCGGCGTGCTTTGTCTTCTGACGCATGTTGTTCAGCATCCTGGATCATTCGATCGATCTCATTCTTGTCGAGCGACGTTGAGCCGCTGATCGTAATCTTCTGTTCTTTACCCGTTGCCATGTCTTTCGCTGTTACATTCAAGATGCCATTTGCATCGATATCGAATGTGACTTCGACTTGCGGCAGTCCACGCGGCGCGGGCGCAATGCCTTCGAGCCGAAACTGGCCCAGCGTGCGGTTATCACGAGCCATTTCGCGCTCGCCCTGCAACACATGAATGTCTACGGCTGATTGATTGTCTTCGGCGGTCGAGAAGACCTCTGTCTTTCGCGTCGGGATCGTGGAGTTGCGCTCGATAAGTTTAGTCATCACCCCACCCAGCGTTTCCACACCCAGGCTGAGCGGCGTCACGTCGAGCAGCAGCACATCCTTCACTTCACCGGTTAGTACGCCGGCTTGAATAGCGGCACCGATAGCCACAACTTCATCCGGGTTAACCGATTGGTTCGGCTCCTTGCCGCCCGTTAACCTTCTTACGAGCTCTTTGACGGCGGGAATGCGCGTCGACCCGCCCACCAGGATCACTTCGTCGAGATCCTTGTCACTAAGCTTGGCGTCGGCGATTGCCTGCTTAACCGGGTTCAAGCATCGTTCGACGAGATCGTGCGTCAACTGCTCGAACTTCGAGCGGGTCAGTTTGATTAGCAAGTGCCTGGGGCCACCTGCATCCGCTGTGATGAACGGAAGATTGATCTCCGTTTCCAACGCGGACGACAATTCAATCTTTGCTTTCTCTGCTGCTTCAGTCAGTCGCTGTAACGCCTGTCGGTCCTTGCTGAGATCGATCCCCTGGTCCTTTTTAAACTCTTCAGCCAACCAATCCACAATACGCTTATCAAAATCGTCGCCGCCGAGGTGTGTATCACCGGCAGTACTTTTCACTTCAAAAACTCCGTCGCCGACCTCCAGGATGGAAACGTCAAAGGTGCCGCCGCCGAGATCGAAAACGAGAATGGTTTCTTGCTTCTTCTTATCCAATCCGTAGGCTAGCGACGCGGCAGTCGGCTCGTTGATGATGCGCAGCACGTTTAAGCCGGCGATCTGACCCGCGTCCTTCGTCGCCTGGCGTTGCGCATCATTGAAATAAGCGGGCACGGTGATGACCGCATCTTTGACTTTCTCACCGGTGTACCGAGCCGCGTCGTCCGCCAACTTGCGCAGGATGTAGGAAGAGACTTCTTCCGGTGAATAGAGCTTGCCGTCGATGTCGATCCGGACGGCATCGTTGGGACCGGGAACCACCTTGTAAGTAACGTTCTTGAGCTCCTCGGTTACTTCCGAGTACTTGCGGCCCATGAAACGTTTGACTGAATAGATCGTCCGCTCGGGATTGAGAGCCGCCTGACGTTTGGCAACCTGGCCAACCAGGCGCTCACCAGTTTTTGTAAACGCCACTACTGAGGGTGTGACGCGCCCGCCTTCGGCGTTGACGATCACAGTTGGGCCATCACCCTCCATAGTTGCTACTGCTGAATTCGTTGTACCGAGATCGATACCTATAGCTTTAGCCATGACAGTCACTCCTTGTTCGAGGTCAAACCTCTGATCTTCTCTGGAGATCCAGAGAGAAGGTTTCGGTCCTACCTGGGCAATTCGCTTTCGACCACCAGTTCATTCTTCACCTCGAAAAGACCCGGTACGCTGCGCGCGCGCGTGTAGGCCAACTGCGCGTCGGCTTTGGAAGAGACGATCCCTTTGAGTATCGCGCGTCCACGATCGACGATTATGTGAATCGAGGGGATGGCCTGAGTAGCGTAGCGAAACAACGGTGAGTCCCAGTTGTACAGCTGCCGATAGAGAGCTACCCGCAAGCGATCGTCTTGAGGAGACGGAGGCAATACCTGAATTTCATTGACCACATTGGTAACGCCATCAACCTCCTTAACGCGGGCCTCCGCTTCTGACTTCGTCGACGGGCGCGTCACGTATCCCCGCAATACAACCGCACCGCCGGGACGCGCTTCAAACTCGAGCCAATCGAAGACACCGTAGTAAGGCAACATCGCCAGCTCATGACGAACCTGCCGTACCAAATGAGCATTAACCTGCGGCGTGCCGGCAGATGCGCTCAGCGCGGACGCAGGAATGAACATAACGGTCATCAAAATGACGATCACAATTTGCAAGCTTCTTTTTCGCATCTTTTCTCAGCCTCCTCATAACGCCGGTTCAATCTAGTAGATATGGGCCTTCATGATAAATTCGCGTTAAGACGCGTTAAGAAACGTGCTGGGTAAACCAGACTGTGATCAGGGCGACGCCTCTTAAACTTTCTAACTTTAGGGGGAATCGGAAATT
>DASTTS010000277.1:0-6336 GCA_035760085.1 Pyrinomonadaceae bacterium
TTAGACCAAACCCGCAACCTTTTCTCGCTCCGTGTGCATCCGAGACACGGCCAATTTCCAGCCCTCTCCCGCTTGCAAAAGCATTCGAGTCTTGCTAAACCTCGTCAACGGAATGCCCCACGATGGGAGAAGTATCATGAAGAAAACATTTCGACTTCTGCTCTCCATTTTGCTGCTGGTTTCGATCTCCACGCCTCTGCTCGCCGACACTATTCGTCTCAAAGACGGCAGTGTTATTCGTGGCCAGGTGATCGGTTTTAAGGACCAGCAATTCACTATCTTGATCGGTGGAAACGCAAGAGGCAGACGCGGGCAAACCACCGTTTATGTAGAAGACGTCGAATCGATCGAGTTCGACTCAAACAGCGGCAACAGCGGCAACTCGAGCACGATGGACGACTCGACCGCGCGTAACAATCCGCCGCCCATGTCGTCGCGACCGTCAAATCCAACAACCCAGCCCGAGAACAATCGCACGATCGAGTCGTCACCAGTTTCGTCGCCTGCAACTCCGACTTTCTTTACGATTAAAGTCGGCGTGAAGGCTGATAACTCGAACAACGGCTGGACAAACAGCGGTCTCGTCGTGCGCAAAGGACAGCGACTGCGGATCAGTGCGTCAGGCCGCGTTTCCCTTGGCCGCGGACGTTTTTCGACTCCAGGCGGACTGAACAGCATCCTGGATCAAGACAAGCTGATGCGAAATGAAGCCACCGGCGCTCTGATCGCCGTAATCGGCGACGATAACGACGACTTCATTCTCATTGGCCCGCGACGTGAATTCGTCGCGCAACGCGATGGAGTGCTGTTCCTGGGTGTAAACGAAGGCGATTTGACGGATAATACGGGCAGCTACGATATCGTAATCGAAGCCGAAGCCAGCGGCCGCTAGCGCAATTCGCGGCAAACTTGCTTAGACGCGACCGCATCAGACAAATCTAGCCTCGGAGACTGATAGCTAACTGGAAGCCTGCCCGGCAGGCGCCAACTTTTCCTCGCTTATGTCCTTCGGGAGTGGGAGATTATGAGAGTTAAACGTTCATATCCGCTTTTTTGTATTGCGCTCTCGTTATTGCTGCTCGGCGCCAATATAAGTCCCGGTTGGTCGCAGTCCAGACGCCAACCACCCACCTCTAACGAGAAGAAAAACAAACGCCCAGGCGAGACTCAAAAACCCGGCGAGCCGGGTCAGGAGCCGCTTCCGAAAGATCTCGAGCCCGCCAAACCACAGGACATCGAGAAAGTCAGCATTTCTACGCAGATCGTCAACGTCGATGCTGTCGTCTATCACAAGAAGAGCGGCCAGATCGTGACGGATCTGAAGAAGGGCAACTTCGCCATCTTCGATAATGGCACCCAGCAAACGATTACAAACTTCTCCACGCCCGAAGCGCCGATCACGGTCGCGATGGTAGTTGAGTACAGCAAGTGGTCGGAGATGTTTGGTCTCTACGGCAACAGAGGTTACGAGCCGGGCACGTACGAAGTGATTCGTCCCACCGCGATGTTCCTTTCGCAGTTTATCAAGCCGCCCGACGATTACGTTTCGGTGGTGGCGTTCGACATTCGCCCGACTCCGTTAACAGACTTCACGAACGATCCGGGTCGACTGCAACAAGTGGTCACGCTGCTGCTGAGAAATACGCCGGCGTTTCGCGAGACGAATTTGTTTGACGCGTTGAAGTTCGTGCTGATGGGCGGACGTGGTGATGCAGTGGTGCTGGAAGACTCGAAGTCTGATAAGGCAGATTATGCGGGCCTCGCGTCGGTCCAGGGAAGACGTCGCGCCGTGCTCCTGATCGCGTCGGGTATCGACACGTTCAGCAAGATCAATTACGGCGACGCGCGCAAGGTGCTTCAGAACTCCGGTGTTCCCGTTTACATCATCGGCACCGCAAACCTGTTCAAGAAGATCTACGGCGATTCATTGCCGGCAACCGACAGCATGTTAGGCATGCCGGGCCGGATGAGCTGGCTGCAAGCTGACAACACGTTGCAGACGTTTGCGAAGGAAACTGGTGGCGCGTATTTTCCGGTGACGTTTGAAGGAGAGTTGCCGAAGGTGCTCAACAGCATTAACGCCCTGCTGCGTAGTCAGTACAGTCTCGCGTTCAATCCCGGTGAGGCGCGCGACGGGAAGCAGCATAAGCTACAAGTGAAGGTTGACGTTGATGGTGATGGGACGTATGACGATAAAGAGTTCGTCGTGCAAGCTCGTCAATACTACAACTCGCCCAAACCCGACAAGGCAGACACTTCCAAGCAATAATATTTAGCCGCGGATTCACGCGAATAAACGCAGATCTGCGTTCATCAGCGTAAATCCGCGGCTAAAAACTTCCGTACATCTTCAACCGGAACTCATCATTAAACGAAACGATCTCCGCTTTTCTACCCGAAAAGCGTCTCGCCTCACGCAGCAACGCCGGCAATCCCTGAAGCGTTAATTTCAATCCGTACGCAGCATTCGTCAGCACCGCCGCGAGTCGCGGATTCAAACGTTCCGGCATTCCATATCGAATCGCTTTCTGTGCGACGGGTGAGAACCCAACACTGCGCCGCGAGTTCACAAACTCCAGCGAGTGATCGAACACATGCAGGCGACTCGGCAGATCCCGCAACGCGAGATCTCTGTGCGCGAGCATGTTTGTAATCGCTTCAGTCACCACACCGAGGTGATAACTCGAACGCGCCGGCACCGGCGATTCATCGATTGCCGCAGAATTCTTCGGACGCACTTCGGAAAGATCACAGTAACGGCGAAGAAATCGCCCCAGCCCTTCGTGAACCGAAACGAGATTACCCGCCAACTTCACGCGCTCGACCACCGGAGATTGCAATGAATCACCAGAAAATCTGGTCGCCGTTACCGATGCACGCGGTAACAGCTCCGCGACGCGCTCATCACGTCCAAACAATAACAACCCGGCGACAGTCGGCACGATGTCGTTGCCGTCGTTCGTCGCTAACAACAGATCGCGCTCGAGCACGTCGGCGGTTGGATAACCAACGACTGTCGCCTCTTCAAATGCGCCACCTTCAAACTCGCGCAGGTAGCTCCAAAGATGCGCCTCATCGACGTCGTCCATCGTCGCACCCAGCGCCGGAACATCTTCATACCGCAGCGGGCGTGATTCCTCGAGCAGCGTCGAGATCTCTTCGCGCGACGCTTCGCGCTTCTCGGCTCCGATGCGCAAGTAGAAACGCCCGTCACGTGTTCGATACGGGCGCCGCTTGCTTTCGATATCGAGCGCGACGATACGTCGACCGTTGTCGAGCGCGATGCGATCGATGAACGGGACGAGCGGAGGTTGAATCTCTTCGCGACAGATCCGCACGAGATCGTCCTGAACTCGCTCCGGATCGTCTACACCTTCGACGCGTAGTTGATCGTTTACACCGAACACGATCAGGCCGCCGCCGGTGTTTGCGAGGGCCACGATCTCCTGCGCGATCTTTTCTGTGTTCGAGAGTTTTACTTTGAGCTCGAGATACGTGTCTTCACCGCCGCGGATCAGTCGTAACAGCTCGGTGCGCGATGTTTGTGGTGCGGGAGTGGAGAGGATGTATTCCTGAAAGGAACGCTCCGTGGTGGGTTCGTGTCGCTGGTTGCTGCGAAATCTTCTACGAGCCATTTGTGTATTGACGGGGCTCTAAACCCGCCCGGATGCACGGAGCACCACTGGAATTAGATTCAAAGTACCGAGCGGGTAGTGTAGCAAAGATCTGCCAGTTCCGTGTAATCCGTGGTTAAGCTTTACTCGTCCGACGGCTCGCGCACTGCATCGAGAATATTGATCTCGCGTTTCGCCAGCGATCGTCCCTGGAAGTTGAGCATCGCAGCGTAAAAACCAATCGCAAGAATCGCGAACAAAAACAGCAAAAGATATTCGTAGAGAAGACTGCGCGTGAACATACCTGCAAGCGTAGCCAGTAGCGGCGGTGCGCTGAGCACGATCACCATCGGAATCAACAGCAGTCCCGCCACGCCCGACACGTTCAATCGCTTCCCAAAACGCATTCGTTTCGGAAAACGAATTGAGAGCCAGTTGCCCATCGTCGAGCTGAGCGCGGCAAAGATCACGAAACTCAAAGCGATGAACAACAGTTTCAGCGCGTCCATATCGCGAAAGACGATCGTGTTGATAATAAGCAGGATCGTGGCGAAGACGAGCGCCAGCAGCGTGATCGCGATGTTTTTCCCGAGCAGTATCTTGCGACGATCGATCGGCGACAGAATCAGCGTGCGCATTCCGCCTTCTTCGAACGCGAAGTGATTACACGATAAGCCCGCAAGGAAAAGAAACACGTAAAGCACTCCACCCGTCGCCAGCAATCCCGATCCGTACGTCGTAAAAGAACCTGGCGGCGTTGCTCGCGCCGTTCCCAACCTTTGCGAGTTTACGAAGCGAATCACGATCAGGATCAAAGGCATCAGCGCCATCATTCGGATCTGCGCGTTGCGCATCGCATAGCGAACTTCCTTCTCGACAACGGCGGAAAGCTCCGCGGAAACGAGCGGCAGTTGCCAACCGGCGTACCCGGTCACGTTCTGCGCAACAACAACTGTCTTCGGCCGTCGTCGTCCGCCGATGCCGAGTGCCGCACGTCGCGCTATCCAGTAAGTGAAAATGATCAGCGCGATGCCATAGCCACTCAACGTGATGAAAGCGAGCCCATATCCGATCGGATCGTCTGCGCTTCCGACTAACAAAAACGCTGCGGCGCCGGGCGGCGTCCAGCGCAACGACTGAAACGATTCGGCGTGTTTGAAGAGTATCGGCGCGATCTGTCCTGCGACAGCCGCACTCAAACCGGCGACCGCGCCGATCAACGCCACGATCGTTTCCCCGCGCGCACGTTTGCGACGCAACAGCGAGCCGATCGTTGTTGAAAGCCACTTTGAGATCGCGATACCGAAGAGTATCGCCGGTATCGCAGTCAACAGAGCCGGCATCATGTTGCCGGTGCCGAACGCAACGCCCGCGCAGATCGCGATGACCGCGGGTATTGCAAAAACCGAGTGCAGCGTGGTCAGCTCACTGAGAAAGTCGACCGCAAACAGCTTGCGAAGAGTGATCGGATACATCAGCAGCTTGCCCGCATCGAATTGTTTGCTGCCGCCGATACTCAAAGGCACCGTCGCCCACATCAAATAGATCAATCCAAACATGGAGAAGAAAATGAACTCGGCCGATGCTGACGCAGAGGCATCCTGTGTCGCTGTTCGTCTGAACGCATCGCCGAGCGCGTCGGGCTGGCTGAGTGCATACGAGGCGAAGCCGAGAATGAGAGCCACCATGAGTGCTAAAAACAGCGCGATGAGCATGCCGAGAACCGAGGCTGCGCGATTGACGACCGCCTGAGACGAGCGAAGCGAGTTGCGCAACAGTCGCCATTTAAGCCAGATTAAGGTGAGAAGCTGGGACATTCGCTAATGATCGAAAACGCTTACGTCGGACTCGGTTCCAATCTCGGTGATCGCGCCGGTTACCTGTTGCTCGCCGTGCGTGCCATGCTCGACGCTGGTCTGGATGTTATTCGACTCTCGAGTATTTACGAAACTGAACCGGTTGAGTATGAACAGCAACCGGCGTTTCTGAATATGGTGGCGGAGCTACGTGGGTCGACGTTGCCTTCGCCGGAACAGACACTCGCGCTCTTGTTGCGGATTGAGTATTCCCTCGGACGCGTGCGAGATGTGCCGCTCGGGCCGCGCACGATTGATCTCGATCTACTGATATTCAAAGACGTGCGATCCGACACAGAATTTCTGAAGCTTCCACACCCACGCATTGCCGCGCGACGTTTCGTGCTCGTACCGCTGGCTGAACTCGTTCCAGATCTGATGCATCCGGTAATTGAAAAACCGATCAGCAAACTGTTGGTAGAAACTAAAGACCGGTCGGCGGTCACTCGCTGGAAGCGCGGTTAGACAGGATTACAGGATTTACAGGATTGACAAGACTAATCCTGTTAATTCTGTAAATCCTGCAATCCTGTCCAAGGTTTTCCTTCCATCAGCAGCGCTTTCCCCCTTCCGACGTTTCCCGCTATAATGCCCGCCTTGTTACCAGGCCCGCGACATCTCCAACTTCCCCGTTCCACTGGCAATTCAATTGTCCACAAATCGTGGTGTAAAGAGAGCTGAAACATGCCCTATCTGAAGCCTGAAAGGCCGGAAAAGGTTAGCGCACCGTCTTTGCGGTTAAGTAAACAACGTGGCGAACGGCTGGTTTGTCTGACCGCGTACGATTATCCGACCGCGCGCATTGTCGACGAGGCGGGAATCGATGTCATTCTCGTCGGCGACAGCCTCGGCAACGTCGTGCTCGG
>DASTTS010000278.1:0-3233 GCA_035760085.1 Pyrinomonadaceae bacterium
AAGCAGGCCGTAGTCTTGTTGTACGGACACGGTCACGCCGGAACGGATCTCAGCGTGTTGAGCAGCATACTGTTCAAGGAGCCGGTGCTGGTGAGCTCTGTTGGCGCCTCCGGTGGGTTTGAGAGTGACGGGCGCCCGTCAGTTTACATGCGCGCGCTAAATCTCATCGAGCAAGAGCGGATCGACATCGCGCCACTGATCACGCATCGCTACACGTCGTTTGCGGACGTCGAGAAAGCATTGTCGAGCGACATCCACACCGACGACTACGTAAAGGGCGTCGTCGTGCTTTGACGCGATACTTGCATCAACTTCCGTGGCCGCCCCAGCTCGGAAACACAATGTGGAACGCTGGGGCGGCCACAGAGGGCCGCCCCTACAGTTCGGCCCGCAGCGCCAACGAAATGAAAGTTGCTTTATTCGTCACGTGTCTCGTCGACCAAATGTGGACCAGTATCGGTGTGAGCAGTGTCGCGGTGCTGAGACGTGTCGGGTGTAAGGTTGAGTTTGATAAGCGGCAGACTTGCTGTGCGCAACCGGCTTTCAATACAGGTTATCTCGACGAGGCGCGTGTTGTTGCCAGGAGATTTATTAGCATCTTTGAAGAGAGCAAGGCCGATGCGATCGTGAGTCCTTCCGGTTCGTGCACGGCGATGGTCCATCATTACCCACAATTGTTTGCGGGTGACTCCGAATGGCTGCCGCGTGCCCAGGCAATTGCTGCGCGAACGCATGAGCTGAGCGCATTCCTGGTTCGTGTGCTCGGGAAAGAGGACGTCGGCGCATCGTGGAAGGGTCGACTGACGTGGCACGACGCGTGTCACGGTTTGCGCGATCTCAATCTCAAGTCGGAACCGCGAACGTTGATACGCAACGTGCGTGGTGCTGAGTTTGTGGAGCTCGAGTATGCGGATGCGTGCTGCGGTTTCGGTGGTACGTTCTCGGTGAAGTATCCCGAGATCTCTTTGGCGATCCTGGACCAAAAGATCGATGCAATCGAGCGCGCGGGTGTGCAGGCGGTTGTTTCGGGTGATGCGAGTTGTTTGATGCAGATCGGTGGACGGCTCTCGCGCAAGGGATCGAAAGTTCGCGTAATGCATCTCGCGGAATTGTTAAATGAATCATCTCAGCAGTGAGACATTCAAAGAGAACGCAAGGGCGGCGCTGGCGGATGTGCAACTACGCGGCGCGCTGAAGAATGCGACGTCGTTGTTTGGCGAGCGGCGCAAAGAAGCGGCCGCGAGTCTTCCGAATTGGGAAGAGCTGCGCACCCAGGCGCGCGCGATCAAAGACGAGGTCTTGTCGGATCTCGATCGTTATCTCAAGGAGTTTGTGCGGAACGCTGAGAGTCGCGGTGCCGTCGTTCACCGTGCCCGCGATGCTGCCGAAGCGAATTCAATCATCTGCGGATTAGCCAAAGAGCGAAACGCGCGCGTCATCGTCAAAAGCAAGAGCATGACGACGGAAGAGACGCATCTCAACGACGCACTCGAAGCTGCCGGAATGCAGGTGGTCGAAACAGATCTCGGCGAGTACATCATTCAACTCGCTAACGAACCGCCGTCGCACATCATCGCACCCGCGATTCATAAAACGCGTCAACAGGTCAGCGAGCTGTTCGCGACCGAGCTCGGTATGCCGCCCACAGACGACATCGCGCAAATGACCAGCACCGCGCGCGCGACGTTGCGCGATCGTTTCGCGGCTGCCGATGTTGGCATTAGCGGCGTGAACTTCGCGATTGCCGAAACCGGCACGCTCGTGATCGTCGAGAACGAAGGCAACATCCGTTTGACGACAAGTCTGCCGCGGATGCACATCGCGATGATGGGTATCGAGAAAGTCATCCCGCGCTTTGCCGACCTCGACGTGTTCCTCAAACTGTTGCCTCGTTCAGGCACCGGACAAAGACTGACGACGTACCAGTCGTTCATCACCGGAACAAAACGCGACGCGGCTGACGAAGGACCGGACGAGCTGCATATCGTGTTGCTCGACAACGGGCGCTCACGAATGCTGGCTCATCCGGTGACGCGGCAGTCGCTGGCTTGTATTCGCTGCGGCGCGTGTTTGAATGCGTGTCCGGTGTACCAGCAGGTTGGCGGTCATGCTTACGGTTCGGTTTATCCGGGTCCGATCGGTGCAGTGATTACGCCGCAGTTGATGGGAATCGAAAAGGCGGCGCAGCTTCCGTTCGCGTCGAGTTTGTGCGGTGCGTGCCGCGACGTTTGTCCGGTGAAGATCGACATTCCGCAGTTGTTATTACACCTGCGCGCTGAGATCAGCCCGCGCAAAGGAAGCACGGCTGAGCGGCTTGCGTTTAAAGTGTGGGCAAAAGTGATGACGAGCCCGTCACTTTATAAACTCAGCTCCATTGCGGGTCGAATTCTGCAGCACGTGATGCCAATCTCGCGCGCCTGGACGAGTGGTCGCGACCTGCGTCCAATCGAGTCGAAGAGTTTTCACGATCTGTGGTCCAATGACTAATCGGATAGATCGTTTTAAAGAATCTGTTGAATCTGTGGCGGGTCACTGTATCGTAACCACGGATGCTACGGACGTCTTAAAGCAGATCCTCGCGGATCTGAACGTTCAACGTGTTGCCAGCTCGGATAATCCTCCGAATGCGCACGACATCTTCAACTTCGACGTGGGCATATCGTCTGCCCAGGCCGCGATTGCTGAAACCGGCACGCTCGTTCTCGACAGCGCTTGCGAACGTCATCGACTCGTTTCGCTCGTTCCGCCTGTACACATCGCCATCATCAACGCGTCAACCATCGTTGAAACATTGAGCGATGCTTTAACGCTGCTACAAAAAGACAAAGAGATCAGCCCGGCCATCACATTCATCACTGGCCCATCGCGCACGGCCGACATCGAGTTAACTCTGACCATCGGCGTACATGGCCCACAGGAGTTGTACGTCATCGTTGACAGTTCAAAGTAGATGCACATCATTTCTTTCGCCACACAGGAAACCGAATGGAGCGTGCCACGTCCCGGCATGATCCTGGAGGTGGGCGGTCACGACAGCGGCTATCGTCTCGATTGCGAGAAGCTGTTTCCGGAAACGGAGCACCCGTCGAATCCGCTGGCGTGGTTCGACCTGGATGGTCCATGGTTTCAGACGGCACGTGCGACACACGACATACTGATCAAAGACAAAGCGGCGTTCGCCGAAGCACGCGACAAGGGCTGGTTGGTTCCGAGCAGCGACGCTTACTGGTTCG
>DASTTS010000279.1:0-4529 GCA_035760085.1 Pyrinomonadaceae bacterium
GGATACGCAGTTTCTCATTTGCACGGAATGTGGATACACCCATTGCAAACCCGGAGATTGGGTAAGTGTTCGTAGAGCGGATTCGCTCGTCTTGATATTGCCATCGGTAGATTATGTTTGGCCTGAAGACAACAATCGAGACGAGTACCGGCCACCTGCGTACATCAGGAAGCGAGGCATAGCCTATCTGGATCGCTCGACCTACGAGAGTTTGCGATCGAGAAATTCGTCGTTTCCGGAATTCCGTTACCTTCACCCGCTCACTTTGCGAGAGGCCACCCTGCTGTTTCACTGGGATGCGCCACAGCAGGTTCTTGGCGAGCCGCCGGAAGTTCATATCCGTCGCGATATCGTAGTGGGGGCTTCCGAAGGTGATCACATCGAACACTTGCAGCGAATCGAAACTCTCATGCGGTTGCAATATGAAGATAACTCGCCCGCGGGGCTGCGTCCGGCGGCGGCAAATGAGCAGGTGATCTCGCTCTACCTGCATGGCCCGGAGTTTGTCGAATGGAACGCGTTGGTTTTTAACGGCGCTGAGTATCGATTGATACTTGACGGTAGTAAAGTCATCGATTTGCCAAAGTTTTGCGATTAAGTGCTGGTCAAACTTGGACACGGAACGAAAGAGGTGTCTCATGGAGCTAGTTACTTGTAACAACTGTGGAGCGAAGAATCGCGTGGACGAAGGTCGACTGGCAAACAGTGAAGCAAGATGCGGGCGCTGTGGAGAAAAGTTGAGCGCTACTGGTGGTCAGGATTCAACGCCCGTCACTATCACCGATCAGACTTTCGAACGTGAAGTTGTACAAGCGACGGGACGGCCGGTTCTGGTTGACTGTTGGGCGCCGTGGTGTGGTCCATGCCGGATGATCGCGCCAGTCCTGGACCAGCTTGCCGCGGAATCAGCGGGGCGTTATCGAATTGCTAAACTGAATGTCGACGAGAACCCGCAAACTGCTGCGCGTTTCAGCATCGCGAGCATACCGACGATGCTCATCTTCAAAAACGGCAAACTCATCGATCGTTTGATCGGCGCTCAACCCAAGCAGGCAATTGCCGAGCGCCTCCAGGTTGCGCTCGCTGCGTGATGTTTCAGGATTCACAGGTGTGAGTCCTGTCAATCTTGAGAAATCTTGTTAATCCTGTCTAACTATTGCCTCGGGTAACCTAAAGCATTGAGGTTCGCCTTAATCTCGTCTATCACGCTTGCGTCCTCAATCGTCGGTGGAATGCGATAATCAACACCATCAGCCATCTTCTTGATCGTCCCGCGCACGATCTTACCCGAACGAGTTTTCGGTAGACGGTTCACTACGGTCGCCACTTTGAACGACGCCACTGGTCCAACCTTCTCGCGCACGAGCCGGATCAGTTCTGCGATGATGTCTTCCTGAGCTCTTCCAACTCCGACCTTAAGCACGACTAATCCCAGCGGCACTTCGCCTTTCAACCCGTCTGCAACTCCAACGACAGCGCATTCAGCAACATCCGCGTGTCCACAAAGCACTTCCTCGAGCGCTCCAGTTGATAAACGATGTCCGGCGACATTGATGATGTCGTCGGTACGGCTCATGATCCACAGGTAACCGTCTTCGTCCTTGAAACCAGCGTCAGCAGTCTTGTAGTAACCGGGAAACGCATCGAGATACGACTCGACATATTCGGCATCTTTGTTCCAAAGCGTCGGCAAACAACCGGGCGGCAACGGTAGCTTGATTACAATATTGCCGATCTCGTTATCCGCCACTTCCGCGCCTTCGTCATTTAGTACGCGAACGTCGTAACCTGGAACCGCTTTGCTACACGAGCCAGGTTTGACCGGCAGCAATTCGAGGCCGGCAAAATTCGCGCCGATGGGCCAACCAGTTTCCGTTTGCCACCAGTGATCGATAACAGGTACGTGCAGTTGTCTCTCAGCCCATGCCAGCGTGTCAGGATCGCAACGCTCGCCGGCCAGAAACAACGTGCGAAATTCTTTTAGATCGTAGTTTCGCACGTAATCGCCCTGGTAATCTTCGCGTTTGATGGCGCGAAAAGCCGTGGGAGCACAGAAGAGCGCACGGACACGGTGTTCGGAGATTACGCGCCAGAATGCGCCCGGATCAGGTGTGCCAACAGGCTTGCCCTCGTAAAGAATAGTCGTGTTTCCATGCAGCAGTGGTCCATAGACGATGTAAGAGTGACCGACGGCCCAACCAAGATCAGACGCTGCCCAGAAGACTTCACCCAGCTCCATACCGTAAACATTCTTCATGGACCACTTAAGCGCGACGAGATGACCGCCATTATCGCGCACGACACCTTTCGGAATGCCGGTCGTACCTGACGTGTACAGAATGTAAAGCGGATCAGTCGCTGCTACCGGAACGCAATCAGCGGGTTTGGCGTTTGCCAGTGCGTCCGACCAGTCAATATCACGACCGGCGATCAGTGGCGCTTCGAGTTGAGGACGCTGAAAAATGATGCATCGCCCGGGCTTTTGCTTTGCGGTATCGATTGCTTGATCGAGCATCGGCTTGTACGGGACCACGCGATTGACTTCAATCCCGCATGAGGCCGAGAGAATCACTTTCGGCTGCGCATCGTTTATGCGAGTGGCTAATTCGTCCGCGGCGAAACCTCCAAAAACCACCGAATGAATCGCGCCGATACGCGCACACGCCAACATCGCGATCACTGCTTCCGGGATCATCGGCATGTAGATGATCACGCGATCGCCTTTGGCAACGCCTTGTTGTTGGAGTGCGCCCGCGAACGTCGCGACTTCATTAAGAAGCTCGCGATACGTGTAAGACTTAACGGTGCCGGTTACAGGGCTGTCGTAGATGAGTGCGACTTGTTCTGCGCGGCCGCTCTCGACGTGTACATCAAGCAGGTTGTAACAGGTATTGAGCAGGCCGCCTGAGAACCATCGAGAGAAAGGCGCGCGTGAACTGTCTAAAACTTTATCCCAGCGTCGATACCAGTGAATCGATTCAGCCGCCTGCTCCCAGAAACCTTCGGGGTCCCGCCGCCACGCATCGTATGCGGCTTGATACGCTCCGCTCATGCTCGATTCTTTTATACGCGTCGATGTGATCAGTCAACTACGAGCCACAAAAAGCACTGAACCTCCGGCCCGTCTGTTAGAATCTGGCCGTGTTGTCGTACTACTCCCTATAAAAAGGAGACTGTGCCATGCACCGATCTTTTTGGCTCCTTATTGTTATCCTCGTACTTACTCAGACGGCCCTTTCACAAACACTCTCAAGTCAGGATCGCGACCGCGGAGTCGTCATGTTGAAGGCCGTGCGCGACGATATTAAGAAGAACTACTACGACCCGACGTTTCGTGGAATCGATCTCGAGGCACGGACCAAGGTTGCAGAAGAAAGAATCAAGCAGGCCAGGACGAATGGTGAGGTCTTCGGAGTCATCGCGCAGTTTTTGCTGGAGTTCAAAGACTCGCACACTATCTTTTTACCACCGCAACGAAATGCACGGATCGAATATGGCTGGCAGATGCAAACCTTCGGCGACGATTGCTACGTCATCGCCGTCAAACCGAAAAGCGATGCGGAAGCCCAGGGGCTGAAGCCTGGCGACAAGGTGCTCAAAGTTGATGGTATTGCTCCAAATCGTGAGAACCTCTGGTTTTATTACTATCTTTACACCGCGCTCGCTCCTCGACCGGTCGTGAAAGTCGAAGTGCAGAGTCCGGGTGAGCAGCCACGGCAGTTGGAGTTGAAAGCCAAAGTACAGACGATCAGGCTGGTTCGTGATCTCACTGACACGATCGATCTCAATGCTTACTTTCGAGAGCTGGAAGATGAAGCTCACATGGTTGAGCACCGCGCGGTTGAGGTGAGCAAAGACGTTGGCATTTGGCGCCTGCCTTCGTTTGATCTTACCAGCGATGGCGTTGACGAAAGGATCGACAAGGTCAAGAAATACCAAACGCTCATCATCGATCTGCGGCGCAATGGCGGCGGCGCGGAAGAAACACTGCAACGGCTCGTCGGCAATCTCTTCGATCGCGATATTACGATTGGAGACTTGAAACGGCGTAAAGAGTCGAAGGCGCTGGTAGCGAAGACACGCGGCGATAGTGGTTTCAAAGGTCGATTGTTTGTGCTTGTCGATAGTGAATCGGGTTCTGCGGCTGAGATTCTTGCGCGCGTCGTGCAGTTGGAGAAGAGAGGCACGGTAATCGGTGATCGCACGTCAGGTATGGTAATGAGAAGCCGGTTGTATCCGCACCAGATCGGATTGGAGACCGTGGTGTTTTACGGCGTGAGCGTGACGGATGCTGATGTGATCATGTCAGACGGCAAGAGTCTGGAAGGTTTGGGCGTGCAACCGGATGAAATACTGTTGCCGACTGCGGAAGACATTCGTTCGCAAAAGGATTCCGTGCTCGCGCGGGCTGCTGCGCTGGCGGGCGGCACACTTGATCCAGTGGAAGCAGGGAAGCTGTTTCCGTTCAAGTGGAAGCCATAAAGAATTTGGTTTTTCGAATACAACTGTAGGGGTGGCCCTCCGTGGCC
>DASTTS010000280.1:0-8388 GCA_035760085.1 Pyrinomonadaceae bacterium
GCTGGCCTCAATTCCACAGAGGACTCCACAGAGCAGTCGACTGAGAACGACAACTGGGTGCCACTTGTGTCGATTTTGCGCGACACGCTCGGCGACCACAATCCCGAGAACAATCGTCTGCGCTATGTTTGGCCGCTGACATATACGCGCCCGACAACAAAGCAGCGTCTCGCAGCAGCGATTCCCTTCTTCTACACGCGCGTGGGCAACAAGGAAAAGTTGACGAAGACACCGCCGCCGGCGCTTGACCTCGCATCGCCGGAAAGCGACGTGTGGGACAAGATCTTTTGGACGGCGCTGCAAGGCATTCTGCTCGATCCGTACGGCACGCCGATCAAGGCGTCGACCGGTTCTTACCGGCGCAATTCGAGCGACTATCGCCGGTCACACATCATTCGCGCGCTTTCCGTGCTGGCGCTGTATCAGGCAGTCAAAGGTGAATCGGCTTTCACGTCTGCGGAGATGGCTACAATTCAGGCGCGACTGATGCTCAGTGACAAAACCTTCGGCGGCCTCGTCGACGATTCAAATCTGCAAAGTTACTACGTTAAAAAGACCACGCAGGCGCGTGATGAGCGCGGGCACAATTGGGAGTTGTTGCGCCAAAAAGCCGAGTCGGAATCACTTTATTTCGAACCGCTAACGATGCCGGACGGAAGCGCGACACACGCGCTGCTCTGGGTTGCGAAACGCGATCTCATTAGCAAACAGGGCTCGCGTTACAGCGGACGCTTTCTGAACATCGCGAATCCGTGGACAGACAAACGACTGCTGAACTGGAAAGGCTACGTCGAAACTCGCTATTTCGATCCCGAGAATCATCCCGTTGATAGTCAAACGCCTGGCGCGGAAGCTGTCGAGATGATTCCGCTCGGTCTTTACGGTCTCGACAATCCGAAAATCCCGATGCTGCTCGTCGATTTTCGCGACGGCTACAATCCGAAGACGCGCGAGATGTCGCGTCGCGTATTGAATGATGTGACGCGCAACATGCTGTCGTTGTCGAAGTTTGGAAACCTGCCGTTTTTCCTCGGCCGTACGGTGTTCGACTTTGTCACCGGCCGTCGCGGCATGGACATCAATCAACCTTCGCGACTGCACACGTACTCGCAGTTAAAACTCCTGCTCGCGCTGAACACATCGATGGAGCCTGAGCTCCGTTCCGAGCTCGGTGGCCGCCTCGAAAAGATCTCGCTCAATCCGTTTGAGAACGATTTAAACGCCGAAACGAAGATCGCGACTGAGCAATACGCTGCGCTGCTTGCTTACGCGAAAGATCCGAATGGGTTGGCCGCACGACTCGAGCGCGATCGCCGCGCCGAAATGCTTCCGTTAGAGCACGGCGGCAAAGCACAGCTCGCTTTTCGTGTGCTGAACGTACTGAGTTTTGGTCGCTACGTTCATCGCGAAGAGCTAACGGACGAGATGGAAGACCGGCTCGATATCGCGCGTCGTCTCCAGTATCACACGAACTTCCTTCAGCAGGTTGCAAAGTCGACGGCTGAAGTTGATATCACGTGGAACCTCGACGACGTGCGACGCTCGTTGAATTTCATCGCCGCGCACGGTGCTGAGGCTGGTTCAAACGCAGCGGCAGTTACGGCTAAGATTTTTGCGCGCACCAAAGACGATGAGACTCGTCGCGCGTGTCTCGACAGCCTGTCGCGCATTCACAGTACGAAAGCGAAGAACGAGCTGCTGCGCATCTCGCAGAATAACGACGTTGACAAAGCGCTCCGGGATCTTGCGAGCGAGTACCTGCGCATCGGCCCGAAAGTCTCGCCCGTTGCCGCAACCGTCAGCGGTGCGCCAGCAATAGTGGGTCAGCCCTGACGATGTACCGTATAAGATTTTCTTTGCGCCTTTGGGCCTTGGCGGGAATACTTCTTTTCTTCTCGATCCCGGCGCTCGCCCAAACAAAACGTCTGGTCGTCATCAAATGCGACGGACTGCCGTACGACGTCGTCGACCGCTTCGTCAAACAGCGCGATCCGCAATCCGGCAAAAGCGTACTTCCCTGGATCGATTACATCTTCTACCAGCGTGGCGCGCGACTCTCTAACTTCTACGTACGCGGCATGAGCCTCTCCGCGCCCTCGTGGTCCCTGCTCGAAACAGGCCAGCACTTACAGATCAAAGGCAACGTTGAATTCGATCGCTTCACCCTGCATTCGTACGACTACCTGAACTTCTTTCCGCTCTATTTCGCGGGAGCCATGGGTCAACGCATCGACATGCGCGCCGTTGAAGTGCTCGACTCGCTCGGTCTGCCGATGATCTCCGACGCTTACCCGCATAACGAACGTTACATCACCTACTCGATCTTTCTGCGAAACCCGCGCTACTCGACTCTACAGGCGAGTTTGCAAAACAAGTTCATGAAATCACCCAAAGAGTTGTTTGACGAGTGGACGATGGGTTTCGAGATGCGAAGCGCGATAACTGAACAACTCATTCGCGAGTTAACCACAAACCTCAACGATCCGAAGTTTCGTTATCTCGATCTGATGATGGAAGACTTCGATCACATCGCACACCACAACAACGACGTGCAGTCGCATCTGTTCGTACTCAAGCGCATGGATGCCGTCATCGGGCAGGTGTGGACGGCGATTCAGAAGAGTCCGCTGGCTGACCAAACCGCGATGGTGTTGATTTCGGATCACGGCGTTAACACTGACGAGAAAGTCTACAGCCAGGGTTACAACCTCGTGAAACTGCTCGGCAGTAAAGCCGGCGGTGGACACCACGTCGTTACCAAACGTCGCCTGATGCTCGACTACTCGATCAAAGGCGTGAATCCGTTTGTGCCTCTAATCACATCAACGACGCCCGACACCTATTATCTGAAAGGCGAGAGCACAACTTACCCGACCGCGATGCTCGACTTCGATGGCAACGAGCGCGCGTCGCTGCACCTGCGTGACAGTGATCTCAACACCTTGCACATTCTTTTGCAGCAACTACAGCGCGGTGGGCTCAATAACGATGCTCGCAGGGCCGCCACACACGAGTTTTTCACCATCATCGAACGACGACATGATGATTGGCAAAAAGATCTCAAGCAATTAAATACCGAGCTGGGTGCACTCGATCGCGCGATCGTCGAACAGCGCAAACTCTGGGAAGCGCAGCCGAAGAAGTTCACGAAAGAACAGCAGGATGCCGGTCTCGACGACGCGGCAAAACGGATCTACGTTCAACTCGATCGCTGGCAGATGGAACGCAAGGAATACAGCGAATACGCCCTCGCCTTGCAAAATCTTCTCTCGCTTCATCCGGAAGCGTTCTCGGCGTCGAAAGTAAAAATCACGGATGTGATCCCGAAGATGTCGATGGGCGACCGCAACACGATCTATGAACTTCAGAATTACGTGGTTGGTCTCGGTCCGAACGGTATCGTCGTGAATTCTGACGGATCACTGAATGCGGAACAGACTTTTGTGCGCGTCAATTATTTCTCTTTACTACACGGAATAAGCGTAAGAAATAACGTTCAGCGTGGTATTACAAACCGTCCCGTCGATTTGATTGCAACCAGGATCTCGCGCGAGCTCGTGCTGCCGCTCATTAACGAGCGTGACATCGACGAAGATGTGATCTGGATGAGTGCGGGCGCAGATCGACAAGCGTTACTGCTCTCGCGTCGTAATGCAAACGGCGAGTTGAGTCTGCGTTATCTGCCCATTAACGGCCTTACGCAGGATGCAAGCGGGCGTTTACAGTTCAAACAGATCAGTTGGCAGGCTGGTTTGCCGCTGCAAATCTTCGAAGATCCCAATCTAAATATTCCGGTTGCTGATCGCACTGCGTGGCTCAGTGAATGGCACTCCGACTCCGAGTGGCTTGCAGCGCTCCATAAAACGCATTACTCAAACGGTCTTGTTGGTCTGCACGAAGAACTCGCGCGTCACTATATCGAAAGCCTTTCGACGAACGATTCGCGTCTGAGCCAGGATGAGCGTTTGATGAAAGAGTATGCGCGACGCAAACGCGAGCTCGTCGAGCCTGACCTGCTGATCGTGGCTCAGGATCACTGGAATTTTGACGTGCGTGGTTTCAATCCGGGCGGCAATCACGGCTCGTTCTTCCGCGTGTCGACGCATTCAACTTTTATGGTTGCCGGTGGATCGAAGACCAACATTCCGCAGGCACTCGACATCGTGACGCCATACGATAGTCTCAGCTATGTGCCGACGCTGCTGGCTTTAACTGGAAATTTACGCGATGATAACAACCCCGTGCCAGAACTCTGGGAGAGGGGATTCAGAAAGTTTCCCGGACACGTTGTGAAGGAGTTGTTCCCGGCTCTGCCAGATCGGCAGAAGGCAACAGCTAATGGAGTGAGTTCAGCGCCTTGATCGATTCGAGAGAAGACTTCGCAGACAACTGGGCCGCCGGTACTACAGAAGAACTCTCCGAAGAACCGGAAACCACTACCAACAACACCCGCCGCTCTCTCATTTGGCTGCAAACCCTTGCCTTCGTGCTGGGCCTCGGCCTGCTCATCTACGTGATCAATCGCGTCGGTGTGCAACCGCTCTTCGACGCACTACTACGCATCGGCTTCGGGTTCTTCGTAGTCCTTGGTCTAAGTGGACTGCGTCACGTCCTGCGCACGGTCTCGATGCGCGCGGCGGTACCGGCGGAACACAGGCGCATATCGTTTCGTCACGCTTTTGCGGCGCGACTCGGGGGCGAAGCGATCAGTTTTCTCACGTTCACTGGTCCACTGCTTGGCGAAGCGACAAAAGTTGCGTTGCTGAGGAAACGTGTACCGCTGACTTACGGCGTGCCCGCGCTTGTTGTCGATAATCTCATCTACAACTTGTCGGTCGTCTTCTTCGTGTTGAGCGGCGCGGTTGTGATGCTGTTGAGATATCCGTTGCCGCCGGGCGTGTATTTGGTCCTCTTGGGCATCGCTGCGATTGCGGCATCGGGAATACTCGTCGCGGCGATCGCCGCCAAACGTCGCGTGATGCTGCTGACGTGGGTTATCGATCGATTGGGCGAGCTGCGGCTCAGTCCGAAAGTCATACTGAAGCGACGTCATCACATCTATCACCTCGAACAGAAAGTTTACGATTTCTACAAGCATCATCCCGGCGCGTTCTTTTTGATGATTGCGTGCAATCTGCTCGCGCATGCAGCCAGCGTTCTTGAAGTCTTCCTGGCTTTGAAGATGCTCGGTTTTCAGCCGCAGGTGGCGCAGGCTTACATCATCGAGTCGCTCACGAAGGTCATCAATTTCGCGTTTGCATTTGTTCCCGGAACGATCGGAGTCTACGAAGGCGGCACTGAAGTAATACTTCAGAAGGGACTCGGCTTCACGCCCGCAGCCGGTCTCGCGCTCGCGCTCGTGCGCAAGGCCGCGATCGTTGTCTGGACGTCTATCGGCCTCCTCGTGCTTACCTGGCGCACGCTCCCCAACGCGTGGCGCCGCATCCTGGATCGCAGCCCGCGTTTACAACGTCTTATGGATAGTCTCGTACTTTCAAACATCGCCCACCGGCCTGCTCGTACCGCCGTCAGTGTTCTCGGCACGGGTGTCGGAGTGTTGCTCATCGTCTTCACTGTAGGTCTCGCTCACGGCGTTTTGCATGAGCGTGGTCGACGCGAATCAAACATCGGCGCGGAGCTCATGATTCGCTCGTCGGGCACGATCGGATTGGGTGGATCTCAATTCAAACTGCCTGCGTCACACGCCGCGGAGCTCGCCACTATTCCGGGCGTTCGTGCGGCAACACCGATCGGTCAAACGTTCGATAAGAGCGACACGGGTTTCGGGCAGCGGTTGATCGATGGGATTGAATACGACGAGTACGCAAACATCGCGCACATCACGATGCGTGAAGGACGAAAACTGGAGTCGGGTGACGAGGCGATAATCGATCCGGAGTGGCAGCGAACTCGCAAGGCCAAGGTCGGCGACACTGTGAAACTCTTCGAGCGACCTTTCACGATTGTCGGTGTTTACGAGCCGCCGGGCGGTGGTCGTATCAAGATTCCGCTGAAGACGATGCAGGATCAGGAGGGTTCTAACAACAAAGCATCCGCGATTCTGGTCGCTTGTGTAGATCCGGCGCAACAGGACGCCGTCGCCGCGAGCATACTCGAGCGTTTCCCTGAAGACCAGTTGATCTTCACGCGCGATCTTCCCGAGATTTACGCGACCGGTGTTCCGGCACTGAATGTATTCATCAAGGTCGTCGTCGGGGTCGCGGCGGCGATCAGCGTGCTCGTGATCCTGCTCGCGATGTACACGACCGTGACTGAGCGGACGAGACAGATCGGTATACTGAAATCACTGGGCATGTCGAAGACTGCAATCGCGTGGGTGATCGAGCAGGAAGCGATCATCGTCAGTGTGCTTGGAGTTGTGGTGGGTGTGCTGCTGACGATGCTGGCGAAGGTTGCTGTGATGCGCACAACCAGTTTAACGATCGACATCGAGCCGCGCTGGGTGTTGATTGCGCTCGCGGTCGGATTGTTAGGCGGCAGTATCGGCGCGCTTTATCCGGCTTTGCGCGCCGCGCGGCAAGACGCTGTCGAAGCGTTGAGCTATGAATAATAGGTCCGATACGACCTATTGGAACCTATTTGACTCATAACACGTTCTGGAAATCATGTACTGTCCTCAATGCGGCACAGAAGCGCAAGCGACGCAGTACTGTCGTACCTGCGGAGCGAACCTGAAAGTGATTGGCAAAGCGGTCGCGCTGAGCGAGGCTGTCGCGCGCAGCGATCGCGGTCCGCTGCCGAAGATCAAAGAGATGATCGGCAACTTCAAAGTCGATCACGTCTCAGACGAAGTCTCCGGCGCGCTCGATCGCATGAACCAGGAGATCGCGCTTATCTCGCCCGAGTCAGAACAGCAGAAGCAGCGCAAGGCCTGGATCGAATTCCCGAAAAGAAAAACACCGGCGGAGAAACGCGAGAATCACATTTCGAAGGGTGTGGTGTCGTTGTTCTCGGGCGTGGGTATGACTGTCTTTCTCTACTACCTTTCGGCCGTGCTCGTGCTAAAACTGCCGCCACACATCGTCGACCAGATCCCGTTTGATGTCGATCCGGTAGTGAAGATCATCTGGCTGCTTGGCCTGTTACCAGTAACGACCGGCGTGGGCCACATCATCGCCGGACTCCTGATCCGCCCACAGCCAGAAGAACCAAAGCAGATCGATCAGGTTGTCTCAACACCACGAGAATTAAGTGACAGGCCACTCACAAACCCGATACCAGTCAACAGCGTCACGGACCACACAACGAATTTGCTCGATCGAAAACAACTGTAGGGGTGGCCCTCCGTGGCCACCCGTGCTTGAGATCCCACGCAGGGGCGGCCACGGAGGGCCGCCCCTACAGTTGTTATTGATCGTGTTACATCCTATTCGTTACGTGGTCTAATACGGATCGCGTAATCCGGCCAGCAATCACGAAAGTCGAAGTCCTCCAACGCCATCGAGCCCGTGTTGAAATTGAACTCATCGTCAAATCCAAACGGATTCTGCGGCGCGGCTGGCGCAGGCGCGGCAAACTTCGGATCGAGCGCCTTCGCAATTTGATCGCGAGCATCCGCGAGATGTGCGCGCGTCTGTCGATCAGTCGCACGTGGCATCGCCGCCGCGATCGCAGTACTCAGATCGCGCAGCTCCGCTTTGATCAACGCACGATAGTCGTCGGTAACCGAAGGTCGCACGTTCAGCTTGTTTGAAAGCAAGTCGATGTACGAGTTCTGAAGATTGCGCCGGTAGACATCGACACGAACTGGCCCACCTTCGAGCTCACTCCAGATCCCTCTGCGCACGTCTGACATGAACTCGGCGGGCTTGTACGCGGCCGCGCCATCTAATGCTTCCTGCTCGATCAAACGATCGAAACGCGCGTTGCTCAAAAGCGAATTCAGGATCCGCTCCTGCGCAACATTCACGCGTGCAAGCGCGCCAGCCGGCTCGATACGTCGCAGTATGTCAGCCTTGACTGCCCACGCCGGCGTCGCGAACGCGTTCTCGTTGAGAAAGCGTACCGCTGCGGCCTGCCGTTCTTTCGGAACGATGACGAACCGCACGCCATCCTGCCCGCCGTGTTTCTGTTGCGAGTTGAAGCCACCAACGATGCCAGTCACGTGATTCAGCTCGAGCGCCCACTGGCCCAACATGCGCCCGTAGAGCTCTTCGAGATCGTCGTAGTTCTCACCCGTATGTGTAGTAGCCGGCAGCAGCATGTCAGCCACGCGTTTCAGGTTTTTGATACCGAGACTAGTGGAGGCGATGGCGTCGGCATCACCGACAGCCTCGGTGTTCTCGCCCGGATCAGAGCCACGCGCGTCTGCGGTTGAGAAGCGCAACCAGGGGCTTGAATCCTGTCCTCTGGCCCACTCGTCCAGCG
>DASTTS010000281.1:0-16618 GCA_035760085.1 Pyrinomonadaceae bacterium
ATCGTCGCGAACCACACTTCATGGGACAGCGTGTTGATGAAACATCCTGAGTTTTACAAGCGCGACGCCGAAGGCAAGATCACTTATCCGCACGACTGGTACGACATCGCCGCGTTGAACTACGGCAACCGGGAGTTGCGGCGTTATATGACCGACATGCTCAAGCACTGGATCCGCGAGTTTGATCTCGATGGATTTCGTTGCGACGTCGCTGCCGAGGTGCCGACAGACTTCTGGGAAAACGCGCGTCGCGAGCTCGAGCAGATCAAGCCTGACATCGTGATGCTGGCGGAAGCGCACAAAGCCGAGCTTCAGGTAACGGCATTTGACCTCGATTATTCCTGGCCGCTTCATAGTGCGTTGACGAACGTGTTACAGGGACGCGCGCGTGCTTCCGATCTGCGTGACGCGTGGGAAAAGGAAGTCAAAGAGTGGCCCAGGGGCGCGTTGCACATGCGCTTCTCGGATAATCACGATGAGCGACGTGCGATCGCGCGATTTGGTGAGCCGGCGGCCCTCGCAGCGTCGGCGTTTGTGTTCACCCTCGATGGCGTGCCGATGATTTACAACGGGATGGAAGTCGGTGATACGACCGAGTCGGGCGCGCCCGCGTTGTTTGAGAAGTTGCCGATCTTCTGGGCCATTGCCGGGCGTCGCAAGGAGTTTCCAGTGTTCTACAAACAGATCATGAAGCAGCGGCGCGATAGTGTAGCGTTGCGGCGGGGGACGCTCGAGTGGGTGCGAAATTCGGATGAGGCGCGAGTCGTGACGTTTGTTCGGCGGGCAGGGAATGAAGCGGTGTTGGTGGCAATTAACTTTTCGAGCCGGCCGTTTTCAGGATCGGTGGCCGGGCGGAAAATCTCGCTCGATGCGTGGGGGTACAGGATTTTTAAGCGCTGATGACACGGATCGTTTTGTTCATTTTGTTTGGATTCACGCCGATTATGGCGCAGGGGCCTGATGCACATTGGGCCACGGCGGCGAAGAATGGGTTTGGCACATCGAACACGCTCGACTCGAAGGTCTGGTTCACGCTTGCAGATGGTGTGATGACGGAGGTGTTTTATCCGACCGTTGATATGCCAAAGGTACGGAGTCTTCAGTTTCTGATCATTACTGGCGGACAGACTGAAAACGAAGCCGACGACACGGTGCATAGACTCGAACTGCCGAATCCGGCATCGCTTACCTTCCGGCAAATCAACCGTGCAAAGAGTGGTGCTTACACGATCACGAAGACTTACGTGACTGATCCGCGGCGAAGCTCCGTGCTAATCCGTGTTGACTTCAACACGGCGCGCAACGCGCAGTTGTATATCAAATACGTTCCTGTGGGTGATAAGTCCGTACTGGTCTCGAATTGCGGTCTCCCAACTCTGCAACGGAGGCAGTGCACGTTAGCACTCGGGTTTGGTGAGACGATAGCGAAAGCGAGGGCAACCGCTCGTACTTCGCTCGCGCGTGGTTTCGGCGCGGTCGCGCGTGAATATGAGCTCGGCTGGCAAAAATACGTCGCGAAGTTGCCACGTGTCCAGAAGCATCAACAGCAATTCACGATGGCGGCGATGGTCCTGAAAGGACTCGAAGACAAGACTTATCGCGGCGCTGTGATCGCTTCGCCTTCTACGCCGTGGGGTGGCGGTCAAAAGCCGGATCAACCGCCCGTCAGTGGCTACCATGCCGTGTGGGCGCGCGATCTCTATCACGTAGCGACGGCGTTCGACGCGATGGGCGATCGCGCGACGGCCCACCGCCTGCTCGATTATCTCTTCCGGGTGCAGCAGAAGCTCGATGGCAGCTTCCCGCAGAACTCCTGGGTCGATGGACGTCCGATCGGCAATGGTGTGCAGATGGACCAGATTGCGTTGCCGCTCGTGCTGGCTTATCAGCTCGGCAGCAATGATCGATCAACGTGGCTCAAACACATCAAGCCGGCAGCAGACTTTATTGTGCAGAATGGACCGCGGACTGATCAGGATCGCTGGGAAGAGAAGTCTGGCTATTCGCCATCGAGTCTGGCGGCGCAGATCGCCGGGCTCGTGTGTGCGGCTGAGATCGCAAAAGCCCATCTTGATAATGTGTCAGTCAAAAAATATCTCGACACAGCAGACAGGTGGGCGCAGAACGTCGAGAAATGGACCGTTACCAGGCCTGATGGCGCTAGTGGCTACTATTTGCGAATTACTGCCAACGACAATCCCAACGACGGCGCAAAGATGGAGATCAACAGCAGCACGCGCGTCGTCGATGAGCGCAAAATTGTCGATGCTGGATTTCTGGAGCTGGTGCGGCTCGGTATCAAAAAACCACGCGATCCGTTGATCGTCGAGTCGCTGAGGCTTATCGATCAATTAATAAAAGTTAAGACGCCCGTGGGCGAGGCGTGGTATCGCTACAATCACGACGCGTATGGCGAGACGCCGGACGGCGGCAACTACGACGGGCGCAATGGTGTCGGACGGCTATGGGCGTTGTTGACTGGCGAACGTGGTGAATATGAGCTCGCAGTGGGTGATATCGCATCGGCGCGCAAGCGATTGGATGCCCTCGCGGGCTTTGCGAATGATGGGTTGATGATTCCGGAGCAGGTTTGGGATCGAGGTCAGATCGGTAAGGGAACGGGATCGGCGACGCCGCTCGCGTGGTCCATGGCGCAGTTTATTCGACTGGCGATGAGTATCGAGCGTGGCCGGAATGTAGAAACGCCGGGAGTCGTGTGGGAACGGTATGGTAGCCGCGGATAATACAGATGAAAAACTGATTTTCGCTGCTGATCTCGGCGGGACGTACCTGCGTGCGGCGACCGTGGATCGGAGAGGAAACATACGTTCGCGGTTCAAGCAGAACACGCCGCAGGTCAAGGATGCGAACGCGATTGTCGAGGCGATTGTCAGGGCCGTTCATGAATGTGGTTGTGATGAGATCTCCGCGGTGTCGCTCGTGGTTCCGGGAACGGTCAAGGTTGAAGAAGGTGCGGTGGTGAAGGCGCCGAACCTTCCTTGTCTCGATGGTTTTCGTCTTGGTGATGCTCTAACAAGCAGACTCGGCGTTCCGGCGATACTGGAGAACGATGCGAATGCGGCGGCGGTCGGTGAGATGTGGCAGGGCGCGGCGGTTGGTTGCAAGACGATCATTTGCGTGACGCTTGGCACGGGCGTGGGCGGCGGGATCATTCTCGACGGGAAGTTGTGGCGTGGTGTGGATGGTGCCGCGGCTGAGATCGGGCACATGTGTGTCGATCCTTTTGGTGGTGTTGCGTGTCCGTGTGGGAGTCGTGGTTGTTTGGAGGTGTTTGCGTCAGCGACGGCGATCGTGCGGATGACGCGTGAGGCGAGTCCACGCTATCCGGATTCGATCTTGCAGGGAAGAGTGGATCTTACTGCGGAGATGATCTTCGACGCCGGAAAGCAGGGTGATGAGCTGGCGTTGGAGATCTTTAGACGCATGGGTGTTTATCTTGGGATCGGACTGGCGAACCTGATCAATATCCTGAATCCCGAAATGATTGTGATTGGTGGCGGAGTGGTGAATGGTTGGGATCTGTTTGCGAAGCACATGCACCAGCAGGTCGAGGAGCGTGCGTTTCCGTTACTGGCCGCGCGCGTGAAGATCGTGCGGGCGAAGTGTGGGGATGATGCGGGCTTGTTGGGGGCCGCGCGCCTCGCGTTAAGAGAATAGTTAGACAGGATTTACAAGATGTTTCAGGATGACAAGATTAAATCCTGTAAATCCTGAGAATCTTGTAATCCTGTAAAAAGCTAATGAAACATCTTCTCTTACTCACATGGATTTTAGCCGCCGGAACATCCGCCTTCGCGCAGGACATCACAACTCTGGAGAAGATTGGCGACGTTGTGAGTCTTACCAAGACTGACAAATCAATAATCCTTACCTGTAATGACAAGTCCCAGGTTCAACTAACAATCCTCGCTCCCGATCTAATCCGCGTACGCGCATCATTCACTAAACCGATACCCGCAAAAGATCACTCCTGGGCCATCGCCAGGAATGACTGGACCACCCCACGTTGGTCCCTCAACGAATCACCAACCACGATCACGGTCACGACCGGCGAACTGGAAGTGGCGATCCAGCGTTCTCCTTTACTAATCTCCTTTCGCGACGCTCGCACGCATCAACTTCTCAATGCCGACGAGCGCCCTATGTCCTACGACGCCGGCGGACGCCTCGCGAGCATGATGTTCGATCCCAAAGCCGGCCCATTCGTCGCCGCGTCGAAAAAACTCGGCTTCCACGAACACTTCTACGGCCTCGGCGAAAAGGCCGCACGCCTCGATAAACGCCGCAGCTCATTCGTCAACTGGAATTCAGACACGCCCGGCTACTTCGAAGGCAGAGATCCGATCTACCAGACGATTCCGTTCTACATCGGTCTGCAACGCGGCATCGCCTACGGCATCTTCTTCGACAACAGCTATCGCAGCTATTTTGATTTCGGAAAGTCGTCGCAGCAGCGCGCGTGGTTTGGCGCTGAGGGCGGCGAGATGAATTACTACTTCTTCTATGGCCCATCAATTAAAAAGATCCTCGGCCGCTATGCGGATCTGACGGGCCACATGCCGATGCCTCCGCTCTGGGCACTGGGCAATCAACAGAGTCGCTGGAGTTATTACCCCGACACGATGGTTGAAGAAGTGGTGAACGAGTATCGCAAACGCGACCTGCCACTCGACGTGGTCCATCTCGATATCGACTACATGTATGGTTATCGCGTTTTCACTTTCGACAAGGATCGATTTCCCGATCCGAAAGCTCTGACTGAGAAACTCGCTCGCCAGGGCGTGAAGGTCGTGACGATCGTGGATCCCGGCGTCAAACAGCCGGCTGACAAGAGCGAGCGTTATCACGCCTACGATCAGGGCCTCGAAAGGAATTACTTCCAGCGTCGCCAGAACGGTGATCTGTTTGTGCCGCGCGTTTGGCCCGGCGAGAGTGTTTTTGTCGACTACACGGTGCCCGCAGCACGACAGTGGTGGGGCGACCTCCATCGCGTTTACACCGACAACGGCATCGCAGGCATCTGGAACGATATGAACGAGCCGTCTGACTTCGTCGATCAGACCGGCAAGAACCAGTTGGACGTTGTCAGCCACGATGAAGGTGAGAAATCAACGCACGCGAAGAATCGCAACACGTTCGCGCTCCTGATGTCGCGCGCGACTTACGAAGGACTCGAGCGACTGCGGCCTGACCGGCGCCCGTACGTCATTACGCGGGCAGCGTACGCGGGCATTCAGCGTTACGCGACCATGTGGACCGGGGATACAAACAGTACGTGGGAAGCGCTCGCGTTGAATATTCCGATGTTCACTTCCCTGGGCCTCTCAGGCGAGCCGTTCGTCGGCAGTGACGTTGGAGGCTTCATCGGCCGCGGCAATGGCGAGCTGTTGGTGCGGTCTTATCAAGTCAGTTTTCTCGCGCCGTTTTGTCGTAACCACAAAGTCGTCGACGGTTACGATCAGGAGCCCTGGCGTTTCGGCAAGTATTACGAAGACATCATTCGCAAGTATCTGAAGCTCCGCTACGCACTGCTGCCATACCTCTATACGACTTTGGAAGAAGCGCATCGAACTGGGGTGCCGCCGTTTCGACCCTTGTTACTCAACTACCAGGACGACGAGAGCACGTACAATCTCGACGACCAGTTCATGGCCGGCGACGACATACTCGTGGCGCCGATCACGAAGCCTGATGTGACGCGGCGGCTGGTCTATTTGCCTGCGGGTAGTTGGTACGACTATTGGACGAACAAGAAATACGCGGGTGGCACGATGATCAGTGTCGAAGCTCCGCTGGACGTCGTGCCGATGTTTGTGCGTGCGGGCGCGATCATTCCAGTCGGACCATCGCTTAATTACGTCGGTGAAAAGCCGGCCGATCCGATCAAGTTCAATATTTATCCGGATGATGCCGGGTCGGCGTCAACAAAACTGTACGAAGACGACGGTCTAAGCCCCGCTTACAAAACCGGCGCTTTTCGTCGCACGACTGTTACCGCGCAGCGTGGACCGGACGGCTTCACCGCCACGATTGGTCCGGTAGAAGGTAATTACAATATTGGCCCACGAAAGTTCGACTTTGTCGTGAAGACTGGCGAGAGCGTCACACACGTCATCAATAAGTAAGCCATAGGTTTGTACGCTACCGCGCTTAAAACCGGGCAGCCGGCCCAAATGGCATAATTAGGCCGATTGTTACAATCATGTGGCATTGAAGTGACAGTTTCAGAACACTCTGGCTCTAATTTTCACGACAATCACCCAAAAAAGCGGTTTAACGGTCTTTCCCCAAAATTTAGCCTCCAAGGACGAAACATTAGTTTCGAAGGGTGAACTATGAGTAGATTAAGAGTTTTGACCGGCATCATTGGTGCCGCCTTTTGTCTGACGCTTGTCTCGTCAGTGCGGGCTGACAGTTTGCATCCAGACATGCTACTCGAAAAGCTTATCTATGCTGAACGACACAATCTGACCGTGTTTGATGATCTGGCGAGTGCGGAAACGGGATATCTCTACGCGGGACATTTTGAAAACAACAATGGAAAGCATCTCGGATTTAGCATGACGTCTGTCAATCGAAGTCCGAAACTCGGGATAGTGAGACCACCGGCTTCAGGAGATGTTTCACAGAATCCGGAACCAACGGCGATGGTGCTGCTGGGCACCGGGCTGGCGGCAGTTGGCGCATTTGCGCGTAAAATTAACCGGAGACGGCGTACGTAGTTTTCGCCGTCTTCGCTGAATTAAGTAGTTCCGTCTAGCTTTCTTAAACAGGGCTCCTTCGACACCGGTGGCACTTTGCTGCCGGTGTTTTTTGTCGACGAAGAACGGGCGGCTTTCGGTAGCCGCCCGCCCAGGTTGCTCCTACAACGACTCCAGGAACTTGATCAAATTCTGCTTGTCCGCGAGCGGCAATGCCTGGTAACGGGCACGCACCGCTGAAGCCTCACCAGCGTGACGAAGTATCGCATCGTTGAACGTGAACGTTTCCCCGTCGTGCATGAGGTTTGTGCGCGTGCGCACGCCCCAGAGCGGCGCGGTGCGAACGCGTGTTCTCGTAATTGGCCCGCCATTCTGAACGATGAAATCTCCGGTGCCGATATCGTGCATCAGGAAGTCGCCGAACGGGTGAATGGTTTTCCGGGCCAGCGCTAAAGGCACTCGAAACGCTCCGCCATTGATCGGCTGGCACGCGTTAGCCGTTGTGATCGAGGGCACGTGACAGACGCTGCAACTGTATTGACCATTCATCGACTCAAACAGCGCTGCCCCTGCCTTGATGTCAGTCGCAAACATCTTCTGAATATCTCGATCCTGCGGTGGCGCCTGCGTTGCTCGCATGAACTCCGCAAACACCTCGACGTCCTGTTCGACGTCTTCACCACACAAGACTGACGGATCGTCTTCACACGGCGTGTTGTCGGGAACAATATCGAAAATCGTTCCGAAGCCAACAAACCTTCCCAGCGACGTGTTTTCGTCGCGCACGAGGAAATTCGTGATGCCGATCTCGTTCAGATACGCATCGCCTGAGAACGAAAGCAAACTGGCGTGCTGGTTCTTCCAACCAAACCGACCGACGCGCAATCGTCCACCCGCCTCGAGCACGGGCACGTTGATGACGAGTCCATGCACCTCTTGATTGGTCTGTCCCTTTTGCTTGTTTGCGATCGCGATCAGCGTGCCGTCAGCAATGGCTTCGACAAACCCATCGCCGAGTGTGTTGAGCGACGTGCGAAATGTTCTGGTCGGCTCTTCGGCAGTGATGGCAGTGCCGCCCGGAATGATCGCTGCGGTAAACAGCGGCGGCACACGCTCCTGTACTTTTGCACTCTTGTGATTGTCGCTGTAATTCGGCGTCGGGATGCCGCGATTGTTGATTAACGAGCCGCCGGGCGCGTCGAAGAATGTGTTGTTAGTGGTATGTCCGGCGCGCAGCTCTGTAATCTGACTAATTGCTCCGGTCACTGGATTCTGGTGACACTCGCGGCACGACTGTGCGTTGTAAACTGGTCCGAGTCCGTCTGCAACTTCGTCGACTTCCTCAAAGATCGCTTTGTCGTCTTCGAAAGTTCCGGGTACGGGTTCAGCACAGTCTTCCAGCGGTTTGCCTTGCGGGATTAGACCATTGGTCTCGTCGTCAAAGCCGTTTGCAGGAGCTTCGCTAAACGGCGGCTGCGCACATATCAGCTCGGCTGTTCCGGTTTGTGTCGACCTGGCGGCTTCCGGAGTTTCGGTCGTACTGAAGGTATAGGTGGTGGTGTCGTCCTCGGCGACTCCTTCGAGATCGACGGAGCCCGGGGTCCAGGTAGAGTCGGTAGTCTTCGCGACGTTTGCCTGATCGGCTTCTTGTTTTGTTTGAAAAGCAGCGGTAACGCTGGGAATGGTGCGATTGGTGGCAGGCAAAATGAGTAGAGCTGCCATGATCACAGCTAATGCGATAAACCTCAAAGCGCTCATTTGTTCTCCTCGATAGTGGACACGGTCCACCGGTAGACGGAAAGTTTGGGCTTTCCATCGGACAGAGAAAGAGGGCACAGCCAGGCTTACTAAAGGGCCAACCTGGAGAACGGATCGTAAGCAGAGCGTGTGTGCGTCTGACAGACTGGTCGGGCGGGGTGAAAGAATGTCTGCTGGCGAGACTGCGCCTGCTGTTTGTCGTCTCAAGCGAGACCAGACGCGGATTGAGTTTTGAGGCTCACTGGTCGTTTGAAGCGTGGCGGAAGAATATATCCGTTTGTGAGTTTGTCAAATTAAATCATTGTTGCAATGATCGCGCAGAGTTGTTGTGGCTCACTTCCCGGTGCGTTCAAGAACGATATCGAAAACGCCTGTCTGAAACTTCTGCCCATTCACGTTGCGCTCTTCGACTGCGATCGCATTCTCAAGGCGATACATCGGATCGTTCTTGTGCGGATCGCCCTGGAAGTGAATCTCAGTCACAAGCGTTTGATAGTTTGGACAGGCAGCGACGAGGTGATAATGCGCGCAACGCCAAAACTCGGGCGAGCCGCCGGGATTTGGTCGATAGGGAATCGGACGAATACTCTCGAGCTCATACAGACCAGTCTCAGACGAGATCACGCGCCCGCGATTGCGAAAGTCTGTGGTGCCGTTTGAATACTTCTCCTGCATGTCGACATGCCAGAAGTCGAGCACGACTCCGGCCAGCGGTCGCTTTGTGTCGTAGGCCCAGACGCGGCCGGAGAGTACGAATGTCGTGCCGGGTTCGCCGGGCACACTCAGCTTGCCGCGGAAAGGTGCGCCCGTTCGATAGAATGGTCCATACGGTTGTGGCGTGACTTTCTTCAGCTCAGTTTTCGGCGTGATTTCCTGTTGCGTCTGTCCCATTTGCACCACGACGCCGTTTGCACCGTCGCGATTTACTTCCTGGGTCGGCTGTGCGTGGGAACAGAGAACGAGACCCGACACGCCGGTAGCAGCGAGTCCTAGTGTCGTGTGGCGGAGGAAATTTCGTCGTGTTGCATCAAACATGTTTTTGGCTCCTATTAGCGTAGAAACACCGTCGCGACGTTTTTTATGGTAAAGATGTGACGAAGTGGCCTAACGCAGTGACGAATGATGAAGATTTGGGCGATTGGGAAACAACTGTAGGGGCGGCCACGGAGGGCCGCCCCTACAGTCAGAGTGAGGTGGAAATGTGTTTCTGAGAATTCTATTACTGATCGTGTTTGCTTTTTCGGCGGCTCAGGCGCAACCGAAGTCCGAAGTGGTTGCGGCTGCTGATGGTGTGCCGATTCATTACTCGGTACAGGGCAAGGGTGAGCCGGCGCTGGTCTTTATTCACTGTTGGGCGTGCAACCGCAATTTCTGGGACAACCAGGTTGCCACGTTTTCCAAAACAAATCGCGTGGTTGCGATCGATCTGCCGGGTCATGGGGAGTCGGGGCAGGGAAGGAAGAGTTGGTCGGTCGAGAGTTATGGCGACGATGTGAAAGCCGTCATCACAAAGCTCGGCCTGAAACGAGTGGTGCTGGTTGGCAGCTCGATGGGCGGTTCGATCGCGCTGGAAGCGACAAAGCGAATGCCCGATCGTGTTGTCGCGATTGTTCCGGTGGATACGTTGCAGAACGTCGAAGCGAAAGTACCGCCCGAGCAACTGGATGCCGTGTTCAAGCAGATGGAAGCCGACTTCAAGAACGCCACGACGGCTTTACTCAACCAGTACTTCTTTTCACCGACGACACCGGCGGCAGTTAAAGAACGCGTGATCAACGAAACGATTTCACGTCAGCCGGAGGTGGTGCTTCCGATTCTCAGAGCAGTATTCAGTTACGACGCTGCTGCGGGACTGCGGGGAGTCAAGGTACCGGTTCGCGCGATCAATGCCGATCGCGTTCCCACGGACGTTGAAGTGAATCGCAAGTACGCGCCGCAGTTCGATGTAGTGATTATCAAGGGCACCGGTCACTATCCGATGCTGGAAGATCCGGCTCGCTTCAATCAAATGCTCGCGGAAATACTACGCAATCTGCCGCGAATGTAGTTTTGCTCGACGCGGTTGGTGGTGAGGGAGAGCGCGGTTTCGTAGGCCATCGCGGCTTCGTCGAAGCGATGAAGACGTCGTAATAGATCGGCGCGCGACGCATGGAACAGGTAGTAGTTTTGTAGCGCGCCGTTAGAACCGGCGGCTTCGATAAGACTCAAACCGCGTTCGAGATCTTCGCCCATCGCGACCGCCGCCGCGTGATTCAACGCCACGATCGGTGACGATGTGATCCGCATCAGCTCTTCGTAGAGCGCGACAATCTGACGCCAATCTGTTTGATCCGCGGTTTGCGCTTCGGCGTGTACAGCAGCGATTGCAGCCTGGAGTTGATATATTCCGACTCGCCGCATCCGCAGCGCGGTTTGCACCAGACTCACTCCCTCTGAAATCTCGCGCTCGTCCCAACGCGAACGATCCTGTTCCTCGAGCGTCACCAGCTCGCCGTCATCGTTCACGCGAGCTTCGCGTCGTGAGTCCTGCAATAACATCAACGCCAGTAAGCCGAGGTTCTCGGGCTCGTCCGGCAACAGCTCGCAAAGCACACGGCCCAAACGAATCGCTTCCGCGCACAGGTCGTTTCTGATCAGACTTTGACCTGCGCTCGCTGCGTAGCCTTCGTTGAAGATCAGGTAGATCACAGCCTGAACAGCCGCGAGTCGATCCGAGATGCGATCGACTGATGGAATCTCGTAGGGAATACGTGCGAGACGAATTTTCTGCTTCGCGCGTACGAGACGTTGGGCCAGTGTTGATTCAGGCAGCAGAAAGGCGTGTGCGATTTCCGTTGTGGTGAGACCGCCGAGTGTGCGTAGCGTGAGCGCGACTTGAGCTTCACGACTCAGCGACGGGTGACAACACGTGAAGATCAAACGCAGACGATCGTCGGGATATTCCACTTCCAGTAACTCGGGCTCGACGTGCGGTTGTAATCGCGTTGTTTCGAAAGCGAGCTCTGTTTGTTTGTCAGTGCGTGTGCGGTCGCGGCGGAGCGCGTCGAGTAGTCGTCGATGGGCGACGGTTGTTAGCCACGCGCCCGGGTTGTTTGGAGTTCCTTCAAGTTCCCATTTAATGGCGGCGGAGATGAAAGCTTCCTGCAAAGCCTCTTCGGCGAGATCGAACGAGCCGGAGATACGGATCAGCGTGGCGATAATTCGTCCGTACTCTTCGCGAAAAACCTGCTCGAGCGTCTCGCGGGCCTGCGACATGCAGGCAAAACTATACACTTTTAGCCGCGGATTTTCGCAGATTAACGCAGATTGATCCGCGTTAATCCGCGAAGATCCGCGCATTTTTTATGCTGATGCCGGGACGGCGGTCTCGACGAGTGGTCGGACCTCGATCGTTCCAGTTCGTGCAGAAGGGATGCGGGCGGCGATGCTCGTCGCTTCGTCGAGGTTCTCTGCTTCGATCAGGAAGTAGCCGCCGAGTTGTTCATGCGTTTCGGCAAACGGGCCGTCAGTGACGAGTTCTTTTCCGTCACGTACGCGCACGCTAGTCGCAGTTGAGGTTGGCTGCAACTGCGAGCCAGTCACAAACTGACCGCGTGCTACCAACTCTTCTCTTAACTGTCGAAACTCGCCGTAAATCTGCTGGCGCTCGGACTCGGGCACTGCGTCCCAACTCTGTTGGTCGTGGTAAATCAGCAACATGTATTTCATTTGATTAATCCTTTCTACTCTTTGAAATCCTGCTTTCAACCTTACGACGCGCGAGAGTGCGGGAAATCGACAGCCACCGCGAAAATTTTTAGCCGATAGTTTGGCCGTAGCCCAGCCACTTACGAAGAAAACTCACCTGGCCAGTGTGATAAGCATCGTGGAAAGCGAGGAACGCGACATTGCCGCTCACTTTCTTATCGAATGAAGGCGGACCTTCCGGCGCCGTTTTATTGAGTGTTTCTTCAGGCACCTCGCGGAGAGCTGTTTTGAGCTGCTCCGAGATCTGATCCCACGCTGTGCGAATCTCGTCGACTGTCGGATACGCGGCATTGTCCACTCGCTCCGAGCCGCGCGCAAACAACGACGCCCACGAGCTGTCCCACTGACCGCCGATCGTTTTGAGTACAAGGCCACGGTGCACAACAAGGTGTCCGAGCAGCCACATCAGATGATTTGAATCATCGCCGGGCTTACGAAACCAATCGTCCGGACTGACATCCGCGATTGCCCTGTTGACGATCTCGGTATTCGTCCGGAACATCCCCGAAATGTTTTTAAAATCAGTCTCCATAAATGTCTCCTTATTTTGTGTCAGTGTAACTAAAGTACCCTATCCGCGCCTCTTTTTCGCGTATACAAGTGGGTTATCAGTATGAAGGCATGTCCCAGGTGTGATGTGGTTTACAATTACGAGTCGCTGCAATTTTGCCGGTTCGACGGAACTCGTCTGGTCGAGGCGTATTCCGCCGAGGATACAACGCAGCAGTTGCTACCTCCGCCAGAGATGTTAAATCAAAATACAGGAGCTCACTCCGATAACCGAACAGGTGAACTCAATTCACACAACCAACTCTGGTAAAACTCCGAGCCTAATCCGCCTGCATCTTCGTCAAAAAGTAGCTATCAATGCTATCTTTTTAGACCGATATGCAACCCGGTTCTCAAGGTTAAACCATGCATAAGAATCCGTCTCGAAACTGGATCGCCATCCTGCTAGTTGTCTTCGTTACCGGCTTGGTGGCGCCGCGCGTCGCCGCCCAACAGGCCTGCTTTACGTCGCAGGAACGTGCGCGGGCAGAGCAGACGGCGAAAGTTTATCGCGCACCAGACCCGGGCTACGATCCGGTTCTCGGTTACAACCCGGCCAACGGACCGCGCCGGGGCGCGCCGCCGGTCGATGAGAAGGGAATTGCAAAGCCGGTCAACTGCGCTGCGAATAAAGACGAGTCGCCGGGCGCCGGCACGACGCCGAAGTTTCACTGCTCGGTTCCGGGTAACACTGACGAAGACGGCAATTTGATCCGGTACAAGATCAAGCCACACTTTAAAGGACAGTCGATCGACAAACGCAACGGCGAGATCTACGGTGAGTTTTTGTCGTCTCGATTTTCAAAAGCGCTTGGTTTCTTTGCTGATGATGAGTGGGTTGCAGACGTGAATTGTCCGGACTGCGAGAAGAGTCTGACGAAGAGTTTTCAAGGCGCAAGCTTTTCACCATTTCAGCCGGCCGCGGGCGTTGAGCTTCCGCTCGCGCGTGGAATCGACGTCAACTGCAACAACAAAGATTCAGGATCGCTGGCGGAGACGTTGACGAACCTGCTTCAGAATGGCGCGCCGCGCGCCGAGATCGACGCATTCAAGCTTTGGCTCGCGTTTATAGATCACGGCGACACCAAAACTGATAACCATAAGTTTGCGTGTTTGAATTCGAAGAAGAATGGCAACACGCGCACGTGCGAACCTGGCGAGGCCGTGTTCTACGTTGGCGACATGGGATCGACTTTCGGTTTTTCGAGCGCGAGTGAAAAGAAGGCGCGTCTCGACACCTGGCGCAGCAAAAAGCCGATCGAGGTTAAGGATGGAGTATGTATGACGACGGCGAAAAGCGTCGGCGATACTCGCATCAGTGAAGGTGGTCGCAAGCTACTCGCGGACAATTTGCAGCGACTACTCGACGCCGAGCAGCAAAACCAAACGATTACGAGAGTTTTTGCAGCTTCACGAAATGCAGAGCGCGATCGACCAGCGGCCGAGTGGGCGGGGGAATTCGTTCGCAAGGCACGAACGATCATCGATGCGCGCTGCACGAACTAGATCTCTGCGTAACCTCTGCGTCTCTGCGGTAGATGATCACCGCAGAGACGCAGAGAGCACAGAGGTGACGCAGAGAAAAACAATCAAGGTAACGAATTGATGCAATCAGAACCATCGGGCCAACCGAAACCGAAACCAAAGCGCTTTCTCTCATGGTCAGTCCTCAATCGCGATTTGTGCCAGTTGGAGTTCTTTCGACGAGTACTCGAAGAAGCAACTGACAAATCAAATCCGGTGCTTGAGCGGCTGAAATTCCTCTCCGTCTTCTCCTCCAATCTCGACGAGTTTTTCATGGTGCGCGTGTCCGGTATCAAGGAGATGCTGAGCATTGAAGATATTGGACCAATGCCAGGTGAATTGAATCCGGCGGAGCAACTCGAGGTTATTCGCAAACGAGTGCTTCCGCTCGTTGAAGAGCAATCGCGCTGCCTTCACGACGAGGTCATTCCCGAGCTTGAGTCGAACGGCGTAGTCATCGCGCGATATTCGTCGCTTTCCAAGGACGAAAAGCGCAGCCTCGCCGAGTACTTCAAGAAGAACATCTTTCTCGTGCTGACTCCGCAGGCCGTCGATCCGGCTCGTCCATTTCCTTATATTTCGAATCTGAGTTTGAACATCGGTCTCACGGTCGAGAGTAATCCGGAAGACACATTCGCCGGAACGCCAGTCGGAAATCAGGTGAGATTTGTTCGCATTAAAGTGCCGCCTGTCGTCCCGCGACTGATTCCGATCAACAAAGGCGAGTTGAAATTTGCGCTAGCCGAAGAAGTGATCGAGGCAAACATTCACTCGTTGTTCCCCAGCATGAACCTGGGTAAGGGACACATCTTCCGCGTCACACGCGATGCTGATGTCGAGATTCGCGACGACAAGGCTGCGGATCTGTTGGTGCTGATCAAAGAATCGTTGCGCGAACGGCGTTTTGGTTTGCCGGTGCGGTTGGAAGTATCGTCATCGATGCCGGCCGAGATGGTTGAGTACCTCACGACGTCGCTGAAGATCGAACCAGAGGACGTCTATCCAATCAAAGGACTACTCGACGTGCCTGATTTGATGGAGCTTTACGGCCTCAATGTGCCCGAGTTGAAAGACAAGCCGCTCAAGTCTGTGGTACCTCCCGCGATGCGCGGGAAGGAGTCGATCTTCGACGTGCTCAAAAAGCAGGATGTGTTGTTGCATCATCCTTACACTTCGTTCGGAACGATTGTGGATTTCATCGACGCGGCTGCGAACGATCCTGAGGTAGTCGCGATAAAGATGTGTCTCTATCGCACGGGAAAAAGATCGCCGATTCCGCAGGCGCTCATCGGAGCGAGCGAACGTGGCAAACAGGTTACGGCCGTAGTCGAGATCAAAGCGCGGTTTGACGAAGAGCACAATATCGAGTGGGCCAAACGGCTTGCTGAGTCAGGCGTGCACGTCGTCTATGGATCGGTTGGTCTCAAGACGCACAGCAAGGTCACGCTCGTAGTGAGACGTGAAGAGCACGGCCTGCAAACTTACACACACATTTCCACGGGCAACTACAACCCGACTACGTCGCGTGTTTACACAGACATCGGACTGCTCACGAGTGATTCAGTAATCGGCGACGACGCTTCAGACGTGTTCAACTTCCTTACCGGGTTTTCGATACAGAAGGAATACAGCCGTTTGATGGTCGCGCCGCTTAACCTCCGGCAGCGCATGATGAACCTGATCAAGCGCGAAACAGCTCACGCTCTGGCGGGCCGGCCCGCGCATATCGCGGCGAAGATCAATCGTTTGACTGATCTGAACATCATCGAAGCGCTTTACGAAGCATCGCAGGCCGGTGTCAAAATCGATTTGATCGTGCGCGGTGCCTGTATTTTGCGTCCGGGCGAGCCGGGGTTGTCGCAAACGATTCACGTGCGCAGTATTGTTGGACCATTCCTCGAGCACAGTCGCATCTTTTATTTCGGCAACGGTGGCGATGAGGAAGTTTACATTGGCTCGGCCGACTGGATGGCGCGCAATCTCGATCGTCGCGTTGAAGTCGTGACACCCGTGATGGATCCGCAATTGAAGAAATATTTGAAGGAGACGGTGCTGGCAGCATACCTGCGTGATAATGTGAAGGCGCGCGTCATGAATTCAGATGGCAGCTACGAGCAGCCGCCGATCGGTCCGGATGAAGGGCCATTTAACAGCCAGGTATTCTTTGAAGGACCAAACAGTTCACCGCCGGCGAGAAATGTGCACGCGTTGAAGAGCAAGCGACTGTGGTCTAAGAAATAACGTTGGAGAGGACAAAGTATGAACCGCGTGACCGTTGCGGTGCTCGGACTGTTCATCGCGATCCTGTTGGGTAGCGG
>DASTTS010000282.1:0-4276 GCA_035760085.1 Pyrinomonadaceae bacterium
CTCGCGATAGACCATTTCTTCCATCAGGATCTCGCCGAGTCCCATGTAGACACTGCCTTCAACCTGACCAATCACGAGCATCGGATTGATCGAACGACCAATGTCGTGCGCGATCCAAACGCGATCGACCACCACGATCCCTGTGTCGGGATCTACATCAACTTCAACCACCGCGGCGGAGTAACTATAAGCCGGCGATGGTCCAACACCGCTGCCTTTGAACTTGCCCGGTGATCGCGGCGGCGTGTACGAGCCGACCGTTCCGATCGTCCCAAACTTCGACTCAGCGAGCACCACTGCTTCCGCAAACGAAACGCCAACTTCAGGATTCTCGACATCAAACACGCGTCGCTCGGCGAGCGAAAGATTCTCGATCGGAACGCCGAGCTTCTCCGCCACCGCCATTACCAACAACTCACGCGCGCGCTCCGCAGCCTGAATCGCAGCGTTGCCGGTCATCAGCGTCACACGAGATGAGTAACTACCGAGATCAACTGGCGTCAGATCCGTATCAGCGGTGATGACGCGAATATCAAACGGATCAATTCCGAGAACTTCAGCCACGATGTAGGCGAGTATCGAATCCGATCCCTGGCCGATATCGGTCGAGCCGCACATCACACACACGCCGCCTTGTCGATCGAGACGAAGCTGCACACCCGACTGCGGCATGTTGTTCCAGTAAATCGGCAGACCCGCACCGCAGATGTACGAGCTGCAAGCGATACCGATGCCTTTGCCAAACGGCAGCTTGCGATTGTTCTGGTCCCAGGAAAAGCGCTCGTGCCAACGTGAGCCTTCGACAACTTTATCGATACACGCTCCCAAACCCATGCTGCCAATCCGCAGGTAATTCGCTGTAACGGAATTCGGTGCGACGAGATGCTGCCGACGAATCTCAACCGGATCAATCTTTAGTTGCTCGGCGATCTTGTCGAGTTGAACTTCGAGCGCGTAGCGGGGTTGCGGTGTGCCGTGCCCACGTTTTGGACCACACGGCGGTTTGTTTGTAAACGTCCGTATGCCCTGAAACTTGTAACGGGGTACGTCATACGTCACCGTCTGCAACGCGCCGGTGTAGAACGTACTCGCGACTCCATAACTCCCGTATGCACCGCCATCGAGATACGACTGAAAGTGCATCGCCGTGATCGCGCCATCGTTCTTCACGCCCGTCTTGACGTGCATCAACACCGGATGTCGCCCGCGATGACAGTAAAAAACTTCTTCACGCGTCAGCGTTACTTTCACCGGTCGACCGGTGATCATCGACAGCTTGCAAACAACGACTTCGTGATTGAATGGATCACTCTTCCCACCAAAGCCACCACCATTCGGCGTCGCAATCACACGAATGTGACTCGCAGGCAATCCCAGCACTTTCGCAAGCGCACGATGAACGTAATGCGGCGTTTGCGTCGAGCTCCAAAGCGTGATTTTTCCGTCAGAATCGAAGTGCGCAACCGCAGCGTGCTGCTCCATCGGCAGGTGCGTGTTGCCTTCGTAGAAGAACGTGTCTTCACGAACGAGATCGGCTTCAGCAAATCCCTCTTCCAGATTGCCGAACTCCAGCGACACTTTTTTATGAACGTTGCCACTATCGCCGTAATCATGAATACGCGGCTCATCGATCAGCACCGCTTCCTCGATCGTCGAGATGGTATTGAGCGGCTCGTATTCGACTTCGATCAAGTTCATCGCATCGAAAGCGACGTCTTCATCGATCGCAGCGACAGCCGCCACCGGATCGCCGATGAAGCGCACTTTGTCGACGCAGAGCGCGTGCTCGTCCTGACTCACGGGCAAGATGCCGTACGGAATCGGAAAATCCTTTCCCGTGACAACAGCAAAAACGCCGGGCAATGCCAGCGCTTTGGAGACGTCGATGTTTTTAATCAACGCGTGGGGCAGATGCGAGCGCAGGATCTTACAGAACAACATGCGCGGCAGGACGATGTCGTCCGCAAACTTCGTTTGCCCGACACATTTCGCGCGCGCGTCAACTTTCCGAAAAGGCTTGCCTATAACTGTAAAGTCTTTAGCCACTGATCTCCACGGATTCTTCGCCACGCATTCGTGCCGCGGCGAGCTCCACAGCTTCGTAGATTTTAATATATCCGGTGCAACGACACAGGTTGCCCGACAACGCTTCCTGAATCTCCGCGCGCGTAGGGTTCGGCGACTTCTTCAACAACTCTTCCGCAACCAGCAGAAAACCCGGCGTACAGTAGCCACACTGCGCTGCGCCCAAATCGGCGAACGTGTCTTGTAACGGATGCAGCTCTGCTCCATTCGCCATCCCTTCGATCGTCTTCACCTCGCGACCTTCAGCATCCAGGCCAAGCATCAGGCACGACAGTATCGAACGCCCATCGACGAGCACCGCGCACGTGCCACACTCGCCCAACTCACAGCCGTGTTTGGTTCCGGTGAGGTTCAGATCCTCACGCAAAACTTCCAGCAGCGTCTTGTGCGGTGCGAAGGCGACCTCGGTGTGTTCGCCGTTGAGTGTGAAATGAATGTGCTTCTTACTGTGGAGCGGCAACGTCTTTCTTCTTCACCTTATTCAAAATCACATTATCGATCAGGCGCGTCTTGCCGACATAGGCTGCGAGAGCGATCAGGATCGGTCGATCGTCGATCCGATCGAGCTTCTCGAGCGTCTCCGCATCAGCGATTGTGACATAGTCTAAACGCGCGCGTGGTTCCGTTTCGACAGTCGAACGGATGATTTCGGCGAGGCGTCCCGCGTTTCGCTCGCCTTCTTTGAACGCCGTCTTCGCCTGTTTCAACGCCTTATGAAGGATGGTCGCCGAGTTTTGCTCGTCCGGAGTCAGGTAAAGATTGCGTGACGAGATCGCGAGTCCTGAATCTTCGCGAACGATTGGCAACACGACGATCTCCGTATCGAACGCCAGATCTTTTACGAGCCGTTTAATTACTAACGCCTGTTGCGCGTCTTTTTGTCCGAAGAATGCGAAGTCAGGCCGCACGGTGTTGAGCAGGATCGTGACGACTGTCGCGACTCCGCGAAAGTGACCCGGCCGCGAATGCCCTTCGAATTGTTCCGAAAGACCTTCAACATTCACATAAGTCGAAAAACCTTTGGGATAAATCTCTTCGACTGTTGGCGCGAAGATGTAGTCGACATTGTAATCGGTCAGCAGCGCCGTGTCCTTGGTCAGGTCGCGCGGGTAATGCTCGAAGTCTTCGCCCGGTCCAAACTGCGTCGGGTTCACAAAAACAGAAACAACCACCACATCGCACATTCGCCGCGCTTCGCGCACGAGACTCAGGTGTCCTTCATGCAGCGCTCCCATCGTCGGAACAAGTCCGACAGTTCGGTCCTGTTCACGGCGAATTTTGCGCGCGACGGAACTCATGCGCTGACGGCGATTGATTATCTCCATAGTTGAGGTTGGATTAGGACTTCTCGGCCTTTGAGTCTCTCGATGGGCTTTCGATATCCAGCTCCGCCGCGGTTTGCGCGGGCAGCGCATACGATTCTGCTTCCGACGGGTAAGTGCCGTTTCTTACGTCTTCGGCATAGCGCGTCACCGCGTCGGTCATTACCTCGCGCAGGTTTGCGTAAGGACGCACGAAGCGTGCTTGTTTGCCAAACGATAGACCCAGCATGTCGTGGATCACGAGCACCTGGATATCGCAGTGAACACCAGCGCCGATTCCGATCGTTGGAATGCTGATGCTCTCGGTGATCATCTGAGCTATTTCGCGAGGGACAACTTCGAGCACGACGGCAAACGCGCCTGCGTCTTCAAGTGCTTTCGCGTCGTCAATTAACTGTTGCGCCGCTTTGGTAGTCTTACCTTGCACGCGGTAAGCGCCGAGTTGATTTATCGACTGCGGCGTCAGACCGATATGGCCCATCACGCTAATCTCTTCGTCGACGAGACGCTTCACGAGGTGCACGCGCTTGTGGCCGCCTTCAAGCTTGATTGCTTCGGCGCCGCCTTCCTTCACGAGTCGCAGCGCATTACGCACGGCGTCGTCGTCGCCCGTGTGAAAAGATCCATACGGCATGTCCGCGACGAGCAATGCCCGCTGCACGGCACGACGCACGGCTTTCAAATGGATCAGGATTTCTTCGAGTGTCACCGGCACGGTGTTGCCGTAGCCGAGCACGACGTTGCCGAGGCTGTCGCCGACGAGAATGACATCGATTCCCGCCTCGTCGACAATGCGCGCGGTCGGATAATCGTACGCGGTCAGACAAACCAGCCGTTCGCCACGTTGTTTACTTAACCGCAAAGACGGT
>DASTTS010000283.1:0-8962 GCA_035760085.1 Pyrinomonadaceae bacterium
TGACGATGCCTTCCCCGGTCTCTTCCGTTTATACAAGGACACACTTCGTTCGAGTGGCCTACGCTACACAATCTTTGGCCACATCGGCGACAATCACGTCCACGTCAACATCCTGCCGCGCAACGACGCCGAAGGCGCCCACGCGCGCGACTTATACGTGCAGTTCTTGAAATACGCAGCCTCCGTCGGCGGCACGCTGTCAGCAGAGCACGGTGTCGGCAAGTTGAAACGCGACTACCTGCGTCTCTTCTACACCGACGCTCAACTGCGTGCGATGGCAGCAGTAAAGAAGGCCCTCGATCCCAACGGGATCCTGGGCCGTGGAAATATTTTCTCTGAAGAATTGTTATAAATTACTTTTGCGAAAGGAACCCGTAACATGTTCACCCATGTTAACGTCCTCACCAGGGAGATCATCGGTGCGGCCATCGAGGTCCATCGTCACCTCGGCCCAGGATTATTGGAGTCTGCTTATCAGCAATGCCTTGCGAGAGAGTTGACTTTGAGGCAGATTCCTCATCAATGCGAGTGGCCGTTGCCTTTAGAATACAAAGGATTGCGACTGAACTGTGGATACCGTATTGATATCTTGGTTAATAATACCGTCGTTGTTGAAACCAAGTCTGTTGAAGCAATCGCTCCGGTACACGAGGCTCAACTGATGACTTATATGCGAATCGGTGGATGGCAGGTTGGATTGCTAATAAACTTCAACGTTCTAGCGCTCAAAACGGGCATTCGTCGAAAAGTGTTAGGCTTTGAAGGATAAAATCTCTGCGGCCCTCTGCGTAACTCGGCGTTCTCTGCGTCAATCTCTTTAACGCAGAGATACGCAGAGATACGCAGAGGGCCGCAGAGAGAAACAATAGTATGCTTCGTTTCACCACAGCAGGAGAATCACACGGACGATCGCTCGTCGCGATAGTCGAAGGCTTGCCCGCCGGACTGCCTGTCGACCATGAATTGATCGATAACGAGTTGCGGCGCCGGCAGCTCGGCTACGGTCGTGGTGGGCGCATGAAGATTGAGCGCGATCATGCTGAGATACTCACAGGCGTCAGACACGGGCTTACGCTCGGTTCGCCGCTCACCTTATTGATCGAAAACAAGGATTGGGCCAACTGGACCGACGTCATGGCTTCCGAGCCACGCGATATCGCGCCCGAGAAGTCGCGGCGTCTAAAACGTCCGCGTCCAGGACATGCCGATCTGCCGGGCGGTCTCAAATACGATGTTCGCGATTTGCGCAACATCCTCGAGCGCGCCTCCGCTCGCGAAACAACTGCGCGCGTCGCGTGTGGCGCACTCGCGAAGCAGTTACTCACCGCCTTTGGTGTCGAGGTGCGAAGTCATGTGATCCAGCTTGGCGGCATTCCTGACACACCGCTTGAGTTGAGCTGGGAACAGATCGCCGCGATTCCAGACGATGCGCCGCTTCACTGCGCCGATGACGAAGCACAACAAAAGATGATCGAGCTAATCGACGAAACGCGCCGTGCAGGCGACACACTCGGCGGCATCTTTGAGGTCGCGGCGCGTGGCGTCGTGCCGGGGCTGGGCTCGCACACGTCGTGGGATCTGAAGCTCGATGGATTGCTAGCGCAGGCGGTCATGTCGATACCGGCGGTGAAGGCCGTGTCGATCGGCGCGGGCGCGGAGGCGAGCAGCCTGCCTGGTTCCGAAGTGCATGATGAGATTGCGTACAACGCCGGCACGCGCGAGTTTATTCGCGAGACGAACCGCGCCGGCGGGCTCGAGGGTGGTATCACGAACGGCGAACAGATACGCGTGCGTGGTCATCTAAAGCCGCTTTCGACATTGCGACGCGCGCTGCGTTCGGTCGACATCGACACGAAAGAAGAAGAGGCGGCGGCATTTGAGCGCTCGGATGTGACGGCGGTTCCGGCAGCGGGCGTGATTGGCGAGTCGATGGTCGCGCTCGTGATCGCCGGTGCGATGCGTGAGAAGTTTGGTGGTGATAGTCTGGGGGAGATGAAGAGAAATTTTGAGGGTTATCGCACACAGTTACGAGGTTATTAATTAGACAGGATAACAGGATTTTCAGGATTAACAGGAGATAGCGTAGAATCAACGCATGGCTTTATTGGAAATAGTTAAGTGGCCGGCGCCGGTGCTCGATACCCCGGCGGAACCGGTGACCGAGTTTGACGCGGATCTCGCGAAGCTCGTCAACAACATGTTTGAGACGATGTACGCGGCGCCTGGTGTCGGTCTTGCGGCCGTGCAGGTTGGCGTGCCGCTGCGACTTTTCGTGATGGACTGCTCCGGTGGCAAGGATCCGTCACAGCGTGTGACCTTGATCAATCCCGAGGTGCTGCGCGTTGAGGGAAATCAAAACGGCGAGGAAGGCTGCCTGTCGTTTCCGGGAATCTTCACGCCGGTTGAACGCAGCCTGCGGGCGATCGTGCGTGCACAGAATCTCAAAGGCGAGTGGTTTGAGCTGGACGGCATGGAGCTGACAGCGCGTTGCATGCTGCACGAAACCGATCACTGTGACGGCATCGTGTTTCTCGACAAGATGAGCGCCATCAAACGCGAGATCGTCAAGCGCAAGATTAAGAAACTACAAAAAGCAGGAAAGTGGGACTAGCCACAGATCTGCACGGATTGTTTGCGGATAATCTCTGTAAGAATCTGTGTGTAATCCGTGGCTAATATTCTTTCAACGGAGACATTATGCCCGCAGAATTTCGTAACGAACCATTTACAGATTTCACTAAAGAAGAGAACGCGCAGGCGATGCGCGAGGCGATCGCGAAAGTTCAAAGCGAGCTCGGACGCGAATATCCGCTCGTCATTGGTGGCGAACGTATCACCACCGGAAACTTCCTCGAAAGTATCAACCCGGCGAATCGCACACAGGTAGTCGGGCGCTTTAACAAAGCGACGAAAGAACTCGCAAGTCGCGCCGTCGAAGAAGCTGCGAAAGCCTTCGAGACGTGGAAAAACACGCCCGCAGCCGATCGCGCCGCACTGTTGTTTCGCGTCGCCGCAATCATGCGCGAGCGCAAACACGAGTTGTCCGCATGGATGATTCACGAAGTCGCAAAGACGTGGCCCGAAGCCGACGGCGACACTGCCGAAGCGATCGACTTCTGCGAGTTTTACGGTCGCGAGATGCTGCGTTATGCGGGCGATCAGCCGATCGTTCCCATTCCCGGCGAGCAGAATCAGCTTGATTACATTCCGCTCGGCGTGGGCGCGGTGATTCCGCCGTGGAATTTTCCACTCGCCATCATGGCTGGCATGACTGTCGCTTCCGTTGTCACGGGCAACACTGTTGTGCTGAAGCCTTCTTCAGACGCACCGACAATCGCGTTCAAGTTTTTCGAGATACTCGAAGAAGCGGGCCTGCCGGCAGGAGTCGTTAACTTCATGACTGGTTCAGGCGCAGAAGTCGGCGACGTGGTAGTGGACCATCCGAAGACTCGTTACGTCGCGTTCACCGGATCGATGGAAGTCGGACTCAGAATCAACGAGCGCGCAGCAAAGGTTAACAAGGGCCAGATCTGGATCAAACGCGTGGTGGCGGAGATGGGCGGCAAAGACGCGATCATCGTTGCCGACGATGCGGATCTAGACGAAGCAGCGACAGGCGTGGTGCAGTCGGCGTTCGGTTTTCAGGGGCAGAAGTGTTCGGCGTGTTCGCGCGCGATCATCGATGCGCGTGTTTACGACACGATGCTCGAGAAGATCGTCGACCGCACGGCCAAGATCAAGCTTGCCGATCCGGTGGATCCCTCGACCAACATGAGCGCCGTGATTAACGACAAGGCGTTCAAGTCGATCAACTCTTACATTGAAAAAGGAAAGAGCGAAGGTGGTCGCGTTTTGATCGGCGGCGGTTCGGATGGCGAGCAGGGCTTCTTTATCGAACCGACTGTGATCGCCGATGTGAAGCCAGGTGCGACGATCGAACAGGAAGAAATCTTTGGACCAGTGCTCGCAGTGATCAAGGCTGAGAATTACGACGACGCTTTGAACATCGCAAACGACACGCAGTTTGGTTTGACGGGCGCTGTTTACAGCCGCGACGAAGCCAAGTTGGAGCGCGCGCGCCGTGAGTTTCATGTCGGGAATCTTTATTTGAATCGCAAGTGCACGGGCGCGCTCGTGGGCGTGCACCCGTTCGGTGGATTCAACATGTCCGGCACCGACTCGAAGGCGGGCGGGCGCGATTACCTGCTGTTGTTTTTGCAGGCGAAGGTCGCGTCAGAAAGAGTTGGCGCAACCACAAAGAGAGCCGAAGCAGGTACAGCCACGGATTAGACATCCGTGGCTAATGACACCATGAAAATTGTGTTCATGGGCACCCCTCAGGCCGCTGTCCCCACTTTGCGACAGTGTTTGGACGACGGTCATGAGGTGGTTGCCGTTTGGACGCAGCCTGACAAACCCGCGGGACGTGGTAACAAAGTAACTTTCTCGCCAGTCAAAGAGTTCGCACTCTCGCGCGGCCTCAGTGTCTTTCAACCCGCGCGGATCAAGAACGACGAAGCCAAACAACTCTTCGCGTCGCACGATGCTGACTTAGCAGTCGTGGTCGCCTACGGGCGCATTCTGCCCGAGGAGTTTCTGCGTACTCCACGCCGTGGCTGTATCAACGTTCACTTTTCGTTACTGCCACTCTATCGCGGCGCAGCGCCGGCAAACTGGGCCATCGTCAACGGTGAAACTGAAACGGGTGTCACGACGATGTTCATCGAGCCGACACTCGATACTGGTCCAATCCTGCTTCAAGAAAAAACTCCGATCGGCGAGAAAGAGACTGCGCCGGAGTTGATGCAACGTCTCTCAGAAATTGGCGCCGCGCTTCTCGGCGAAACTCTCGCACGTCTCGACAATCTCACGCCGCGTCCACAGCACGATGCTGACGCCACGTTCGCGCCGGTTCTGGAAAAAGAGGACGGCTTGATCGACTGGTCACAGAGCGCCTTCAAGATCGAACGCCTCATCAGAGGTTTTCAGCCGTGGCCCAACGCGTATACGAGCTTCAATTCAAAGAGCCTCATTCTTTGGGAAGCGCAACCGGCGATGTCGGTAACTTCAGGCATTGCAAATGGCGAATTGATTGTGGCCCAGCGAGATGAACTGGTCGTGCAGTGCGGCGAGCAAACGGCTTTGCGTGTGCTGGAGGTCCAGCCGGAAGCGCGAAAGAGAATGGCAGCGCGCGATTTCATCAACGGTATGCGTCTGAAAGTTGGCGATCGTTTTGGCTAAGTCGAAAGAGATCTCACCCGCGCGCCTGGCGGCGTTCAGAATCCTCCAGCAGGTCGAAACGGGCGCGTTTTCTTCAGTACTGCTGGCAGCAGAAGAACCACGTTTACAACCTGTAGACCGGGCGTTGTGTCACGAGCTTGTACTCGGTGTGCTCCGGTGGCAGTTGTTTCTTGACGCGACTGTCGAACACTTTTCCAAGCGACGGGTTGAGAGTTTGGATGCGGCCGTGCGCATTGCGCTGCGGCTCGGACTTTACCAGTTACGGTTTCTCACGCGCATTCCGAGCTCTGCGGCTGTTAATGAATCGGTGAGCCTGGTTCGTGCCGCGCGATTAAGCTCGGCGACGGCGTTTGTTAACGCCGTGTTGCGGCGTGCGGTTCGCGAGGCTGAATACGATCCGGTGGCGGATGTTTCAGATCCGCTCGAGAAGATGGCGGTGCGGACGTCGCATCCGGTTTGGTTGATTGAACGTTGGGCGAATTCGTTTGGTATCGACGAAGCGGAAGCGTTTGCACGTGCGAACAACACGGTGCCGCCAACGACATTTCGAGTTGTAGCGAATCGCGCAAACCAATCCGATGTTTTGTCAAAGCTGAGTGCTGCGGAATTGAAATCTTCTGACATCGTGAAAGGCGCGTGGCGCGTTTCCGGGGCGACAGCGCTACTGCGCGAGATGAGCACCGCTGGTGAGATTTATTTACAGGATGAAGCATCGCAACTCGTGGCTGACGTGATGGATGTCCAGCCTGGCGAGGTCGTGCTCGATTTGTGTGCTGCGCCGGGCGGTAAGACGACGTTGATGGCTGATCGCGCCGAAGATCACGCGTTCATCGTTGCGGCTGATCGTTCACAGACGCGAATGGCGACTGTCGTGCAGACGACGCGATTGCACCGGTTCGAGAACATCCGGCCGGTGATACTTGATGCGACTGAGCCGTTGCCGTTTCCGCGTGACAGTTTTGATCGAGTGCTGGTTGATGCGCCGTGTTCCGGGACGGGAACGCTGCGCGCGAATCCGGAGATTCGATGGCGTCTCGAGCCACGGGATTTCGAGAGGTTTGCCCGGCAGCAGAAGCAAATTGTGAGTCGGGCGGTTGAGGTCTTGAAGCCGGGTGGACGTTTGGTTTACTCGACGTGTTCGGTTGAGCGTGAAGAGAATGAGGGAGTGATAGAGACGCTCAATCAGTTCCGATTAATCAAAACAATCAGGACCTGGCCGCAGCGTGAGGAAAGCGATGGGTTCTTTGTGGCAATCCTTGAGAAGTAGACAGGATTCCAGGATTTTCAGGATGGACAAGATAGTGTTAGACTTCGCAGCTTGGTGAGTGTTGTAACCAGAATTCTATCGGTCTTCCGGAGCGTCGCAATCGTCATTGCGATCGCATTAGTTTTTCTCTTCGGAGTGGCGACCACAGTCTATCTCTCTCTGCGGAGTCCGGAAGTCACAGTCCCGGACGTGGTCGGCAAGAACAGATTTGAAGCAGAAAAAATCCTGGCCGACGCCGATCTGAAGTTTCGTGTGCGCGCCACGCGGCCCAGCACCGAAGCACAGCCTGACACGGTGATGTTTCAGTTACCTCGTGCCGGGGAAGTCGTGAAAACCGGGCAAACGGTGGCGATGGATATCAGCCGACTCGCGAAGGCGGGCGAGTCGTCCGAGAAAGTCACGCCGGACGAGCCAGTGGAGAATCGCAACACCAACTCATCAGCAAACAACAACGAAAACAAACCGAAGCGGCCGCGGCCCAGGAACACCAACGAAAACGCGAACGCAAACGGCAATACGAACGGCAACACAAACAAATCAATTAACGCGAATCGCGCGAACGCAAATCGCACCAACACAAATACCGGCGCCATTAATGCGAACGCGACTCCGCGCAGCAACGTGACTCGACCCGATCAGAAGAACGCGAATACCCGACCTGCGGCAGTGAACAGCAATCGGCCAGTGCCTCGGCCCACACCGAAACCGAACTAATAATTTCGTGAACAGGGATCGCCACATCGATATCGCCCCATCGATTCTGTCCGCAGACTTTTCCTGTCTCGGCGACCAGATCAAAGCCGTCGAACGCGGTGGCGCAGGCGTGTTGCACGTCGATGTGATGGACGGTCATTTCGTGCCCAATATCACGATCGGATTACCCGTGGTTAAGTCGCTCGCCGGCTTTACTCGTCTGCCGCTCGATACGCACCTGATGATTACTGATCCCGGCACCTACGCGACGCAGTTTGTGAAGGCGGGCGCGAGCATGGTCTCCGTCCACATCGAAGCAGACGCGCATATACACCGGACGCTGATGTCGATCAGGGACGCAGGCGCGCTGGCCGGCGTGGTACTGAATCCCGCGACGCCCGTTGTGGCGGTTGAGGAAGCATTACAGTTTGCAGACTATGTTCTGGTAATGTCTGTTAATCCGGGTTTCGGTGGGCAAAAGTTTATCCCGCAGTCTATCGACAAAGTGAAGCGACTGCGGCGCATGATCGACGAGCGGCAGTTGAACGTCCGGATCGAAATCGACGGCGGTATTGACCGCAAAAACATCGAAACCGTAGTTGCAGCCGGGGCCGAGATCCTCGTAGCCGGCTCTGCGATTTTCAATACACCCGACGCAGAAGCCGCGGTAAAAGAGCTCCGCGACGCAACAGTCCAGTGGGTTTAGCCAACCGGATCGATGAAAATTGAATCCGAGAGTGGTAAGTCCCGTCCTGCTAAAAACTATATTTTGTGCTTTTTGCGGCTAGTTTTATTTGGAGGTTGAATTTTATGAGGTCTCGCTTTCTTATCTTGGCGGTTTTCTGCGCCCTGATTTTTGGGGTGGCACAGACCGGATTTGCTCAGAAATCCGGCGGCCAAACAGAGCTGTCGACTGTCCAGAGGCTGGACGTCATGTCCTCGAAGCTCGATTTGATGCGCCGCTCGCTCAATGCTGCCATCAAGGTTCTCGAGCCTCAGGCCGATAAGGACAAAAAGGCCAACGCGGACGATCCAATCGTGCGTTTGAAGGGCCTCGAAAAAGAAGTTGCCTCATTGAACAGCGAAGTAAACGACATCCGAACCAAGAATGATAAAGCGGAAAAATTCGACCCGACTGCCCTCGATCGGCTCGAAGGTTCTGTCGCCGAGTTGAATACGCGTGTCGAGACTAACTTGCAGCAAACCGCTGGTCTCCGAACCGCGAGCACCGCAAACAATGCGAGCGCCGATAAAAAGAAGAAAAAAGGAAAGTTCCTCGGTCTGTTTGGCGGCGGCGATGATAAATATGCGGATCTGACGGGCGCTGCTGTTGCGGGACGTGACCGCGTGCTCTTCGAAGAAGCAGCCAAAGAAGTCCGTAAAGGCCATCACGACACTGGCCGTCTGCTTTTCGCAACCATCATCAACACGTATCCCGATTCGGCGTTTCTGCCGTTAGCAAAACTCGCTATAGCCGACTCGTTCTTCCTCGAAGGTACGACCAGCGCCCTGATCCAGGCCGCACAGGCTTACCAGGACTGGCTGACGTTCTTTCCCACCGATCCGCTCGCAGACGACGCGAGTTTGAAAGTCGCAGAAGCAGAAATGAGGCAGATGGGCCTTTCCGATCGTGACATTTCCCACGCCAAAAAAGCCGAGCAGCGATTGAAGGTCTTGCTTCAGCAGTATCCGAAAAGTCCGCTACGAGCGACAGTGGAAGCGCGTCTACGTGAAGTGCAGGAAAATCTCGCGATGCACAAC
>DASTTS010000284.1:0-5556 GCA_035760085.1 Pyrinomonadaceae bacterium
CCTTCAACGCCCGGCACCATCAGGTTCTTGATACGCACATTCGCGAACGTCCCACGCACCATGATCTCGTGATTGCCGCGTCGCGCGCCGTAACTGTTGAAGTCTCTGATTTCAACACCGCGATCCTGCAAATAAAGTCCCGCCGGTGACGAAGGCTTGATTGCCCCCGCCGGACTAATGTGATCCGTCGTCACTGAATCGCCAAAGATCGCGAGTGGCCTTGCGCCTTTGACGTCAGACACGGGAAGGAGCGTGCTATGAAAATCTTCGAAGTAGGGAGGCTCGCGAATGTAAGTCGACTCCGCTTCCCACTCGTAAACGTTGCCGCCAGTGCTCGGAATCTCATTCCAAAGCGGGTTCTGCTCCGCGAAGTTGCCGTAAAGCCGGCGATAAGTCTCCGGATCAAAAGCCTCGCGCATCAGCGAATTGATTTCGTCCAGGCTCGGCCAGATGTCGCGCAGGTAAACTTCCTGGCCGTCGTTGCCCGTGCCGATCGGATCTGTCGAGAGGTCGAGATCGATCCGTCCGGCGATTGCAAATGCGACCACGAGCGGCGGACTCATCAAAAAGTTCGCTTTGATACTCTGGTGCACGCGCGCCTCGAAATTTCGATTGCCCGACAAAACGGAAGCGCCAATCACGTCGCGCTCGTTAACAATCTGCTCGATTGCCGGATCGAGTGGCCCGGAGTTTCCGATGCAGGTAGTACAGCCATAGCCAACAAGATTGAATCCCAGCTCGTTCAGAAAAGGCTGTAAACCCGTACGTTCGAGATAGTCCGTAACTACTCTCGATCCAGGCGCGAGCGAGTTCTTAACTTTCGGACTAACACTCAGTCCCTTTTCAACTGCCTTCTTCGCGAGCAGTCCCGCCGCGAGCATCACACTCGGATTCGACGTGTTTGTGCACGACGTGATCGCGGCGATCAGAACGTCCCCATGGCCGATAAGCTCATCGCCACTCGGAAACTCATCTTCCGGAATCTCGGCAACGATATCCGGAGTCGGACGGTTGTTGACCATTTCCGTCTCGGTCCATACGTTCGTGTTCGCCGTCGTCTGATGATTTCCCGCAACCGCAGGCACGGTTTCCGTTCGCTGCTCACCGCCACCGGCTACAACTCGTTGGCGATCGGCGCCGATCTTTACGTGATAACGCGTCCACAGCTCGTCTTCGCTCTTGCCGTAGCCACCTTCGCTGATGGGTTTCACCATCATTTCATTGAACTGCGACTTCAGTGCCGACAGCTCGATACGATCCTGCGGCCGCTTTGGACCAGCAACGCTCGGCACGATCGACTCGAGATCAAGATCGTACACGACGCTGTAATCGCACTCGCCTTTTCGTGGCATACCAAACATGCCTTGCGCTTTGTAGTAATGCCTCACAGTGTCGACATGTTCTTTCGAACGACCAGTGGCAAGAAGATACGTGCACGTTTCTTCATCGACCGGGAAGAACCCCATCGTCGCGCCATACTCGGGCGCCATGTTGGCGATCGTCGCGCGATCAGTGACGGACAAACTCGCCGCACCCTCGCCATGAAACTCGACAAACTTCCCGACGACCTTCGCCTTACGCATCATCTCCGTAACGCGCAACACGAGATCAGTCGCGGTCACGCCTTCGCGCAGACTGCCGCTGAGGTGAACACCCACAACGTCCGGAGTTAAGAAGTAAACCGGTTGGCCCAACATCGCCGCCTCGGCTTCAATACCGCCGACGCCCCAACCGACGACGCCGAGCCCGTTAACCATCGTCGTGTGCGAGTCAGTGCCGACGAGCGAATCGGGAAAGTAAACATTCTTCTCCCAAACATTCTTCGCGAGGTATTCGAGATTCACCTGGTGACAGATGCCGATGCCGGGCGGAATCACGCAGAAGCCGTCGAAAGCCTGCGTGCCCCACTTCAGAAACTGGTAACGCGAGCGATTGCGTCTGAACTCCATCTCCATGTTCTTCTCAAACGCATCGCGCGTACTGGAGAAGTCGACCTGGACCGAGTGATCGATCACGAGATCGACGGGCACGAGCGGCTCGATCACGCCTGTGTTCTTACCCAAACGCGCGACCGCGGAACGCATCGCGGCTAGATCCACGAGCAACGGCACTCCGGTGAAGTCCTGTAACAACACGCGCGCAACGACGAACGGAATTTCTTCGACGCGTTTACCGTTTGGTTGCCAGTTCGCGAGCTCGCGCACGTCGTCTTCGGTGATCTTCTCGCCGTCGCAGTTACGCAGTACTGATTCGAGGACGATGCGGAGACTGTGCGGCAATCGCGAAACCGGACCGACGCCTTGTTGCTCAAGTCGTGGTAATGAAAAAAATTGTCCAACAGGACCAGAATCGGAAGTGAAGGTTTGCAAAGAATCGAACGGGGTCGCTGGCATAGTAGTGCTCAAACTCTTTCCTTTGAAAGTCAGAATTTGCGGGGTGTTTGTGTTCAAGTTGAAGTGTAGCATTTGCCGCAAAGAGGCACAAAATACACACATTGATTTATTAAATCCGTGTAATCTGTGGTTAAGATATGGCACATCTGAAAGCGGAGGAGATCTGCATGGCTAAGAAACACGGCGAATATTTGGCTAACGATCCTGATTACATACCCGATCCCGAGATTGAAGAGTTTATGGAACAGGAGATCTCGCGCGCGCCGAAAGATCCTGAACTACTCGCCCATCGACTGCGCAACAATACTGCCGCTTCGCCGCGCGATGCCGGCGGCGATCTCGATGCAGACTGGGAAGACGTCAACGCCAGCGGATCAGAAACCGTCGCCGGCGACAATCCGACTCCGGATCAATCGCTCGTCGAGGAAAATGCATCGGCGATGGGCGTCAGCTATGAGGATAATGAAGAACTGGAGTTTATCGACAAGATCGAACGGCGCGATCGCGAGCGATATGAGCTAGACGAGAATTCGAAAGCGTCCGACGATATGATCTAAAACGCCTTGCGACTGTCGAGGAGTATTGTCACTGGACCATCGTTAACCAGTTCCACCTGCATCATCTTGCGGAAGCTGCCAGTTTCAACTCTCACGAGCAGCTTTCGACTACTCTCAACGAAGTAATCGTACAAGGGTTCTGCAATCTCGGGAGCGGCTGCGTCGCTCCATGAAGGTCGCAGACCGCGTCGCACGTCGCCGTACAAAGTGAACTGAGAGACGATCAGTAACCCGCCATCGATATCTTTCACTGACACGTTCATGCGTCCGTCAGCGTCATCAAAGATGCGCAGCGCGATGATCTTCGGCACGAGATAGTCAGCGTCTTGTTTAGTGTCGTCGCGCGCGATGCCCAACAAAACGACGAGACCATTTTGGATCTCGCCGGTAATCTCTCCATCGATCGTGACGCTCGCACGCGTCACTCTTTGAACCACAGCTCGCATGACCTTCTATCAGTCAGGCAGAATTCTGGGAATGGCCGGAGAAGCGATGAAGTTGAATTGCAGGACTCCTTTGGTCTTTACCGGCACGCCTGAAATCGTCGTGGGGGCAAAACGAGATTTGAGCGCCGCTTTAACAGACGCCTCGCCCAGGTATGGAATTCCCCCGCACACGTCCTTCGCACTGATTACTTTTCCCTCTTCGTCAATTTCCACCTGCACGACGACCGTTCCTGACAAGTGCTGCTCGCGCGCTCTCACAGGATATTCTGGTTTAGCGAGGACCACCGCATACCCGTTCAGGATTTTGTCAGCCTCCGGTGCCGGCTTCGCGGGCGCATACTGTTTCCGAATCGCTTGGAGCTCCTTCAGGATCGCTCTGTTCCCACTCTCATAGCCTACACAAGAGAATCCTGTGCTCGCCCGTTCAAATCCGTCGGCTGTGTTTCCACTGTTGCGAGCGTAGATCACCAAACTTCGCCTGTAGCTGTTCAGCGCCTTATCGAATTCCTTACGAATGCGATAAAACTGGCCCAATGCGTAATACGTTTCAGCCACTTGAACGTCTTCAGGGCCAAAAGCTTTTTCACGGAGGGCAAGCGCGCGCTGGTACAACTCCTCAGCCTTCGCTGGTTTCTTATCACGATTGTAGAGTACGGCTAACCGATCCAGAGTGGACGCAAGCTTCACATCGTCTGGACCACCTTGCTCTTCTTGAAGTACGAGCAAACGCTCAAACGTTTTTTTCGCGTCATCATAGTCTCGTCTCGCCATGTAAACGTCACCAAGATAACCGAGCGACATCGTGACGCGCGGATCGGTGCGCGGTAACAAACGCTCTCTAATCTCCAAAGCGCGTTTGGCAAGCGGCAGCGCTTCGTCAAACTTGTCTTCCTTAAATAACTTCGCCACTGACTTAGTCAGCTCAGTCGCTTCCGCGAGTTCCGGTGGTTCTTGTTGTGAAGTTACGGCGCCGCTTGCAAGCAAACTGGTGAGAAGAAAAATAAGAAGTCTTTTCATCGTTTTGGTGGTCTACTGGGCCTGATCTCGATGCGACTTGGGAGCGCGCGATCCGGGAATTCGAGTAAATTCATTACTACTTGCGCGATATCGTCGGGCTGAAGCTGCCAACTCTTCTCGTCGCCCGGCTCGTCGCCGCCGAAGGCCGTGTTCACTGAGCCCGGCATGATGTAACTAACCTTGATGCCGTGGTGACGGACTTCCTGCATGAGCGCTTCGCTGAAACCGTTCAAGCCAAACTTTGAGGCGTTGTAAGCAGCCATCTCTGCGTGCGGATTCGCGCCGGCGAGTGACGAGATGTTGATGATGTAACCGCCACCTCGTTGCTTCATGAGCGGAATAGCCTCGTGGCAGCAGTAAAAGACGCCGAAGACGTTCGTTTCGAGAACTGCGTGGAAGTCTTCGACGCTCATCGACTCGACTGGCGCGAAGATGCCGACGCCAGCGTTGTTAATCAGGATGTCGAGACCGTCGAGATCGGCGAAGACAGATTTGACGTCATTGTAATCGCGGACGTCGCAGACGTGGCCCGTCGCTGTGCCAAGCGTGTTCAGTTGTGCGACTGTTTCGGCGATCTCGTTTTCGTGACGGGCAGTGATAGCGACATGGGCACCAGCTCTGACGAGCGCTTCCGCAATTGCGCGACCGATACCCTTCGTTGCGCCAGTGACGAGCGCAATTCTATTTGAGAGATCGATACCCATTACGTTTGTTAGACAGGATTACAAGATTTACAGAATTATCATGATAAGTCCTGAAAAGCCTGTAATCCTGTAAAAGACTTACTCACAATTGTAGTTTCTGCCGGAGTCTTTCATTCACGACCTTCGGATTCGCCTTACCCTTGGACGCCTTAATCACCTGCCCGACGAAGAACCCGAACAACGTCTCTTTCCCCGCTCGATAATTCGCGAGCTGATCGGGATTTGCGGCAATTACGTCATCAATCAGCGCATCGATCTCACCGGTATCACTCAACTGCACTAACCCGCGCTCCTCGATGATCGCCTGCGCCGGCTTGCCGCTCTGAAACATCTCGACCAGCACATCTTTCCCCTGCTTGCCACTGATCTTCCCTTCATCAATCAGCCGCACTAATGCCGCAAGCTCCTTCGCGGCGATCGGCGATTCAGCCGCCGAGAC
>DASTTS010000285.1:0-18446 GCA_035760085.1 Pyrinomonadaceae bacterium
ACGCACCAGACTACAGACGCGCGCTTGCAGAAACTGTTCGAGTAAGTGCCGTCGCTCATCTTTGCGAGCACCAATCAGCCGCTCTCTTGTGAGTGACGCGGGTGCGGTGCTGCGCTCACCAAGTCGGCTGCAAGCGAGCAGCTCAAGCTCGCCCGACGAGTATCGCTGCTTGCAGATGTGTCGTTGAATCTTGCCGCTGGAAGTCTTGGGCAGTGTCCCGACTTTCACGAGTCCCACGACCGCGACTTGTACTTCGTGGTGCTCGGCCACGGCGTAACGAACGGACCGCACCAGATCGTCGGGGTTTATGTCTTTGCGAGGATCCACCTCGACCAGCACGACCAGACGCTCTTCGCTTGCTTCATCTACAGAAAATGCCGCACTGGTGTGAATTGATATTGAGGCGTGCGTTTGCTGGATGGTCCATTCGATGTCTTCCGGATGATAGTTCTGACCTCTGATGATGATCATGTCCTGCAAGCGACCGGTGATAAAAAGCTGGCCGTCAAGCATGAACCCGCAATCACGTGTACGCAGAAAAGTTTTATCGTCGCCGTCGAGCCGGGCTTTGAACGTCTTCTCAGTCGCTTCCGACCGGCCCCAGTAACCAGATGCCACCGACGGACTCGAGACCCATATCTCACCCAGTTCACCTGACTTTGCACGTAGGCCCGTCTCCGGATTGACGATTGACACTGTTGTATCAGCGACTGGCGCTCCGCAGCCGACGAAAGTCCTTGCCGCATTCCCGTTTGACGGTTGAACCTGGCCTTTTTCCAGAGTACGAACATCAAGCCGGCGCACCAACGGTTCCGCAGTGATTGTTCCGCCGCTTACGATCAAACTGGTTTCAGCCAGGCCGTAGCATGGATAAAATGCAGACGATCGAAATCCACAATCTGCGAATGCTTTCGTGAAGCGCTCAAGCGTTTCCTGTCTGACGGGCTCAGCTCCGTTAAAGGCGACCGTCCAACTCCGCAGATCGAGATCTTCTTTTTGCTCGGCACTGATTTTTCGAACACACAGGTCGTACGCGAAATTTGGACCACCACTCGTTCGTGCCTCGTAACGTGTAATTGCACTGAGCCAGCGAACAGGCTTTTGCAGGAACGCGTTCGGAGGCATCAAGATGCTTTTTGCGCCGAGATAAAGAGGCTGGAGCACGTTACCGATCAGGCCCATGTCGTGATAAAGCGGCAGCCAGCCCACGAACGTCGAAGCTTCTGTGTGCTCGCAGGCTGTCTGGATCATTCGTTCGTTGTGAAGAATGTTTGCGTGGCTAAGCATCACGCCTTTCGGCGCCGAGGTGGAACCGGATGTGTACTGCAAAAACGCGAGGTCGGTTTCAGTTGATTGCGGATCTTTCCAGTCAGCTTGCAGCGCGTCTGCTACTTGATCGATCGCGACCAGGCGGAGGCGGTCAGTTGGTGAGCTCGCCGGCATCTGGTCCATCGCCATGGAGAGCGAAAGAATCGCGCCCGGTTGCGAGTCTTTAATAATTGACTCGATGCGGTTGTCGCTGCGGTTGCGGCGCGAGAGTTTGGGCGGGTAGGCCGGAACAGCAATCACGCCTGAGTAGAAGCACCCGAAGAGCGCGACGATGAAGTCGAGACCCGGCGGAAATAGCAGCACCGCACGTTCACCGTGAGTAGTGAAAGATTGGAGCTGGGCCGCAACTGCCTTCGCCCTGCGATCGAGTTGCCCGTAGGTTATGCGCTGCTCAATCTCCTCGCCGTCCGGGAGAAAGATGTATGCAACGTGTTCGGGACTTTCACTTGCTCGCTGTTGCAGGAGTTGGCTGAGAGTACTGAATTGCATTTCGATCCCTGCGTTCTCTAGAAAGGATCTGAACCAACCACCCACTACCGTGGGTGGGATTAGTAGTTTTAGACCGTGGGTGGGATTAAGTGGTTTTAGAACGTGAAGGAGCGGTAGGTGATCATGCCGTCGCCGATGGATCGCAGCTCCGTGAACTCGGCGCTGCGGGGCTTTACCTGGAAGTTGGGAAGTTGTGGCAGATCGTATGAGCGCTCCACGACATGGACCTTGATGGAAGCGCCTTTGCTCGTCTCCAAAACCAGGCTCGCACCGTTCGCAGTCAAACCGTAATACGTCACGCTAACTTGCGGATTGCTGGGTTTGCCGTTCGCATCCCCGGAATATGCCGCTGGTTGTATTCCCGGTGTTTTGCTATTCACATCGAGCGCCTGCACGTTCGCATCTGATTCCACGAAGACTGCGATCTGCGGGCTGCGTCGCGGCGAGCTGAGCAAAAGCTTAAGCCGCCGTTGCGTGTCGTCGCTCGTGTCTTCCACCACGCTCAACGTCGGTGCATCGATCGCGATCACCGGAGTCGGACGTTGCAGCACACGCGCGCCACCAAACACGTCGTAAGGTATAAATTGCGACAACTCCGTCACGTTGCCATTGTTACTGAAAAACTGTGAAGTCCAGCCGTCTTCGCGATCCTCTAGAGTGGCCCAGATAGCCTTACCCTGATCGAGATTCGCGACATAGAACATCTGATCTTCTTTCGGGTACGCCGGCCCCGGCTTCGCCTGGCTCACAGCGACTGCAAACATGACCAGCGACGCCGTCGCCAGCAATGAAGGCGACCATGCCGGAACACCACGTGCGACAACCTGGTTGACCGGAAGTAACAGCGCGGCTGTAAGCACGGCCAGAACCGTAACCACAAACGCTATTGGACCAACCAGCGCAACGAACAGGAGATGCGCTACGGGAACGATCAGCAGCAAAACGAAAAACGCAGCCAGCCAAAGCGCTCCCATTCTCATCGACTCTTTATCAGCCGGTCTGAGCACAAGGTAGAGACTGAGCGCGGTGCCAATCAGCAGCGGCCAAACGAAAACAAAAGTCGCTTCCGGTACTACTACCGTGCCGGCAATCGTCAGTATCAACCACCACAACAGCGCGCCCTGATGCAGGTTCTCAGCTTTGGTCCAACGCGCGATCAGTGCGTAGAGCGCGGTGGTGATGGCCAAACCACAACAAACGATCGCGGCGAAGTAAAACTTACTCTCGTAAAACGGTACGCCGGAGGTGCTCATGCCACCGCCGAATCGCACGAAGAGCGCCGTCACGAATGTCGCCACGACCAACACGATCGGCAAAGCAACAAATCCCAGCAACATACCCGGAACAGTCAACCGCTTCTTTCTAAATCCAAAAACGATCGATGCCACGACGCCCAGCGCAGCGATCACTGTCAACACCGGCACCCACGACGACGGATAATGAACAACGGTCGAGCCAAACAGATTGAAGAAAACTGAATTGCCCCGCGGAGGATTGTTCAGGTCGATATTTCCGAGCTGCCGCGTAAGCCCCAACGCATTTTCTCCGTGATGCTGAAGGCTCCTTTCATCGAGCGACGCCACCGAATCGAGGTGTCCGTGATAATGCGACCAGCCTTCGGCGAACGCGAAGTTCAATCCGGGAACGTCAGTCTTCTTGAACGCTGTGAGATCCGTGTCGTTAGGCATGAACTTGAAGATCGTCGGCAGCAGTGAGTTGCCAAAGGAATACGGGCTGGACGACGCAAACTGGTTTACCAGCCAGCCATCACCATTGATGGTTTCAAACAGAATCGACGGTCCGCTAGTCCCGCGCGCTTCGAAGTTCAACACCACTCCGATGTCTTTCGCCCACGGGTGATCGGCGACGAAAGCGCGTGAGCCCATCAGGCCGAGCTCTTCTCCATCGGTGAAAAGAAAGATAGCGTCGTTCTGCAATTGCGGGCTGGCCTGCAACGCTCGCAGCGTCTCGAGCAGAGTCGCAACGCCGGCGCCATCATCGGCGGCGCCGGCGCTGGTAATCACCGTGTCGTAGTGGGCCATTAACAAGATAGGTTTTGTATTAGCGTACCCCTTCTTCACGGTGCTTATGTTTCGCACGTAAGAGACTGACGTGCCCCACTCCCGCTTCTCAGTGAAACTGCTCTGATGCACCTCTGGCTGAAACCCTAACGAGACCAACTGTTGTTGAATGTACGCAGCGCCATCCTCGTTTTCTTTCGTTCCCACCGGACGAGGATGGGCGGCTAGCTGGCGCAAGTGAGCCATCGCGCGGCCTGAAGAGAATTCTGTCGCCGCAATGTCTGGACCCGTCGCGTGGGGATAAGGCCGCTGGTGGATGGCAACATAGACGATCAGTAGCAATACCAGGATCGTTGCTACACTAAGCAGCCGCTGCCGCGCACGTTGTTTGGCGTCAAGCTCGTCACGTTCTTTCACGTCGTTCCTCTCTTTCGTTTCGGCTGAATCAGTTAGACTCTGACCGCCATTAATGACTCCAGGTCCATCGCCAGTTTTTGCAGCACTCCACTACTGCGTTGAAAGACGAAAAAGTGGTCGCCCGGAAACATGCTGAGACTGAAACTATTCCGGGTGTACTGGCGCCATGCTTTTAAGCTCTCCACGACAACGCTGGTATCGCCCAACCCACCATAAACACGGATCGGACATCGCAAATTACATGGACCCTCAAAGTGGTAGGTCTGGACCAACTCGAAGTCTGCTCGCAGCATCGGCATCGTTAATTCCATGAGCTGTGAATTGTTGAGTACTTCTTCGGGCGTGCCATTCATGTCGCGCAGCGCATCCTTGAACTCCTCATCCGGAAGATCGAACGTAGTTGGTTTGCTACGCGGCCACTCGGCGCTACGTCTTCCGGACAGAATGAGCAGGGCTGGATCCTTTGCGAGTCTTTCGAAGTGACGGGCGAGCTCGAAAGCTATCAGCGCGCCCATGCTGTGACCGAAGAGCACGTAAGGTCGATCGAGAAATGGAAGTAGCTCCTGCGATAGAACCTGGACCAGCGGCATGAGCCGCCGAAATGGTTCTTCTCCCAGACGGCCTCCGCGACCGGGCAATTGCACCGGAAATATTTCGACCGCGGAGGGCAAAATGCGCTCCCACGAGCTGAAAGAGAAGGCGTTGCCGCCGGCCGGGGGAAAACAGAATAGCCTTAGCAGCGCCGTCTTTTTGGGACGGAACCCCTCAAACCAGATCGAGGGACTGACGAAAGAAGTCGCCATTTTGTTGTGCCTTTTCGTGGCCAGGCTAGGCTTCGGCGAAGACTTTGGTGAGACGGCCGGTGCCTTCGAAGGTGTCGAGGTTCAGGTCGGCGATGCACTTGACCTTGACGTAATCCAACGTCAAGCCACCCTCGAGATGGATGTTCTTGTCGCCGTTTTCAAATTTCCCATCACCGATGTCGGAGGCGTCACGATCGATGCGCACGCCGAGCTCGGTGCCACCGCGTGTGTCGGTGAATTTGATGTGCACGTAATCACGCGCGAGGGCTTCCTTGAATAAGTCGATGCTCTTTCGCGGACGCAGGACCACTTCGACTGGATGATCGCCCTCACACAGCCGGTCGACTAAACTCACCTGATCGATGGGATCGATTTCGACTGGTGGCGGTGGCGGCGGTGGATTGTTGGCCATCTCCTCCATTTTCTTTCGCAGGCTGAGCGGCCTCATGTCGGTCCACACCTCTTTGATGTAGGCGAGGCACTCGGCTTTTGGTCCACTCTTGCCGGCGTCAAACCAACCGAGCGGATTTTCTTTGTACTCGGGCCAGATGGAATATTGTTCTTCGTGGTTGATCACCACTTTATAGATAGTAGTGTCTTCCTGATCAGGGTCACGCCAGTTCATTTGTTGTCTCCTTTATGTAGAAAGTATCTGAACCATCCACCCACTGCCGTGGGTGGGATTTCGAAGTTGAGTTAGAGAGTTTTGCGCAACGGGTGGCCACGGAGGGCCACTTTCATTGGAGGCGCTAGATGAGCAACAACTGTAGGGGTGGCCCTCCGTGGCCACCCCTGCGTTGAGTTAGAGAGTTTGCAGCAGGTTGCCGAGCATGAGCTGATTGAACCTGCGCGTGTCCGGCAGTTCGGAGCCTTCGGCCAGCAATGCATAACAGAAGAGCGATTCGGCACATTCAGCCACCGCCTGGTCCTGGTTGTCTTTCATGAACCGGTGACGCATCTTCACGAAAATCTCGTGATTCGGGTTCAATTCCAGGATCCGGCGCTGCTTCGGTCCGCCACCCTTGCCTTTTTGCAAGAGCCGCTCGAGTTGTGGGCTGTAGTCCATCTCGGTGCCTACTAAACAGGCAGGCGATGAGACCAGACGATTCGAGAGACGCACTTGCTTAACGTACGCATCGATCGGTTTTTGTATGAATTCCAATAGACCAGCGGCTTCATCCTGCGCGACAGCCGGCTGCTCGGTATCGTTGAGTTTGATCGTGCCCTTGCCTGCTGACTTGAGCTTCTTGCCCTGAAACTCCGTCAGAGTTTGGACCAGCAATTCGTCGACCGGATCGATCAGATAAAGTATTTCGTAACCGCGCTCCGTGAGTGTTTCGAGGTGCGGTGAGTTTTCCACTACACTCCGCGACTCGCCGGTGAGATAGAAGATCTCGTTCTGATCTTCCTTCATGCGATCGACGTATTCCTGCAAAGTTGTCAGCGTCTGCGGGTCGTTTGATGAATTAAAAAGGAGCAGTTTCACGAGCCTCTCTTTGTTGTCGTAATCAGAGGAAACGCCCTCTTTCAATGCTCGTCCAAACTGCTCCCAAAAGCTCAGATACTTTTCATAATCTCTGTTCAGCTCTTCGATCGCGTCGAGAATCCGCTTCGTGAGCCACTTACGGATCTGTCCGAGATGACGATCCTGTTGCAACATCTGTCTCGAAATATTGAGTGGCAGATCCGCGGAATCCACCACGCCCCTGACGAAACGTAAATACCGCGGCAGCAATTCCTCACACCGCTTTTCGATCATCACGCGCTTGGCGTAAAGACGAAGACCGCTTTCGGATGCGTGATAAAAAAGGTCGTACGGCGCTTTCGCCGGGATGAACAGCAACGCCTGGTATTCAACACTGCCTTCCGCTTTGAGCACGATGGTTTTGAACGGAGGGTTCCAGTCGTCAGAAATATGCCGGTAGAATTCAGCATATTCACGCTCGTCGACTTCCTCCTGCGGCCGCGTCCACAGTGGCTTCATCGAATTGAGTGTTTTCTCTTCAACGACGATGGTCTTCCGTGGTCCACCAGGCAACGGTTTGCCGAGCTGGTCCACTTCTTCGCGCTCGAAGGTGCACAGGATCGGGTAGCCGATAAAGTCGGAATGCTTTTTGACAAGACGTGAAAGGACCCACGGATCGGTGTAGTCGTCCATTCCTTCTTCCGCGGTCTCATCTCGCAGATGCAATTTGATGGTGGTACCGCGGCTGGAGCGCTGGCCTTCACGCAGCGTGTAATTTCCGTCTCCGGCTGATTCCCAGATCGTGGCGGTTGCTTCGCCGGCGCGGCGCGTCACCAGAGTGACTCTGTCTGCAACCATGAATGCGGAATAGAAACCAACGCCGAATTGTCCGATCGATCCGGTCAACATTTCACCCGGCTGGTTGTCCCGAATGTTTTCGCGCAACTCGCGAATACCCGATTTCGCGATCGTTCCGATGTGCGCGATCACTTCGTCGCGACTCATGCCGATGCCGCTGTCGGAAATCGTAAGAGTTCGCTCTTGTTTGTCGACTTCCAGCCGGATTTCGTATCGATCGTCGCCGGTTACCAGCTCGGGATTGCTCAATGTCTCGAAGCGCAACCTATCGATCGCATCCGACGCATTGGAAATGAGCTCACGTAGAAAGATCTCTTTGTTGGTGTAGAGCGAATTGATCATCAGATCCAGCAGTTGTCTGGTCTCTGCCTGGAACTGGTATTGTGCAATCGTAGCAACCATACGATTTACTTTCCTTTTACCTGGGTTGTTAGCGGGAACGAGAAGGATTTCTTACTCAAGCGCAGGCTGCCGCCAATTTAGCCAATTAGTTGTAACCGGCCGGTAAATTGTTCAGCTACAATGTTCGTATCACCTGCACCCGATTCGGGTAACAGGGGCTGGGCACGAACTTTATGACGGGGAGTCAATTCGCAGCGCACTCTATTCAACAAGTATCGAAAAGTCTTTAAAGAACCACCAAATTACTTCCAAAGAGATTTTAAATTTTTATTCATTACTTCGGATGGACCAGTTCTGGACCAACCAGATGCAGACGAAGCTGCTCGATCACATGCCCGGCAATCTCTTCACGAACTTCGAAGACGTCCGAAAGCTTTTCCCGGTACTCCTCGCCCCAGAGTTGCCAACCGCCAGGCACCTCAACCAGTTCCATCCGCACGATTAAACTCTCGTCCATGGTCAGGAGTTTTCCGATCAAGAGCGTATCGACGTTCAACTCCAGCCCGGTCTCGGTCGGATCAACCTGCCGGCCCTTGTAACGGAGCACAGCACTGCACGCTTTCACTTTCACACCGGGAAACAACGTGACGCCATTGACGATGGCCTCAGTCAGCTCATCACTCAAAAAGTCGAGGCGCGGATCGTTAGCAGGAGTAAACACCGGCAACACTGCGATGGAATCAATTCGCACCGCCGGGGTGTCGCGATGGTCCATTTGAACATCCCGGCGCGGAATGTTGACCGGCTCAGTCGAACCCCTGGTCCTTTCTCCCGTAATCTCCCGGACCTGCATTACAAAGCGATAACCTCGTTTTTGAACCGTCTGGATGTATTCGCCGGGCGTGTTGGCATGGTGACGCAGAATTCTCCGCAGCGTAAAGATGTTTTGGGCCAGCGTTGCTTCTTCGACAAAACTGTCAGGCCAGACGGCTTTCAACAGCTCGTCTTTTTCCACTAGCTTGCCGCTGTTTTGTACGAGAAGGCGCAGCGTTTGAAACGCTTTTGGAGTGAGCGAAAGAGGCGTGCCGTTCCGCGATAAAACGTGCTCGTTTGTGTCGAGAACAAATGGGCCAAAGGCGAATTTTGATGGAGGGTCACCACACATACTTCCGTCCGATCTTTATTTTGAAAACTTTTTGGGGGAGGGACTTCTGGCTAAAGATGAATCTTGTAAATTCTGGTAATCGTGCAATCCTGTCTAAGTATGTTAGACAGGATTACACGATGACAGGATTTGCATGACAAATCTCAGTGCTGGGCAGCTTCTTGACCAACTCTCGATCAACCACGACGTGAGCTTGAAAACTAACCGTGGACAATAAGATTCTTACTCGATCCGATTCCGGCATCTCGCGCTCAAAAACACCGCAGAAATTTCGAAATCGTCCGTCGTTAATTACCACTTCATCGCCAGGCTTGAGGTCTTCGAGCGTTCTGACAAGACCGTCGCCTCCGATTCGCGAACGAATCAGGTCGACTATCTCGTCTTCAACCTGGGCCGGCTTGCTGTTGAAACACAGCAGGCTATGAACCCCCCGGGTATAACGCACGCGGTTGTAGCGCTCGTTAAATCTAAAGCGGGCGAAAACATAGTTTGGGAAAAGAGGTTTAACTGCGCGAATTAATTTGCCGCTGAATTCGTTGTATTTATTTACCCTGAGCCTGGGAAACAACGTTTCGATTCCCCACGCGTTGAGATTACTTGTGGTGCGATCCTCTTGTTGGGGGTGAGTATGGACCACGTACCAGTTAGGATTCTCACTCATTTCAATAGACATATTTCCTACTTTCTCAACTGCCGGGACACCACTGCCTGGTATCCGACAAGTTGCCGCACTTAAATCCAGGAATTAACGATTTATTCTTACTCAGTCAGCCACGAGGCTCTGATCCGGCTAAGTACGTTTTGACTGTCTGCCCCGGTTCGATTGACTTTGTAAACTATGCGTGAGTCGGGTCCCTGCTGCTCCACGATCAATCCGTCAGCAACCAGCCTGGCAACTGCTTCAAAGACTGTTCGCGTTTCGAACTTTATTCTCTGACTCAGTAACCACCATTCTGCGATTCCATCGAACGTGTCGCCCGCGTCGGGGTTGTCGAGGAGGTAACCAAGAATGTAGTGACGAGCTTCTCGCTCTTCTCTGCTCGGATCGAGTTTCATTGTTTCCTCGTACTCTCTCCTATGCATTTGCTGTGCAACTAAGAATCATTAGCGATCCGGCTACGTGTCACGTCAAAACTGTGGTCTTTATGCCCAGGGTTACTGGTCCAACATGCGCTACAGTTTTGAATTTTAAGGAACTTAACACCATGGCAAATTTGCCCAGGCTGAACAGTGTGATTGCCTCGATCATTTTCAGCTCGCTGCTCTGAACTTCTGCACGTCGATCTTGTGCTTCCGCATTAACTCCCAAAACGTTCGTCTCTCTTTTTGCGCCGCCTGCGCAGCTTTCGTGACGTTGCCTTTGTAAGCAATGAGAAGACTCTGGATATAGTCTGTTTCGAATTGCGAGATGACGTTCGCCTTCATTTCCTGAAATGACAGTTGCGGGAGGCGGTTGTTTTCGCCTGATAAGACGATGTGATGTTCCTGAATGATCTTTTCCGTGCAGAGAACCACTACACGCTCGATCACGTGTTCAAGTTCTCGTACATTGCCGGGCCACGTGTAGAGCAGCAGTTTACGTTCTGCTTCAGGAGAGAAACCGGTTACAGGACTGTTTAGTTTGATTGCGTACTGCGCGAGAAAATGACGCGCGAGCAGCACTACGTCGTTTGCGCGCGCGCGCAGAGGCGGCAGGACGATCGGTACTACATTCAAGCGGTAGTAGAGATCGCGCCGCAGATTGCCGGCAGCAACTTCCGCCTCGAGATCCGCGTTCGAAGCCGCAATGATTCGCACGTCACCGGTTACTGCTTTCGTGCTGCCCAGCGGTCGATATTCTTTGTTCTGAAGAAAGCGTAATAGCTTGACCTGGGCCAGCAAAGGCAACGAGTTAACCTCGTCCAAAAAGAGCGTGCCCTGCTCTGCCTCTTGAATCAGACCATTACGAGAACCGGCGGCTCCAGTGAAAGCACCACGATCGTGACCAAACAATTCGTTTTCGAGTAACTCAACCGGAATGGCGCCGCAGTTGACGGGCACGAAGGGTTTGCCGGCGCGCGGACTAAGATAATGAATCGCACGCGCCACCATCTCTTTTCCGGTTCCTGTCTCGCCGGAAATCAACACGGAAATTTCAGAGCGGGCCAGAACGGGAATCTTATTCATCTCGGCAACAAAGCTCGGGCTCTGGCCGATGAGTTGTTGCAAACCGAGTTTTTCCGCGAGAGTTTGCCGCGTTCGGTGCTCCTGACAGGCCTGGTTAAGTAACCGCCGCAGGCGCACGAGAACTTCCGTGTCTCGCAGAGGAGGAATGATGAAGTCTGCAATACCAAGTCTCACCAGTTCGTTCAACTCTTCCTGTCCTGCTTCAACGACAACAACGATTGGAACAGACGATATGGCTGGTCCAAGTATGCGAAGGTGTGTGTCAAGAGACTTCAGTTGAAGATCAGACAGGGTAAGCAGAATCAATCGTGGTCGTTGTTCGAGGATAACGTTCGGGAGCTCATCATCGGTAACGTTGATGTTTTGACAGGTGTGGCAGACGAGTTTGAAATCCGGATCCGGACAGGTCTCCAGGATCTGGCGCAGACTCTTTGCAAGTAGGCCACCACCCTCGAATTCCAGTAGCAATACGACTTTGTCTTCCATGACGGTAGAGTAGAGAAGTAGCGACTGGGAGTCTTTAACCCGAGCCTAATTATTTGTTAACGAAGTTTGAGGTGGGATCGTATAGCCGTGACATCCTGTCTCACATTAATCCGGAAAGCCGACGCGTCGCATGAGATCTTTGAATCTGGGATCGCCGCGGAGGGCTTTGAGTTCGGGGCTGACCTTGAGCCACACGAGCCAGTCGTTTCCCTCCTGGTAAATCTGTTCGAGTAGCTCAAAAACACGATCCTCCGGTCCAAGCGCGAGATGGATCAGCAACATGCTGTAAGGGGAAACGTATTTTCGCTGCGAAATCTCCTGCAGCACGTTAAGAACAGTCTCTGCTTCAGCCTTTTGACCGGCTAGTGCATGGGCATATCCCATGAAACCGAGCGCGAGGTAGGCTTCTTCATCCAACTTGTAAATGAGCTGGAACTCAGCAATCGCTTCCTCGAGACGACCTTGCTGCACAAACGCAGAACCCATAACGAAATGAGTCGGCATGTAATTCGGTTCCAGCTCGCTCGTTTTTATTAAATGGCTGATTGATCTGTCGTACTCACCTCTGAGGTAATAAGTGGTAGCCAGATTCATGTTGATCTGGAGCGAGAACGGATCAAGTTCCAGGGCGGTCTCATAGTGACGTATGGATTCTTCAAAACGACCCATAAACGTGAGGTAAGATCCAAACCTTTGATGAGCCGAAACGAGAACCGGATTCAACCTGATCGCCTTTCTAAACTCCCTTTCAGCGCCATTCCAATCGCGATCGTAGTAAACCTTGACGAGGCCCAGCGATGAATGCGCTTCCGCAAGGCTTTCATCGATATCCAGAGCCCGCAAAGCGGCTTCTTTGGCTTTTGGTAAAACTTCGCGCGGCGCGAAATGCACGTTTGATAACCGAAAATAGGCGTCCGCCAACCCGCAGTAAGCCAACGCATAGTTTGAATCAATTGCGATCGCCTGCTTGAAGACCTCGATCGCTTTCAGCACCCATTCTTTGCTGTATTTATTCCAGAAGTAACGGCCCCTCAAATAGAGGTTGTAGGCTTCAGTGTTATGAGTTGACCGTTTACTGAGGCTTATCTGATCGTTCCGAGTTAATTCAAACTTCAGACTCTCGCTGATTGCTTTCGCAATCTCCTCCTGAATCGCGAGAATGTCCGAAGGGCTGCGATTATATTGTTCGCCCCAGAGCTGTGAGCCATCGTTAACCCGAACGAGCTCGCCTCTGATGATCAGCTTTGCTTCGAGTCGCATAACCCGGATCAGCATGATGGCTCTAACATTGAGCCGCCTGCCGACTTCCTGCGGATCAATATTCTTTCCCTTGAAACGAAACACGGAGCTACAAGCCAGCACGCGTAGCCGGGGAATACGGGAGAGAATATTGGTGATGCTTTCGGTAATGCCGTCAGACAGGTATTCGACGTTGAAATCTTTGTCCGGGCCTTCCACCGGCAGAACGGCGAGCGAATCGATCAGCTCCTCTGTAACTTCCGCGGCCGTAACGGTTTCCAGGGCGTAACCGTCTCCACTTGCCTCCGGCGACAGCTCAACGACATTAGCAACGAAACGATATCCCCGCCGCGGGACCGTCTCAATGAACTTGCGGTTGCCACGATCCTCACCCAAAGTTTTTCGCAGGATCGACATGCTGACCGTGATGTTGTTCTCTTCTACAACCGTGTCGGGCCAGATCTCCTTCATCAAGTCGTCTTTGATGACGAGTTGTCCACGTCTTTGGATTAGCAACAGCAAAAGATCCAGGATCTTGGGTTTTAACTGAATTGGCTGGCCCTCAAACAGAAGTCGACCCTGCCCCACCTCTAGGCGGAAGCCATTGAACTCATAGATCTTTGAGCCAATGTCGCTTGGCATAAAGCGCGGCAAGTTAAAGTCTGTTTTGAGTAGAGTCCCTTTAAAATAGGACGAGCACCCGGCTCGCTAATCTGAAGGACCCACTCGACGCCCCGTTGTCGGTTGTGGTTGCGTCTTAACTTTGGGAGTGCCCTCTCCCAAAGAAGCAGTGTCGTTGGGTCCGCTGCTGGGTTAAGTAAAGTTACAACTCGTTGCAACGTATGGACGTTTCAGCGGGTTGTGATGCTGTCTGGCAGTGATAATACGAGGAAGGTGAGGCGGGAGGCAATACGAAAAGAGTGCCGTTTTGCACCTAAATCCGAAAACTCGGATACCTCAAAATGGCTTGCCCGAAAAGTCAGACATTTTAGGGACGAGTCGTGATTTTAGTGACGAGTCGTTTAAAAGGCACTCCATTCCTTGCCCGGTCTCAATTCACATCAACTGGTTGGTAGCCCAGAATGTGACGGCAAAACTCAATCCATTCCGGGGTAACGTCGCTGAAAATAATGTTTTCGTCGATAAAGATGCCGTCGGTGACTGTGAAATTGCCATGGAGGTAGACGTAATCCAGATCGGTCAATTTCCTGGCAATCTCCACAGTTTCACCGTCGACTTCTTTTCTGATTAACCTCGCGTTTTCCGGCTTCTCAATCCAGCCATGAAACCGCCGAAGCTGTGAGAGTGGGTAGGCTTTACAATACTTTCCAATGGTGGCCATAGATTTGTTGGGCTCCGAATTTGAGTTAGAAGTGATTAGTCGCCATAGATAATTCCATCGCCGTAGATGATCCCGTCGCCGTAGATAATCCCGTCGCCGTAGATGATTCCATCGCCGAAAACATTCCCATCGCCGTAGATGATCCCATCGCTGAAGAGAATGCCGTCGCCGTAGATGATCCCGTCGCCGTAGATGATTCCGTTGGAGACCATCACGAGATCAGAAATGGTTACATTGCCTGCGTGCAGATCGCCGTTGCCGATCAGAATTCCATCGCCGGCGAGTTGAGTGTTGTTGAAGAGATAGCCGTTGGAAACCACCTGGCCCGTCGATAGCACGATGTTGCCGGTCGTCAATATGCCGTCGTAAGTTGCCGGTGTTGAGATGGTGCGACTACCCTTCATCAATGGATCCGCGAGAAGCGCACCGGTTACGTTTATGGAATTAGGAGAGATATCGACTGCATCCGACATGAGCGTGTCGTTTGAAACCATCACGCCATCGGCAACGAAGCTGTTGTTGGTCCAAAGCGCATCTCCGTTGCCAAGCTGTTGTGTTCCGGAGAAGAGGACGCCTTTGCTGACGATCAATCCGTCCGAAATCAGAAAACCGTCACCCAGCAGTTCTCCACTGCCATAAGGTCCCTGGAAACGAGCGATCAGATCGCTGCCCGTCATCGTGTTGAATTTACGGATGATCGTGCCGCTCCAGTTGAAAGTGCTACCGGCAAAGGAAGAGGAGTTTGTGATTGATCCAGTCAATAGCGGCAGCCCGACCTGAACCGGTGAAGCGAGATCCTGACGAACTGACAACGCCAACCTCATCGCACCTTCGATGTTCAGTTCCCCGGCACCCTGCTCCAGGGTCCCAAAACTGTCCAACTTCTGGGCCGTGTATTCCATGAAAACCTTGACCATGTTGGGGGTCAGCTTTGGATTGATCTCCAACAGGAGGGCGGCTGCGCCGGCCGCAATTGGAGTTGAGACGGAAGTTCCGCTCATGCGCATCACTCTCAGTGTCGGATCGACGCCGCTGCCGGATTGATCCAACGCTGGATTCGCCGCAACGAGTTGATTGTCGTGCGCCTCCGCAAAGATCAGCTTGTTGCCGGGAGCTACCAGATCGGGCTTCAACAAATTGTCGTGATGGTTAACACCATCGCCGTCGACCCAGTAACTGCGTGTCGGACCGCGCGAGCTGAAGCTGGAAACCGCATCTGTGGACCGGTTGTCAGTTTGAAAAGTATTAGCAGATCCGATGGTGAAGGCCGAAGGTTCAATGCCCGGCGAGTGAATCGAGCCATAAATCTTTTGACCGTCAGCGTTTTTGCCGTCATTACCGGCCGCGACAAAGACGAGGATGCCGGAATTCACCAAACCACGAATAGCACGGCAGACGACGTCATATTTATAAGACTGGACGGCCTGCATACCGAGACTCATGTTGACGATCCGTATGTTGTAAAGCCGTGCATTTGCGGCCACCCAGTTCAGTCCGGCGAGTACGGTCTCGACCGATCCCTCGCCGTTGCTGTCTAGTACGCGGACATTGAGCAATGACGCGCCCGGCGCGATCCCAATGTAGTCACTACCAGCGCCCGAACCACCGGCGGCGGCTGCTGCCACGAATGTGCCATGGCCGAATGGATCATCAGTGCGATTCTCTCCGGTGAAGTCGACACTTGCGACGATGCGCGAGCTGGCGGGCGAAAACTGCGCGTGACTGGTGTCAATACCCGAATCCAAAATGGCGATCCCGACTCCGGCGCCGTCGATTGATCCACGTCCCGCAGCCGCTGCTGCGGCCTGGCCCGCCTCAGTTCCGGTCGTAATCGAGACGTGTCCGAGACTGCGTACGACTTCATTCGCTGACACGCTGGAAACTTCCGGAAAAGAAGCGAGCTCAGCGACTTTCTGAAAAGGCAGGCTCAGCGAAACACTATTCAAATGTTTCATCTCTCGACGCAGGCGCACGCCATTTTGTTTAAGAAAGGTTTCGAACAATGCGCTTCTTGGTCCCTTCAATGCGATAGCAACAGTCACCACCTGGTCTGCCCGGTAATTGCTTCCGGTCAAGCGCGGCGAGACTTTGCTTGTTTTCGATTCCGAGTGCTTGTTTGGTCCACCGGCATGTGCGACCTCAATCGGATTCAGACAATAAGTGACTAGTGACGCTGTAATCAGGGCGAACAGAGTAACGAGCGATACTGTCTTTTTTGATTTTTCAAACATTAGGGGAACTCCACTTAGGGGTGAAATCTCAACGCGGCGGGAGTGTAGATTTGAGGAGTAAGGAGGGTCTTTAATGTATTGCTAATTGTTTGCTAACTATTTCTAAATGGTGTGGGAGTTAGAATTATGTCCAGTGACCGCGTGCTGGTCCACGCCGGGTAGGCACAGTACCGAGCGTGTTAGCGCCGGGTAAATCCTGTCGAGGGGCGCTCAATTGAGTATGCCCGGCGCTACCGCGCCCGGTACTGTGCTCTTGTAGCTACTGTGCGGGAATTTCGAGCCAGGTCATGGCGCTGCCCGTGTGGCCGGTTTGACGATCCCGGACGGCGAGTCGGATTTGATAGAGGCCGGGTGGGAGTGGTAGTGCCTGGGTCCACTTGATTAAACGATCGTTGTTGGCGCGTAGGACCTCGCGAGGGATGTCCAGTTTTTGCGAGAAGGTGGAGAAGCGCCCGCGATCGTCGATAGCGACTCCCAGCACATCAACAATTGCTCGCTCTTTGCCGCCTGACTCCTCAAAGCTCAAGCTCTCTCCATTGATCTCCATCGACACATTGAGCACCGTGCCCTTGTCTTTCGTATTCACAAAGCTCGCGGAGACAGAGGCCGGCAAGTCGCGACGCGGATAGAGAGAGCCGAGGGCTCGCTTGAGATCATCATCAGGTGTGCCTGGCCCGGGTGCAGTTGCTGCGGTCTTAGTGTTCTCTCTGAAATCGAAGAAGTGCCGTCTCATTCTCACCCGTAAATCAGGTCGACCTTTTACAACCACCTTGATTTGAGACTTTCCCGCTCGTTGATTGTCGCTGTCCGGGCGCCAGGCGAGCAGGTAGTATGCGGCACTCTCAGTTAACGCATCGGCAACTCCATCGTTGAGCGCACTCGGGTTGAGAAACGAACGGCCGCCGGTCTCCTCCGCGAGAGTCTCCAGCGGCTCTTGCGGCAGCTTGCTCTCCGCGAGTCCTCTGCTTGCAGTGCGGGGTGAAAAATCCGGATAGCCATTCGACGATACATCAACGCCTGGTCCAAGAGAGCTGGCCCGCGTGGCCAGGCTGTAAATCACGACGCCAACACGCGCCGCTTCATTCGCAACGCGTCGCATTACATCTGCACCATTCGATCGCTTCGCATCCACCACAAAGCCATCTGAAATGAAGAACAAAAGCTTGCGCCCTGCGAGCGGAGTGCTTGAACGCATCAAACTCAATAACCGCGAAAGAGTGTTGAGCTCAGAGATCGTGGACTGAGCGTTAATCTGACGAACCCGGTTGGTAACGATCGTGAAGGCGTTCAGCGCGTCACTTTGAAACTCCTTCATCGTCGCCTCCACCAGGTACGCGAACAGACCGCTATCACCATGATTCGCAACGAGTGTGGCATCTACTTCACTGATCGAGACGTTGCTGGCTGTTGTTTCAGGATTGTATTTGGAGTTGAGACGGCTGATTGCTTCGCGCAATACGGCTTTATTGTCGGTGAGCTGCTGGAGGAAACCGATCTGACCGCTGGTCGAGACAACGGCAACGCGGTCCTTAGCCGTCATCTTGTTTTCTACGAAATGAGTTATGACAGAGCGAGCGCGAGTGAGGCTTTCGCTCGAGAGGTGAAGATCGTCGACGAAAAAGAAAATTACGCGGCCGCGGTCGTTTGCTGAGCCTGATGTTTTTGGCAACTTCGCCAGCGCAGCGGTGTCGCCCTTGCGGGCAGCGGTTAACTGCTTCTCTTCGTCGACGCTACCGGCAACTACTTCTTCGAAGAACGACAGCGATTGAGGCCTGGAATCGACACGCAGCTCAAAATCATCTGCATGCAAACCGTCAACAAAGCGGCCGCGTTTATCAACAACGGTTACGTCCGTCTGTACTAACTCGGTTTTGACACGGAGAACATCTTCGGACTGCTCCTGTCGCTGAGTTTGATTCTTGACCTGCCCAGGCAACGACTGAGCAGAGACAAGAACGATCAAGAGCACATTCAGGAAAAGACTTCGCATTGAACGCTTAGAGTACCAAACTCAAAGGAACAACTATAGGAGCGGCCCTCCGTGGCCGCCCGTTTCTCCACCGACATGCGGCTTCGAAGAACGGGCGGCCACG
>DASTTS010000286.1:0-5775 GCA_035760085.1 Pyrinomonadaceae bacterium
GAAATGTAGTGCGAGCCGAGTCCCAGTTTTGGCGCCACGAGTCTCATCATGATGCGACTGTCGAACGTGTCGCCTGCGATCGCAACGCCCGACGTGCCAAGCACCGGATTGCGACCCGCTTTCTTTCTTCCTGGACCAAGACGAGCCAGCGTGAAATCGCTCGTACCGCCACCGAAGTCTCCGATCAAAACCAGCTCGTCGTGATCGAGTTGCGTTTCATACTGGTACGCAGCAGCGACTGGCTCCAACTCAAATGAGACTTGTTGAAAACCCGCCAACTCGGCGGCCGTCATCAAACGCTGCAACGCGAGTTTCTCATCCTGCTCGTTCTCAGCTCCTGAAAAGCGAACCGGCCTGCCTAACACGACTTGCGTCGCTGCCGTGCCAAACTGCTCCATCGCAGCGTTGCGCAAACGACGCAGGATGATGGCGATGAGATCTTCCAAGGTATAGTTCCGCCCGTTGATGCTGGTGGAAGTGAACAACGGGCTCGCGAGGTAAGATTTGATCGAAACGATCAGCCGGCCTTTCGTGTCGGCGTCGAGATATGAGTTGATGGCTTCGGGTCCGGCGTGTGTTTCCGTTTTCTGTGGTGCCGAGCGGTCTTTTGCCGGAAAGTAAAGTATTGAGCGGAAGCTGGTGGTTGTTGCGGCACCGTCTGAAAATTGCGCGAGCGTAGCTTGTCGATCGTCGTTAGCGACTGCGATCGCGCTGTTAGTGGTGCCGAAATCGAGACCGATAACTGGTTCCATCACGTGTTATCCTGCAAACTCTGAAATCCGAAATCCAGATCACACTCGAACGCTGAACAATATGCAAGAGTCGCCGGTCAAGATCGATGCCCTGCTCGAACCACTATTGACTGCGACCAGCGACGAACATGCCGATCAACTTCTCTCACAACTGATCGCGGGCCATGCTGAGCCCGTCATCAAGGGCGTGATTCGTTTTAAACTCCGCTTCAACTCGCACCAGGAAACGCAGCGCGCGGAGGCTGACGATCTTCACCAGGACGTGGTGCTGCAACTCGTCACGCAGTTGCAGCGCTTTCGCAAACTTCCGGTCGCGCATCCGATCTCGGACGTGCGCGGCATGGCGGCAATCATCGCGCATCGAACGTGTGCGCGTTGGATGCGACGCCAGTTTCCCGAACGACACGCACTCAAGAATCGGCTGCATTACTTACTGACACGCCAGCGCGGTCTCGCGCTTTGGGACGATCAAAACGGAAAACCGTTGGCCGGCTTCGCTGTGTGGCAACAACAGAAAAAGCCTGCGATCGCGGCGCGCAACCTGTCTGACATTGAAAAGCTGCCGGCGCACCTTCGCGCACTGAGTGCTGACCAGCTCGCGGAAGCCGTTGCGGGCCTCTTCAATTACGTTGATGGTCCCGTCGAGTTCGATGAACTTGTGAATTGTATTGCTGCGATGCAGGGGATCAGCGATCAACCGGTCGAGTCGCTCGCAGAAGATGAGGACGGCGGATTCGAAGTCGCGACAGCGGATCCTGATCCGGCGTGGCGAATTGAGAAGAAGTTCTTTTTACAGCGACTGTGGGAAGAGTTGAAGCAGCTCCCGTTGAACCAGCGCGCGGCGTTGTTGTTGAACCTGAAAGATGCGAGTGGCTTTGGCGCCATCACGCTGTTTCCCGCGATTGGAATCGCGACGATTCGACAGATCGCAGCGGCGCTCGAGCTTCCGGCAGAGCGCCTCGCGGAGCTCTGGAACGACCTGCCAATCGAAGACGCGCGCATCGCTGAGCTGCTCGGTTTGACGCGCCAACAAGTGATAAATGCGCGGAAATCCGGCCGCGAACGTCTCGCTCGACGCCTGAAAGGATTTATTTGAGGTTGAAAACAACTGTAGGGGCGGCCCTCCGTGGCCGCTCCAGCGCGGAAACACAATGTGGAACCATGGGGCAGCGACGGAGGGCCGCCCCTACGGAAGAGGTTTTTTAGGTGATGGTAATACGCACCAATTTTCGCCAACTTCTGATTATGAAGCCCGCCGGGACCCCGGTTGCGGTTCAAATGGAAAACCAGTGGAACACCTGACTCAAAAACAAATTGAGGACTACGCTCAGAACCGGCTGCCGGCGACGCAATTGCTGGCGGCGAGCGATCATCTTGGCGAATGTGAATCGTGCCGGGCGCGTGTCGAGGCTGGATTGGATGTTGATGCTGTGTTTTTCGCGGTGCACGAGGAAACTATCGCCGGAAACGGGAACGTAGGCGGGCATCTCACGAGCGCTCAGACTGCGGCGTATGTCGATAAGTATTTGGCGGACGACGAGCTTCAGTTTGTGACTGATCATTTGAGCAGTTGCGAGCAGTGCAGCTTCGCGGTTGAGGACCTGCGCGCGTTTCGAAATCAGATCGCGCCGTCGTTGGATCGTGACTATGGTCCAGCGCAAGCGGCGCCGGTTGTTCGCGAGGCGTGGTGGCAAAGATTTGCTCCGTTGTTCAAAAAACCGGTGCCGGCGTTCGGTGTAGCGGCGATGACGATTGTTGGGTTGATGTTGTTTGGCTGGGCCGCATGGCGGTTGTCGAAGCAAGAAAAGCGAGACGTCGTCGTTGTTGCGCCTACTCCTGCGCCGCAACCGTCAGCGTCTGCTGTTCCGTCAGTCGAAGTGCAACCAGAGCCGGCGCCGGTCGTCGTCGCACAGTTGAATGATGGCGCAGGTGTGGTGAGTGTAGACCAGGAAGGAAAACTATCAGGTGCTGACAACTTGCCGGCGTCGTATCAGGAGCTTGTGAAGAAAGCGCTCACGTCGCAAAGGATTGAGCGTTCCTCGCAATTGCAGGGACTGACGCGACCGCCGAGCTCGTTAATGGGTTCGAACGAGCCGGGGCGAGAGTTTTCGGTGCTCGCGCCGGCGGGTGTTGTAGTGATGAGTGATCGACCGGCGTTTCGTTGGTCGCGGTTGGAGGGGGCGAGTGGTTATGTAGTTGAGATTTACGATCCGGAATTCAAGCTCGTGATGGCTAGTCCGGAGGTGACGACGGGTGCGTGGACCGCAACGCAATCATTACCGCGTGGACGTGTTTATTCGTGGCAGGTGAAGGCCGTTAAGGACGGTCAGGAAGTGACGGTGCCGCGCCCGCCCGCACCGCAGGCGAAGTTTCGTGTAATCGATCAGGGAAAGATGAATGAGCTGTCGAAGGCGAAGCGCGCTTATGGATCGTCACACTTGACGCTCGCGTTGCTCTATGCGGAAGCGGGATTGTTACAAGAAGCCGAGCAGGAGTTGAGAGTGTTACAACGTGCGAACCCGCGGTCTCAAATTATTGGTCGTCTTCTCAGGCAATTACGGTCAATGTAGACAGGATTACAAGATTTACAAGACTCACAAGATAAATCCTGAAAAAAATCCTTTAAATCCTGTTACCGGCCTTCGCCCACGATCACGAACCCACCCCAGTAAAACGGATGACTCGTCGCCGGATTCTTCATTACCTTCAATGCTGCCTGTCTTAGCGAGGCTGACTTTGTACCTGAAGAAATCATCCCACGATGAAAGTTGATCATTAAATCGCGTGTGCCCGCTGATTCAACCTTCCACTGGCTCACGACAATCGACGGCACACCCGCCATAAACATCGCCCACGACAGTCCGACCATCCCTTCACCGGCACCAATGCGCCCGCGTGCAGTCTCACACGCCGACAACACCGCCAGATCCGCGTGCAGGTCGAGTTGCATCAGCTCCCACGCTTCCAGCAATCCATCTTCGCCTGCGCCGCCATCAGCCAGCGCTAAATGCGAGTACATCGGCGACGCATTATTCAAGATTCCGTGAGTCGCGAAGTGAAGTATCTTTGCACCAGTCGCTTCACTCTTCACGCGATCCTCACGAGCCTCAGCGCCGATGTAGACCTTGCTTCGCGCCGCGCCATACAAACGTCCGAGCGCTTTCACTTCCTGCTCCGCTTCCGGCAACGGATCAAGCTTGCCATCGCGCAGCGTCAATGAGGCGCGTTTCAACGTTTCACTCCCAACCACCGGATTGCCAAGCGCGAGCAGTGTCGGCGGCGATGCGTGCGCAGCTTCGACCCGGCGACGCTTCATCATCTCACGCAGCACCGTCAGCGACGGCGCATAACTAATCGCAGCATCTTCGATCACGAAACGATTCGCATTGTTAATGAGTGTTTGAAACGGCAGATCCCAGAGCGTGTTGTCGGGCACGATAATGAGATTAGTTCGACCACGTAACTGCGCCTCGGCCGGCTTGAGCAGCGATTCGTATAGTTTCGCAGCGGGCGCGCGAAAACCGAGATCGCGTGCCGCAAGCTGCTTCCGGAAAGCCTCAGTCTGCTTCGCCAGATCGTCTCGCTTCAGCGGCAACGTGTAAACGCGCAGATCACCTTTCGTGACGACAAACAGAAACGTCTTGTCATCATCGACAACATACTCGAGCAACGCGCTCGAAGAATCCTGCACAAACGACGCGAGCTCATCTGCTTTAACGATCGGCGCATCACCACGCTGCAACCGGAGCTCAGGACGCGTAACGTAAAGCCGCGTCTCGAAGTCTTCGTACTCGAGCCGCGCCTTCTCAACTGTGCTCTTCAACTCCGCCACACGCGCAGCATCGGGCTTATCGCGACGACTCTCCGTCGTGAGCTGCGAGTTGAGCGTGACCAGCTTCAGTCGACGCTGCTCCTCTGCTTCACGTTCTTCCGTTGACCACGTTTTGCGCTGATTCGCACGCCCGGCTTGTAGCGCATCGAGCAATACACGCGCCTTCGATTGTTCCGCAAACGTCAATGCCTCGGCGTACTTCTGTTGTGAGACGAGCACGTCGATCATGCCCATCCACGGTGAGAGCCTGTTCTCGAGAAAACTTTGCTGCTGCTGTTCGCCGCCTGCAACTTCACGACGCAGAGCCTCGATACCAGCGATCGCAGCGAGAAAACTCTTTTGCGCTTCCGCGGGTTTGCCGAGACCGACGAGCGCCCGGCCGATGTGGTCCTGCGCAGTCCAAATCTCTTCGCGGCTGTAAAGCTCATCGGCGAGCTTCGCTGAACGCTGGCTCACTTCGAGCATCTCCGCATATTTGCCCTGCGCTTCATACAATCGCGCGAGATTGTTGAGCGACAGAGTCACCGCGCCGCGATCCTTGCCCTGTTCGCGCAACTGGAGACTCTTCAACAGCGGCTCGAGGGCTTCGTCGTAGCGGCCCTGCGCGCGATACGTGTCGCCGATATTATTCAACACGCGCGCCATACCGGGCGTTGCTTTCAATGCCTCGTAGCCGGGCAGAGCTTTTTGAAACCAGCCGAGGCCATCGTCATAAAGTCCCTGTGATTTGTAAATCACGCCGATGTTGTTCTGAAGATTGGCGATTCCAAATTTGTCGTCGATCTCGACAAGGATGTCGAGGCTCTTGCGCGAATAGGCGAGCGCCTGGTCCAAATGACCCTGACGCCGGTAGACGAGACCGATGTTTTGATACTTGTACGCAAGACTGCGCCGATCACCGGCAGTACCCATCTCTTGAAGAACGGCAAGACTCTTATGTAGATAGTCGAGCGCTTCCGCATAACGGCCCTGAGCAAGATACCGCGTGCCGATATTGTTCAGCGCCATGTTGAGCGTGCTCTTGTCACCGGCTTCCTCACTGAGTTGGCGCGCCTTGAAATAGAAATCAAGTCCGACTTCGTAATGGCCGAGCGAAGTATGGGCCATACCAAGACCATTGAAGATCAACGCCGTGAGTTTTTTGTCGCCCACTTCCTGGCTCAGCGCCAGACTCTTTTCATAATGCTGCAC
>DASTTS010000287.1:0-11271 GCA_035760085.1 Pyrinomonadaceae bacterium
GTAAAGGTTAAATTATTAGCCACGGATTTGCACGGATGCAGGCGGATCGTACAATGAGGATCAATCTGACAAACTGAAAGGCGCACGCAATGGATGAGTTTGACCGCTATCGCGCGGCGATGAACGAGAAACTGCTCGGCAGCAATCACCTCGGCATCAAACGTTTTTTCGCACTCGACACACAAGCCTACGAAGAGGGCGCGCTCGACAAGAAGACAAAAGAGCTGATGGGCCTTGTTGCATCGGCGGTGCTCCGCTGCGACGATTGCATCACGTATCACATCAAGCAGTGCGCAGAGATCGGAGTGAATCGTGAGGAGTTTCTCGACGCATTCAACGTAGCGCTCGTCGTCGGCGGCTCGATCACGATTCCACATTTGCGACGCGCAATCGAGCGCGTAGACCAGTTGCTGGAAAAATCCGAATGAAATCCGTGAAATCTGTAGTTCTAACAATCGTCCTGTTTTTGCTGACTCAGGGTAATTTTATGTCCGCACAAGAAAGACCAAAGGTACGCGCGCCCGAAATTACGGGTGGTCAAGGCTGGCTCAACACTGACAAGCCGCTCTCGCTCGCCGCGCTCAAAGGCAAAGTCGTTTTACTCGATTTCTGGACTTACGGCTGCATAAACTGCATCCACATCATTCCCGATCTGAAGAAACTCGAAGCGAAGTACGCGAACCAACTGGTCGTGATCGGCGTTCACTCCGCGAAGTTTCAGAACGAGAAAGAGACCGAGAACATCAGGCGCATCATCCTCCGCTACGAGATCGAGCATCCTGTTTACAACGACTCGGAATACGCCGTTTGGCAAAGCTACGGCGTGCGCGCCTGGCCCACGCAGGTGCTGATCGATCCGGCCGGTTACGTCGTCGGCGGCGTTTCGGGCGAAGGTAATTACGACGTCATCGATGAAGCGATCGGGAAGCTCGTTACAGATTTTCGCGCCAAAGGCGAGTTGAACGAACAGCCTTTGAAACTCGTGCTCGAGCGCGCCAAAGTCGGCGACCTGCCGCTCGCATTTCCAGGCAAAATCCTCGCCGACACAAAGAGCGATCGACTGTTCATCGCCGACTCAAATCACAACCGCATCGTTATCACCAAACTCGACGGCACACTCGTCGAAACAATCGGCACAGGCGACACCGGCGCTGCCGACGGCGCCTTCGACAAAGCGACTTTCTATCGCCCGCAAGGACTCGCGCTCGCCGGCGACAGCCTCTACGTCGCTGACACTGAAAACCATCTGATCCGTCGCGTCGATCTGAAATCTCGGAACGTCGAAACGATCGCCGGCACGGGCCAACAATCACACGAGTATTTCAAGACTGGTCCAGCACGATCAATCGCCTTGAGCTCGCCGTGGGATCTCCAACTCGTCGATCGAGTGCTCTACATCGCGATGGCTGGTCCACACCAGATCTGGTCGCTCGATCTCGATAAGAACGAGGTCTCGACTTTCGCCGGCTCGGGTCGCGAGGCCCGTATTGACGGACCGGTTCGCGAAGCTGGTTTCGCACAGCCTTCGGGAATGGCGAGTGACGGTAAAAATCTTTACGTCGCTGACAGTGAGTCGAACATCATTCGCGCGATCGATCTGGCTGGTCGTTCAGTGAAGACTCTCGTCGGTGGTGATCTGTTTGAGTTTGGCGATGTTGACGGTACGGGTGACGATGTTCGTCTACAGCATCCGCTGGGCCTGGTGACGTTCGGCGACAAACTCCTGATCGCCGATACTTACAATCACAAGATCAAAGAGCTCGATCCGAAAGCGGAGAAAGTCACGACGCTGCTCGGAACCGGAAAGCCCGGACAGGCAGATGGTCCAACGCCTTCGTTCTACGAACCCGGCGGACTGACACTCGCGAACGGAAATCTCTACGTCGCCGATACGAACAACCACGCGATCCGCGTTATCGATCTGAAAACAAAACGTGCGAGCACGTTGCGCATCAATGGTCTCACGCCGCCGGTGAAAAACATGCAGGCGCTCGAAACCGCGACTGGTCCAAATGCTGAAGAGATAAAAGTGCCGGCGCAAAAGTTTCGCGCAGGCGCTGATGGTGCACTTCAGATCGATGTCGAGTTGCCGGACGGTTACCATCTCAATCCGCTCGCGCCGCAGCGTTACAAAGTTTCAGTCGAAGGGAAGAGTCTGACAGTCGATGAAAAGAGTGCCGCGCGTGCCAGTAAAGATCTGAAGCTGCCGGTGCGTGTGCCGCTGAGCGCGACTGCCGCGGGCACTGCAACTGTGCGCGCGCAAGTCACGTTGTTTTACTGTCGTGAAGACAACACGGGAACGTGTCGAATCAAAACACTCGTCTGGCAAGTGCCGGTTGAAGTGACGAGTGATGCAAGTGCGCCGGCGGAACTAAAAGTGCGCGGCAAACTTACTGCGACGGAATAGACGGAAGTATTCACGCAGCGGCGCCACGGCGCAACGAAACCGCCGCGCCGTTGCGCCGCTGCGTGAGAAATCCTGAGTCGATGTGTTAAGATCCCGGTTCCCCTAAATTCATAAGGCAGAGGAGTGAGGGCCGTGGCTGATCAACCATTTCTCACTGATATTAAGACTTTGCGCGAACGCGCCCGACAACACATTGAGAATGGTGCTGTCACGGAGGGCTATCGCGCTGACCGCGAAACCGTAATCAAACTTTTGAACGAAGCGCTCGCAACCGAGATCGTTTGCGTGCTTCGCTATCGTCGTCATTATTTCATGGCTTCCGGCATTAATGCGGAGAGCGTCGCGCAGGAATTTCTACAGCACGCGAATGAAGAGCAGGGACATGCCGATCAGATTGCACACCGGATCGTGCAGCTGCAAGGCGAACCAAACTTCAATCCCGAAGGGCTGTTGATGCGGAGTCATGCGGAGTATGTCGAAGGAAACAACCTGATCGAGATGATCAAAGAGGATCTGGTGGCGGAACGCATTGCGATCGACAGTTATCGCGAGTTGATTACTTACTTCGGCAACCAGGATCCGACGTCGCGACGGCTGATGGAAGAGATCCTTGCCGTTGAAGAAGAGCACGCCGACGACCTTGTGAACATGCTCCAGAAGATGGGATAGTCACTTGTCGACAAAGATTTTCAAGATTTTTCAGGATTAAAATGTAAATCTTGTCAAATCTTGTTAATCCTGTGCACGAAAGTCAATCCAACCAAACCAAGCCCGGAAGGCCGACGATGTGCCGTAGTTGCGGGGCGATCGTCGGCGCCGGTGAAACTCAATGCGGCGTTTGCGGTGCTCCAACTGCACCACAGCACACCACGCAGGCCGGGCCGCGCCCGCCCGACAAGGAAACGATCCGGTTTGCGCGCACAGTATTAAGTCGCCCGTACAAGTTCACGATCATATTCCTCATCCTGAATCTGTTTGTCTTTCTGCTGATGTGGGAGTCGAGCGGGGTCGCGTTCCGAGTTCTACAACGAGGCTTTCCCGATCTGGTCCTAATTACCTTCGGCGCAAAGCTCAACTACCTGATTAACCCGCCGAATAATCAGTGGTGGCGATTCATTACGCCGGTGTTTGTTCACATCGACGTGCTGCACCTCGTGATGAACATGTTCGCCCTGTTGATACTTGGACCATTTGTCGAGAAGCTTTACGGTTCAGCGAAGTTTGTTGTGTTTTGGGTGGTAACTGGCATCGCGGGCGTAGTAGGAAGCTATCTTTCGCTGCGGCCATCGCTGGCTCACGGCATTTTGGGGAATTTCATTTTTAGAGATGCTGATGTGCCTTCGGCTGGTGCGTCCGGAGCCCTGTTCGGACTTATCGGGATCCTGTTCGTATTCGGCATTAAATACCGGCGTGAGCTTCCGGAAGGATTCAAGCGCGTGTTTGGCACGGGCATGCTTCCGATCATTTTCATAAACTTGTTCATTGGCTTTGTGGGGAGCAATTTTATCGGTAACGCGGCGCATCTGGGCGGACTTTTCACAGGGGCCGCGCTCGCGCTGTTTGTCGATTATCGCCGGCCGGGAGCGCGTGCGGGTATCACGACGGCATGGCGCGCTTTGCAGATCGCGTGTTTGCTCGTGATTGCCGTGGGCGCGTACAAGGTTGCGAGAAACTTTGGTCGTCCGATACCGGCGCCTCCTCGCGTCGCGTCTAACGCAAACGCAAACACGTTAATTTTTCTGAACTATGTCAATGCGATGAACCAGGTTCAGGAAAAAGTTTCGGCAGTTATTCACAATAACGACTTGTCGAATCTCGAACTGGTAACTGAGAAGGCGATGCAAGCGCCGGTTCCGGACGCGCGCGCTGCCGAATTGCGGCTCCGGTTGTTGAGTATTCTTTCAAGACTCGCTTCAGCAGCGGCAGAGGCCAGCCCGCCGCCTGAAAACAAACCCGGACGACCGCCCGTAGTGGACCAGAAGCTGGTTGACGAGTATACAAATTGGCGTAAGGAATACGATGAATGGTTGAAAGGTGCTGCCAAAACCAGGGGAGCGCCGTAATCAAAATTTATAGGAGATGGAAATGGAGATCAGGAAAGTCGGAGTTTTAGGATGCGGACTTATGGGCTCGGGCATTGCGCAGGTGTCGGCCACGGCCGGATTCGAAACGGTCGTGAAGGAAGTTTCGGAGGAACTGATTGCGAAGGGGTTCGGTGGTATCGAGAAGTCGCTCGCGAAGTTTGCTGAAAAGGGAACGATCACATCCGATCAGCAAACGCAGATTCGCGGCCGATTGTCAGGCACGACTTCATTCGGCGACCTTGCCGACTGCGACGTTATTATTGAAGCGATTATCGAGAATCTTGACGAGAAGCGCAGTACGTACCGGCAGTTGGATGAGCTCTGCAAGCCCGAGACGATCTTTGCGTCGAACACGTCGTCGCTATCGATTACGGAGATGATGACCGCGACATCAGCGGAGCGTCAGCGTCGTTTTATCGGGATGCACTTTTTTAATCCAGTGCCGTTGATGAAGCTGGTCGAGGTTGTGAAGACGATTTTGACGGACGATGACGTTTACGAGCAGGCGGTGGACTTTGGGAAGAAACTGGGGAAGGTGCCGGTGCGTGCGGGTGACAAGACGGGTTTTATCGTGAATCGTTTGCTCGTTCCGTACATGCTGGATGCGATTCGTGCGTTGGAAGAGGGGGTCGGGTCGATCGTCGATATCGATAACGCGATGAAGCTCGGGTGTGGTTATCCGATGGGGCCGTTTACGCTCGGAGATTTTGTCGGGCTCGACACGACGTATTACATCGCAGAGATCATGTTCAACGAATTCCGGGAAAAGCGTTTCGCGCCGCCGCCATTATTGAAGCGCATGGTGCTGGCGGGACTCTACGGCCGCAAATCCGGACGCGGCTTCTACGACTACACCAGGGACGCCAAAAACCCCACGCCGATGAACCTCGTTTAGGTCGTCGGCGAAAAAATAGCCGGAATTGACAACAAATAGCCGTTTTCGCATCTATCGTAATGTACCTCAAGATGCTACGATCTCTCTGAAGGGAGAATTAGATGAGCGCAGATCTCACAGAGAAACTACCTACCAACGGAAACGACAGCAAGATCCTCACGGCTATTAAAGATCTCGAGAAAAAGGTTGATAACCTCGAAAAGAAGGTGGATGAGAGACTTCACGACACGCGTCCGATCTGGCATAAGGTTGTCGCCGATATTGCCCGGTTGCAGGCAGGTCAACAACGACTTGAAGAAGGCCAAATAGCTATGCGAGCTGAGCTAAGCAACGTGAGTCGTGATCAGATCGTAATTAATGACTCAATCCGCAAGATTCAACTCGACTTTCATACAATGAATGATCGGCTCTATCGACTCGAGATGAATCGCAATCGACCGAATTCATCAACTTGATGCCTCTCGGAGCATCTCCTATACTGCGAAACGTAGTAACTATTCAGCTCGCGGAGTCGAATCGGTTGCAGCCTACGGTGTACGAAGGACGTCTCAACGCTGAAGCGTTTCGCTTCGCCATCGTGGCGAGTCGCTGGAACGAGTTGATCTCTGCTCGACTCGTGGAGGGCGCGCTTGATAGTTTGAAGCGACTGGGGGCGAAGGATGCGAACGTTAGCGTGTATCGGGTGCCTGGCGCTTTTGAGATTCCGGTAATGGCCTTGCGACTTGCGCAGTCGCGGAAGTTTGATGCGGTCATCTGTCTCGGCACGATTATCCGTGGTCAAACGCCGCATTTCGATTACATCGCGAGCGAAGTTGCGCGTGGCATTTCACATGCAGGCTTGACGACCGGGTTGCCGGTTGTATTCGGAATCGTTACAGCCGATACGGTCGATCAAGCGATCGATCGTGCGGGTGTGAAACTGGGAAACAAAGGGTTCGAAGCCGCCATGACGGCGGTGGAATTAGTAAATCTTTACAAGGACGCATTTGAATAAGGCTACAAAGAAGTACAAAAGGCACATAGTTGGGAATTAAATGCATTCATAATTGAGATTAAGGTCGTTTCTTTGTTTTGTGCTTTTTGTGCTTCTTTGCGGCTAAACAGTTTTTGGTAATACTTTATGGGTTCGCGACGTAAGGCGCGTGAATGTGCCTTGCAAATGCTCTTTGCGGCTGATGTTGCCGAAATGCCTGCGGACGAAGTCGTCCGGAGCTACTGGGCTGAGCTTGGAGAAACCGATCTCGACGCGACAGCGCGGGAATTTGCCACGCGCCTGGCCTCGCGGACACTCTCTAATCTCGAGCTACTCGACGAGCGTATCCGCTCGCGCGCCGAACACTGGCGCATCTCACGGATGGCCGTCGTCGATCGCAATATCCTGCGCCTCGCCGTCTACGAATTTCTGTACGAGCCGACTCCGCGCACCGTCGCGATCAACGAAGCACTCGAAATCGCACGCCGCTTCTCGACTTACGAAGCGACTCAGTTCATTAACGGCATTCTCGACGCCATCAAACGCGACCTCGACGAACAACAACCACAGAAAAACGTCCAACCTGAGGCGGAAGACTCTGAACCTGAATCGACTACCGCCAGCGAAGATGAGTAGAAAAACTTGTCGGACCTCGAAGACAAGCTTGAACACATAAAGACCGCCCTCGCAGAACTGCGCACCACCTCCGGCGACGGCCCCGCAACACGCAAACAACTCGACTCGCTCTTTCGCCAGGTGCACAGCCTCAAAGCAGTCGCCGCCGCTGATGGACTCACCGGCCTGAGCCGCGCGGCACACGAGCTCGAAAACGTGCTTCATGCGCTACGCACAGGCGATTCGACGCTCGACAATCACGTGTTGCAACAAATGACCGAGGCCCTTTCCGAAACTCTCCCGCTTCCCGATGAACTACTGCGTTCATTAAAGGCAGAAGAAAAACACGCGCTGAGGCAATCTCTGAACGAAGGCGCCCAGATCTTCCTCGTCCAGACAAGCTTCGACGCAGCAGATTTCGATCAACAGTTTCAGAATTTGAAAGCGAGACTGAACCGCGATGGAGAAGTGATATCCGTAGCGCCGCAGGCTGAGAACAACAAGATCAACTTCAGAATTCTTTACGCAACACGGGTCGAAAACCTACACGATCTCCCACCGAATGTAACCGTTGAACCGATCATTCGCGGACGCTCCGGCAACGCGTGGGATCGGATCGTACGTGGGGGAGAATCGACGGCATCAGCGCTAAACAAAGAAATCCATTTCGATCTGCGCGGCACTGAGCTGTCACTCGACGATGCGATCGCGGACTGTTTGCTCCATCTCGTTCGCAACGCAGTTCATCACGGCATCGAATCACACGGAACGATCACCATCACCGCCACAAACGATCAAGGCCACCTCAAAATCCAGGTAACTGACGACGGCCGCGGCATCGATCCGCAAACAATCGCTTCCGGCGTACTCTTTCAACCCGGCTATTCGACCGCCTCCGAAGTCTCCGAAATCTCCGGCCGTGGCATGGGCCTCGACGTCGTCAAAACGACCGTGGAGGCACGCGGCGGATCCGTGAAAATCCAAAGCGAACCCGGCCGGGGCTCGACCTTCGAAATCACCTTACCCTACAGATCCGCGTAAATCCGCATCCCCCATCTTCGGGTGCATCGTATGCCACTTCGTCGCGCGCTCGAACGCCAGCGCCACGCGCAACGGCGACACCTCATCGTAAACGCCTCCCGTAAACATGATCGCGATCGGCAGATTGTTGACGAACCCGCACGGCAACACCGCCGCCGGATGTCCCGTCAGGTTTGTCACTAACAAACTCGCGCTGCCCGGCGCCGGACTGACAAACACGTCCCACTGCGACATCAACTTTTCCATCTCGTGCATCAGCAACGTGCGCAAACGCTGCGCCCGCAGGTATTCGACCGCCGTGATAAATCGCGACGTGCGGAACGTGTTGGGCCAATCGTTGGGCGATTGTCCTGACAACTGGTTAACACGGCCATCGCGCGTGATGTCGTCGAACGCGGTTGCCGCTTCCGCCGACAGGATGAAGCGCAACGAACCCGCGGAGAATTTCGGCAATTCGATCGGCGTCAGCTTCGCCCCGGCTTTTTCAAGCACGGCGAGCGCGTCTTTGTAGAGCGCGCGACGCTGTTCAGCCTGCGTTCGTTGTTGTTCGTTCGATGGCGCCGTGGTTGGACCATCAAACTCTGTCTTGAGATAACCGATGCGCAACGTGCTGATATTTGTGTCAGGGTTCCAGTTGAACGGGGCGTCGCCGACAGTGATGTCTTTCCCGTCAGGACCATAAATCGCGTGCAACGCTGCGGCACAATCCTCAACACCGCGACACATCGGACCGATCTTGTCCATGGTCCAACTCAACCCCATCGCTCCATAACGACTGACGCGGCCGTACGTCGGACGCAAGCCAGTGACGCCGCAGCGCGATGAAGGGGAAACGATCGAACCGAGCGTCTCAGTGCCGATCGAGAACCCTACTAAACCACCCGCCGTCGCCGCGGCTGGACCAGCCGACGAACCGCTCGAACCTGTCTGCGCTTCATCAGGCTGCCACGGATTTCGCGTGACGCCTGCAAACCAGCGCGCACCCTGTGCCAGCGCGCCCATCGACAATTTCGCGACAAGCACTGCGCCCGCGTCGTTCAATCGCTCGACGACTGTCGAGTTGTAATCGATTACTTGATCGCGATAAGGCTCCGCGCCCCACGTCGTCTTGATCCCCTTCGTCGCGAAGAGATCTTTGGCGCCCCACGGAATTCCGTGCAGCGGCCCGCGATATTTGCCGCGCTTGATTTCAGCGTCAGCCGCGGCGGCTTGTTTGAGTGCAAGCTCTTCCGTCAACGTCACGACGCAAAGCAGTCTTGTTCCGTACTTCTTGAGGCGCGCGAGATACATCTTTGTAAGATCTATAGAAGTGATGCGGCGCGTGCGAATCAGCTCGGCGAGTTGAGGAACGGTGGCGAACGCTAGCTCCTCGATGTTGTTGAATTGTGGTAGCTCAACCTTGCCGAAGCGAAACTTCGTCTTGGGCGTGTATAGCGCCTTCTTCGCGCGCGTGGGATGAAACGCGATCGCGGGCTCCGTGTCGAGCGGCACATCGACTTTGCGGTTCGCTTCGTATGCGTCGAGATTGCGATTGACGCCGCTGAGCGCCATCGCCTCTTGCGCGTCAGTGAGCTCAATGCCAATCAACTTTTCTGCCTGGTGCATCATCTCCTTCGTGATGCGCGGCGCTGGTGTTGGTGACGGACTTGGTGTTTGTGCGAGGACGTCGAGTGGTAGCTTTGTGGCAGCGACACCGGCGGCACCGAGAGCTGGAAGCAGCTTTACAAAGGAGCGGCGACTCGTTTTATTCTTTTTCATAATGTTTTAGCCGCGGATTTACGCGGATGAACGCGAATCATTTATTCATGGGAACCATCGTTCCCGTGCCAACGCCCTGTAGGCTCGATTTTCCGTACTTCAGCTTGACGACTTTTGCTTTGCCGAAGCGATAGATCGTGACGATGTAGAGGTTGTCGTACTCACTCTCGGGAATGATCGGGTAAGTTTCTCCGCTCAACTCAGACACGATCGCGGGCACGGTGTTGTTGTGACCGGCGACGAAGACCGTCTGGCCGCGATACGTGGTTTGAATGCGCCGCAGCAGCTCGTTCGTCTCTTTTGAATCGAGCAATGTCACGGGTACGCCGGTGCGATCCGAAAGCGGTTTGACTGTTTGCTGTGTACGCTTGTACTGCGTGGCGTAGATCGCGTTGATGCGTGCGTCGGCGAAGACGCGTGCGATCTCCTGCGCGCGCTCGACACCTTCGGGCGCCAGATCAGGATCGGGATTGCTCGGCTCGATCTTCTTTTCGGCGTGACGCACGAGTATCACCGTCGTGACCGGACGCGAGAACGTCGAGAAGTAACCGAAAACGACGACCACGCCGAGGATGGCGAAGAGCGCCGAAAAAACTACAATGGTCCTTAGTCTTGTACGTGGCTCGGTAACTTGTTCCATTATGTTTATGCGGGTACTGGCGTAAGCGTACGTGCATCTTGTAAATCCTGCAAATCCTGAAATCCTGTCTAACGACTTACGCTGCCACTCTTAATGCCACCAGCAATCCCACCAACCGAAGGCATCAAGTACGCGGGCTCGAAGCTGAAGCTCCTGCCTCACATCCTCGAGCTGGCAGCAAGAGTAAAACCGCGAACCGTGTTCGACGGCTTTTCCGGCACGACACGCGTCTCTCAGGCATTCGCGCAAAGTGGTTATCGCGTGATCGCAAACGATATTGCCGTGTGGTCCAGGGTCTTTGGTGACTGTTACTTGTTAAGCCCTCATCCGCCCGAGCACTACCAGCACTTGATCGATCATTTGAACTCGCTTCCCGGCAAGGAGGGATGGTTCACAGAACATTACTCCGGCAACTTCAAGAAGCCCTGGCAACGACACAACACTCTTAAGCTCGACGCCATTCGCGAAGAGATCGAAAAACTAAGTAACGATGAAAAAGCCGTAGCCCTGACTAGTCTCATACTCGCGCTGGACGATGTAGACAGCACGATCGGTCATTACGCTTCTTACCTGAGCGACTGGTCACCGCGCTCGTATCGCGAAATGAAACTCCGCGTGCCGAGACTCATTCCGAAAACGCAGGAACACGAAGTTCATAACGCGGATATTTTCGATCTCGCCGGATCGATAGACGCGGATCTCGCTTACTACGATCCACCGTACGGCTCAAACAACTACAAGATGCCGCCTTCGCGCGTGCGTTACGCTGCTTACTATCACCTCTGGACGTCGATCTGCCTCTTCGATAAGCCGGCTCTATTCGGCAAGGCCAACAGACGCGCAGACACGAGCGACGTG
>DASTTS010000288.1:0-4656 GCA_035760085.1 Pyrinomonadaceae bacterium
GGCGGCGCCCGCGGTTCCGGTGCGTCGACCGTCTAACGCATCAGACGCGAGAGAGCTGACGTGTTTCTGTAACTTCTCCGCCGAAGGCTCGAGTTCCGATTGCTGCGCGACTGCCGCAAACGTTACGAGTAGCAGTGTAATTATGGGGAAAACGAATTTCTTGGCTTTCATATTTGTGCCTCTTGTGCCTTTTTGTGGCGCTATTCAACCCAATCAGCGATGAACACGTTCGTGTCGCCCTGCTTCTTCGCATTCCGGTTTGACGCAAACACGAGCTTCTTGCCATCAGGGGAGAACATCGGAAACCCATTAAACGGCTCGGCGAACGTAATTCGTTCTAATCCGGTCCCGTCCGTGTTGATCTTGTAAAGATCGAAATTTCTGCCGCGCGGATCGTCCATGTTTGAAGCGAAGATGATGCGCTTGCCGTCAGGGAAGAAGTATGGTCCAAAGTTGGCTTTGCCGTTACTCGTTACCTGACGTTTGTTGGAACCGTCAGCATTCATCACCCAGATTTCGAGCGCCGTCGGGCGAATTAGATTTTGCTTCAGCAGACCGGTGTAATCAGCTTTCTGCTCGTCCGTCTTTGGATGATTTGCGCGATAGACGATCTGCTTGCCGTCATACGACCAGAATGGACCACCATCGTAACCCAGTTCGTTCGTTAACCGTCGCACGTTTTTGCCGTCGGCGTCCATTGTGTAGATGTCGAGATCGCCGTCACGCATCGACGTGAACACGAGCTTTTTGCCATCGAGCGTGATTGTTGTTTCCGCGTCGTAGCCGGGCGTGTTTGTAAGTTGTTTCAGATCGGAGCCGTCGGGCTTGGCGGTGAAGATATCGAACGACGGATACACGGCCCAGACGTAACCTTTCGAGAAATCGGGACGTGGTGGACACTGCTTATCGCCGAGATGTGTTGACGAGTAGAGGACGCGCTTTGCGTTTGGGTAAAAGTACGAACACGTGGTGCGGCCCTCGCCGTTGGAGATCATCTTCACGTTCGAGCCGTCGACATTCATCGTGTAGATCTGATCGCAGCCGTGGTCCTCGCGGGTCGATTGAAAGATGAGTTGCTTGCCATCGGCGGAGAAATAGGCTTCAGCGTTCTCGCCGCCGAAGGTTAGTTGTTTGATATTGCGGAGATGTTTTTCGTTGGGGAGAAGCAGCTGATCATCGCGCAGTGATGCGGTGACAAGGAGAGCGGGGATCAGGGGCAAAAAGAACAATAATCGTAAGAGAGTCATACGGTAGTTTTTGACAGGACTACAGGATTTTCAAGATTTACAGGATTAGCGCGACGGCGTCGCCGGATCAGGAGAATCAAGGCCCAGATGCCGATGATGAGACTGATCAACTGCGAAGTCGAGAGTCCGGTGAGCGACGTCAGACCGAAGACGTCGCCGCGTGGATCGTCGCGCACGAATTCGACGGCGAAACGAATCGCGGAGTAGAGCAACGCGTACGCGAGAATCACCTGGCCGTCGAAGCGTTTGCGTTTGTGCAGCCAGAGTAAAAATAAAAACACGAGCAGCATTGCAAACGATTCGTAAAGCTGTGTCGGATGAAGGTAAGCGTCGATCGGCACGCCGGTGATTTCGTGGCCCTTCTCCGTAAACTTCACGCCCCACGGCAGCGTAGTTGGCTTACCCCAGCAACAGCCGGCGGCGAAGCAGCCCTGGCGGCCGAAGAAGTTGGCCACCGCGATGCCGGGCGCACATGCGTCAGCAGTTTTCCACCACGGCAACTTGTAGCGCTTCATCAGGAAGTAGCCGGCGAGCACCGCGCCGAGCAAGCCGCCATAAAACACGCCACCAGAGCGCAGAAAATCGAGAGACAGAAGCAAAGCCGGATTATCGCGGTAGTCAGGCTCGGTGAAGAGCATCAGGATCTTCGAGCCGATCAGCCCCGCCAGCAGCATCCACAAACTGAGGTCGTAGATTTTTTCGGCCGGCAATCCATCGCGCCGCGCGAGTCTAACCGCGATCAAAATCGCGCAGAGAAACGCGAGCGCGAGAAACACACCATAGGTGTTGATGGGGAAGTTACCGATACGAAAAATCTCAGGATACATCTTTTAAGTCCGCGTTTACGCGCGTAGATCTGTGGCTAAAAATCAAGTCGTAAGCAAGCAGCAACGCGCCCACAGTAATGCTCGCATCGGCGATATTGAACGTGGGCCAGTGGTAGTCGCCTGCATGCACGACGATGAAGTCGATCACGTAACCGAGTCGCGCGCGATCAGTCAGGTTGCCCAGGATTCCGGCGAGCAGGAGTGCGCATGCGCCGAGCACGCGATCGTCGTTACGCGGCGTGCGCATAAAGTAATAAAAAACCGCAACGGCTGCCAGCACGGCAAGGACGACGAAGAACCAGCGACCAAACGCGCCGCCTTCCTGCAACTGCCCAAACGCGATCCCCGGGTTTTCGGTGTAAATGAACTGGAGAAAACCGCGAATCACCACGCGCTCTTCGCCGAAGCGAAGCGCTCTCACGGCCCACGCCTTCGTTGCCTGGTCGGCCATGTAAAGCCCGAAGGCGGCCAGCAAATAACCGGCGCGCCAGGCGAAGCGCGTGCGAAAGTCCATCCTCTTTTCGATACTGGTATCCACAGGTATTTAGCCACGGATTAATACGGAAAGAAATCCGATTTTCTGTCCGTGTTTAATCCGTGGCTTCTTCCTCGATCTCCTTCAATGCTGCCACACATCGCTCGCAAACGGTCGGGTAGCGCTCTGACTCGCCGACGCGCGTTGAGTAGTTCCAGCAGCGCTCGCACTTCTCGCCCTCCGCTACCGAGATTGCGATCGAAACGCCTTCACTATCAACCGAGACAAGCTCCACCTCCGACACGATGAACAAATACCGCAGATCATTCTGATGCCGCTGAAGCAATTCGAGCGCGCTTCCGGAAGCCCGTAACGTGACCTTTGCTTGCAGTGAGCTCCCGATCTGCTTAGCCACGCGCGCTTCTTCCAACGCTCGCAAAACATCGTCGCGAATTGCAAACAAGCGCTCCCACTCCGCCGACAGCGCTTCGTGACTCTCATCCGACGCCTTCGGCAACAGCGCGAGATGGATCGACGGCTCAGTGCGGTTGGGCAAGTTTTCCCAGATCTCGTCAGCCGTGAACACGAGGATTGGACCCAGCATTCGCGCCAGCGAATCCGCGATCTCGAGCAGCACAGTCTGCGCCGAACGACGCGCTTTGTTGCGCGGCGCAAACGTGTAAAGCCGATCTTTGATGATGTCGAAATAGCGTGCTGATAACGTCACCGTCGAGAAGTTGAACAACGCGCGATAGACGTTGTGAAACTCGTAAGCTTCATACGCCGCCAGCACTTCTTTCGTTACACGGCTCAACTCCGCAAGAGCCCAGCGGTCGATCTCTTCCATCTCGTCGACCGGAACTGTGTCGCGTGCCGGATCGAAACCATCGATATTGCCGAGCGCGAACCGCGCCGTGTTGCGAAGCTTGCGATACCCGTCAGTCACGCGCTGAAGGATCTCGTCTGACGCGCGCATGTCGTCGAAATAGTTTGTCGACGCACACCACAAACGAATAGTCTCCGCGCCCGACTGCTTGATGACTTTGTCGGGCTCAACCGCGTTCCCCGCTGATTTGTGCATCGCGCGACCCTGCGCGTCGAGCGTCCAACCGTGCGTGATCACAGTCTTATACGGCGCGCGATCGTGGGCTGCGATACCGATCATCAACGACGAGTTGAACCAGCCGCGAAACTGATCGCCGCCCTCGATGTAAACATCCGCGGGCCAGCGCAGCTCCGGTCGATTCTCCAGCACCGCAATCGATGAAGTGCCGCTGTCGAACCAAACGTCGAGAATGTCACTCTCCTTAGTCCATTCCTGCGCCCCGCAACCTTTGCAGACGTAGCCCGGCGGCAACAGCTCCTGGGCGGAATGTGTGTACCACGCATCGCCCGACTCTTTTTCAAAAATGTCCGCGACGTGATTGATCACCGCCGGATCAGCAACTGCCTCCGTGCACCGCGCGCAATAAAACACGGGAATCGAAACACCCCAAACACGCTGCCGCGACACACACCAATCCGGCCGCCCTTTCAGCATGTTGCGCATACGGTCGACACCCCAACCGGGAATCCATTTGACGCTGTTCTCAACCTCGGCAATCGCGGCGGCACGTAACGAAACAGCGGGCGTCTCCGGCAAGTTGTCCGTAAAGTTGCTACGATCGCGACCGTCTTCATCCTTCTCGACGAGATCGCTGTGCGCCTGGTCCATCGCGATGAACCACTGCGGCGTCGCGCGGAAGATCACGGGATTCTTGCAGCGCCAGCAATGCGGGTAACGATGGTCGTACTTTTCACTGAAAAGCAGCACGCCCTGCTCACGCATGAACTCAACAATCGGATCGTTCGCGTCAAACACGCGCTGGCCCGCGAAGTGTTCGACTTCAGGCGTGAAGCGCCCTGCATTATCGACCGGACAATAGATCTCAAGACCGTAACGTTTTCCGATCACGAAGTCGTCGTGACCGTGACCCGGCGCGGTGTGCACGGCGCCCGTGCCCGCTTTGTGGTCCGATTTTTTCTGCGCTTCGCTGACGTCGAGCTCCGTCTCCGCATCAGCCTCGCCGCCGAGCGTCACGTGTTCGCCGATCATCAATAACGACGG
>DASTTS010000289.1:0-9520 GCA_035760085.1 Pyrinomonadaceae bacterium
CAGAACATTATCGTAGAGGAGCTGTGAGACAGGATTACAGGATTCTCGAGATTGACAGGAAATCATGGTTATTTATTTGGCTGGAGAAGTTGATGAAGAGGCGCGGCTTGACGAGATGTCGCCTCGTCAGATCGTGACCGAACTCGATAAGCACGTCGTCGGTCAGCGTAACGCGAAACGAGCGGTCGCGGTTGCCCTGCGCAATCGTGTGCGGCGGCAGAAGCTCGCGCCGGAAATGGCGGTCGATGTGATGCCGAAGAACATCATCATGATCGGCTCGACCGGTGTTGGTAAAACTGAGATCGCGCGTCGGCTCGCGCGCATGTCCAACTCGCCGTTTTTGAAAGTCGAAGCGTCGAAGTTTACTGAAGTTGGTTATGTCGGACGTGACGTCGAAAGCATGATTCGCGACCTCACCGAGATCTCGATCGAGATGACGCGCCAGGACAAGAGCGAAGAGATCGCGGAAAAGGCAGAACTCAACGTCGAGGAGCGCATTCTCGACCTGTTGCTGCCACCACCGCGTAGTGCTTCGAGCTTTTACGATTTCGATGCTGACACCAGCGATGAGCCATCAACCGAGCTCGATAGTCCCGCGCGTGACGAACAGTTTCAAAAAACACGCGAGAAGTTGCGCACGCAACTACGCAGCGGCAAGCTCGACAATCGCCTCGTTGAGCTCGAAGTCAGGGAGAAGAACTTTCCCGTGATCGAGCTGGCTGGTCCACAGGGCGTCGAAGAGATGGGCATCAACATGAAAGACATGTTGGGCAACCTCTTTCAGGGCCGCACGAAGCGACGAAAAATGCGCGTCGATGAGGCGATGGAATACCTGATGCAGGAAGAGGAAGAGCGTCTCATTGACATGGACCAGGTTGCGCGCGCCGCGATTGAGCGCGTGGAGAATTCGGGCATCATTTTTCTTGACGAGATCGATAAGATTGCCGGGCGTGAATCGGGACATGGGCCTGACGTTTCGCGTGAGGGCGTGCAGCGCGACATTCTTCCGATCGTTGAAGGTACGACCGTCAATACTCGTTACGGTATGGTGCGCACGGATCACATCCTCTTCATCGCTGCCGGTGCATTTCACGTTTCGAAACCGTCTGATTTGATACCCGAGTTGCAAGGTCGTTTTCCGATTCGTGTCGAGCTGGAGTCGCTTACGATCGAAGACTTCAAACGGATTCTGACGGAGCCACGCAACGCGCTGATCAAGCAATACCAGGCAATGATGGAAACGGAGGGCGTGTCGATCGAGTTCACGGCTGATGCGATCGATTCGATTGCGAACTACGCCGCGCAGGTGAATCAGCAGACGGAAAACATCGGCGCGCGTCGTTTGCAAACTATTATGGAGAAGCTATTGGAAGAGATCAGTTTCGAAGGACCCGATCTCGAGCCGAAGCACCAAAGGATCGATGCTGCTTACGTTTCAGGGATGTTGTCGGAGACCGTTAAGGATCAGGATCTCAGTAGGTACATCTTGTAAATCCTGTAAATCCTGTAATCTTGTCTAAAATTACTTCGCCAATTAAGCGCTCTAATCAACTCCACACTCTCGGAGCAACATAACTGTTCGCTATTCGCGTACTTGCCTCTCTTCTGATCATCGCTTGTTTATCCGCTTGCGGTAAGCGCCGTCCACCTCTGCCTCCAATCGAGCGCGTGCAGCAGCGCACCGAGTTACTCTCTGGTGCACAACAAGGCAACGAGGTAATTCTTAGCTGGCCCGCGCCGAGACGAAACGCGCCTGACAGCAGTGTTCAAAGCATTCGTCGTATCGACGTTTATCGACTCGCTGAAAAGCCAGGCGCCCCACTCGCACTAACCGAAGATGAATTCGCTGCCCGCGCCACAGTCGTCGGCTCAGTCACCTTCGAACAGATCCAAACCGCGGGCGACACGATCACGTATCGCGACGCCCTCGAGCTCGCCGGTCAGCCCACGCGGCTCCGTTACGCTATTCGTTACGTCAACGCGTCCGGCCAGCGCGCAGCATTCTCGAACTTCCTGTCGATCGAGCCCGCGGCGCGCATCGCCCAAGCCCCGACACTCTCGACCGACGTCAAAGTTCTCGAAGACTCGATCACCCTCACATGGCAACCGCCCGCAGCGAACATCGACAACTCAACACCCGTGAACCTGCTCGGCTACAACGTCTATCGCACGGACGAATCGCAAACCGAACCGGCAAACCAGCCGCTCAATTCCGCGCCGATCTCCAGCACGACATACGCGGACAAGAATTTTCAGTTTGGTAACAACTATCGTTACATAGTTCGCGCCGTATCACTCGGAACCGGCGGCGCACAGGTCGAGAGTCTCAACTCCAACGCTGTACCGGTCTCACCCCGCGATACTTTCGCCCCGGCGCCGCCTGAGCGACCCAGTATCGCCGCGCCTGAACCAAATTCCGCGCGCCTCGCGATCTTCTTCGCGGCAAATAAAGAGACCGACATCGCCGGCTACAACATTTATCGTTCGACCGATCCGGATCTGCCGAAACAGAATTGGACGAAGCTGAACCAGTCGCTACTGACGCGCACGACATATCAGGACGACCGGGTCGAGTCAGGCAAGACTTACTCTTACTACATCACGGCGGTCGACAAAGCAGGCAACGTCAGTCAACCATCTGAAGTCGGTTCGGAGAAAGCGCCTTAGCAATAGATGAGACTACAAGACCCGTTCGTCCCTTCAAAGATCGTTTGCGTCGGACGAAACTATCGCGAACACGCTGCGGAGCTGGGCAATAAAATGCCGGACGAGCCGCTGCTCTTTCTGAAAGCGCCGTCTGCCATCATCGCTTCTGGCGATGACATCGTTTTGCCCGGTGCGTCACAGCAAGTCGAGCATGAAGGTGAGCTGGGCGTCGTGATCGGGCGCATCGCCCACAACATTCCGGGCAACGAAGATCCGTTAAGTTACGTTCTCGGCTACACGTGCGTGAACGACGTTACTGCCCGCGATTTACAACGCAAAGACGTGCAGTTCACGCGCGGGAAGTCGTTTGACACGTTCTGCCCCGTCGGTCCGTGGATTGAAACAGATATCGACCCCGGGAATGTCACCGTTGAGACACGTCTGAACGGTGAAGTAAAACAAAAAGGCAACACGGCTGACATGGCATTTCCTGTTCCCTTTCTTATAAGGTACATCTCTGAGATCATGACACTGTATCCCGGCGACTTGATTGCGACCGGAACGCCCGCGGGCGTCTCGCGCATGAAGTCCGGCGATATTGTGGAAGTTGAAGTGGCCGGCATCGGCGTATTACAGAACCGAGTGCGATAGCACCGGGTTAGGAGTCTTGTTATGAAGTTTTTTCTTGATACCGCAAATCTCAATGAGATTCGTGAAGCGGCAGAATTAGGTTTTGCAGACGGCGTGACGACTAATCCTTCTTTGATCGCGAAAGAAGGCAATGTCGATTTCAAACAACACATCGCTGCGATCTGCGAGATTGTTCAGGGACCTGTCTCGGCGGAAGTGACGAGCCAGGACAAAGAAGGCATGTTGCGCGAGGGTCGTGAGTATTCGAAGATCGCTCCGAACGTCGTGATCAAATGCCCGTTGACGCGCGATGGTCTGAAGGCTACGCGTCAACTGACCGACGAAGGCATTAAGGTCAACGTCACGCTTTGCTTTTCACCGGCGCAGGCGATTCTTGCTGCCAAGGCAGGCGCCGCATTCATCAGTCCGTTTCTCGGTCGTCTCGACGACATTGGTGAAAACGGTCTGCTGTTGCTGGAAAGCATCATCGAAATTTACCGGAACTATCCGTGGAAGACGGAAGTGCTGGCCGCGAGCCTGCGCCATCCGGTGCACGTGATCGAAGCCGCGCGCATGGGCGCCGACATCGGCACAATACCGTTCAAGGTGATCGATCAACTGTTCAATCACCCGCTGACTGATAAAGGTCAAGCACAGTTTCTGGCGGATTGGGCCAAAAGCGGAAGAAAATAGGTGGTAGGAAGTGAGATCGTCGTCAGCGTGCTCAAGTACGATGGACTCGAGCACAGACGCTGGCCCGCGCGAATAGCTCGAATCGATGGACCACTGCTGGTCCTCGACGCCGTTTTCGAAGACGAGATCGAACACGACCTGCTCGGTACGATCTCGTCAGGAACGATCAGCACGGAGTATTACTGGCTGGATCGCTGTTACAACGTTTTTCGTTTCAGCGATCCGGATCACAAGCTGAAGAATTATTACTGCAACGTGAACCAGCCACCCGGTTTTGACGGGCGCGTGCTGAGTTATATCGATCTCGACATCGATGTGTTGGTCGCCCCTGACCTCACTTACAAAGTTCTCGACGTCGAAGATTTTGAAGAGAACGCGAGGCGCTATGTTTACCCCGAGGAGGTTCAGGCAAATGCGCACCGGGCCCTGGAGGAGTTAACAGAGCTCATCGAAGCGAGGGCGTTTCCCTTCAACGAATAAATATGGCCTCGAAACAACAACCAAAACAGACCAAATCGAAGTTGGAAACACTGCGCGAGCGAGGCGTTCAGGCTGAGCAGGGCGGCGGTGCTCCTCGTGTTGAGAAGCAGCACGAGGCAGGAAAGATGACGGCGCGCGAGCGGATCGAATTCCTGCTCGATGAGGGTTCGTTTGAAGAGTTTGACAAGCTCGTGGTCCATCGCTCGAGAGACTTCGGACTCGATAAACAGATCTATCCCGGAGACGGTGTTGTTACCGGGCACGGTTTGATCGACGGTCGCAATGTGTTTGTTTTCGCGCAGGACTTCACTGTCTTTGGTGGTTCCCTTTCCGAAACGCACGCGGAAAAGATCTGCAAGGTGATGGATCTCGCGATGAAGGTGGGAGCGCCGATCATCGGCCTGAATGATTCGGGCGGCGCACGTATTCAGGAAGGCGTTGTAAGTCTCGGTGGTTATGCAGACATTTTCCTGCGCAACACGCTCGCTAGCGGTGTGGTGCCGCAGATCAGTTGCATCATGGGCCCGTGCGCGGGTGGCGCTGTTTATAGTCCCGCGATCACGGATTTCAACATCATGGTCAAAGACACGTCTTACATGTTCATCACTGGACCAGACGTGATCAAGACCGTCACGCACGAGGAAGTTACGAAAGAAGCGTTGGGTGGTGCCGTGACACACAACAGCGTTTCGGGTGTCGCGCACTTCGCCGCTGACTCCGACGAACACGCGCTGCGGATCGTGCGCGAGCTCTTCTCGTTTATTCCTTCAAACAATCTCGAGGATCCGCCGCTTGTTGAGGTGAGCGATCCTGTCGATCGACTCGAGCCAAAGCTGAACGACATCGTTCCCGAGGCGTCGAATCAACCGTACGACATCCGCGACGTTATCAATCACGTTGTTGACGATGGTTACTTCTTCGAAGTGCAACAGATGTTTGCGCCGAATATCTGCGTGGGCTTCGCGCGCCTGGGTGGACGCTCGGTCGGCATCGTGGCAAACCAGCCGGCGTTTCTCGCAGGCGTGCTGGACATCGCCGCGTCAGTCAAAGGCGCGCGCTTTGTTCGCTTCTGTGATTGCTTCAATATTCCGTTGATTACGTTTGAAGACGTGCCGGGTTTTCTGCCGGGCGTGTCGCAGGAACACGGCGGCATCATCACGCACGGCGCGAAGCTTCTTTACGCGTTTGCTGAAGCGACTGTGCCGAAAGTCACTGTCATCACGCGCAAGGCGTACGGCGGCGCGTACTGCGTGATGGCCTCGAAGCACATTCGTACCGACGTCAACTTCGCATGGCCTTCCGCTGAGATCGCGGTGATGGGTGCTGAGGGTGCCGTGGGAATTCTGTACCGGCGTGAGCTTAACGACGCGCAGGACAAAGACGCGGCACGCAACTCGAAGATCGCAGAGCTACAGGACAAATTCGCGAATCCCTACATCGCCGCCGAACGAGGCTTTGTCGACGAAGTAATCGAGCCCGCGTACACACGCGCAAAACTCATCCGCGCCTTGTCGTTACTGGAAAACAAACGCGACACGAACCCACCACGCAAGCACGGCAACATCCCGCTTTAGCTATAAGAAGCCCAAATTCCACAGTCCCAGACACAAAAAGCCCAAAAAAGTCATAAGCATTGGAAGCCAGGGAGAGCGACTGGGCGCTTTTGTGTTTTCAGGGCGGAGATCTGATTGCATTCGTCACTCGCTAACCGTCTTTGGTCTTGATGTAGAGGCTCACACATGGATTTCAAAGAACGTTATCAACACGATGTCTTTATCAGCTACGCACACGCTGATAACACCCTGGTTTACGGGGCTGAAAAAGGTTTCGTTACCACCTTCGGTTTCAATCTCCAGCAATGGCTATCACGGAAGATTGATCGTAACGCAAGGATTTGGATTGATCATCGCGAACTAGCCGGCAATAAGCCCCTGACGCCGGTCATCATGGACGCACTGAATAAAACTGCTGTCATCGTTGTGATGGTTTCAACGCGGTACCTGGCTTCTGAGTGGTGCCGGAAAGAGCGTCAGCAGTTTCTGAAAATGATCAAGCAGCGAACATCAGCGGGCTCGCGTGTGTTTAGAGTTGAATTAGACAAGATCGATCGAAGCCTCTTACCGCCTGAGTTTAACGACACGATTGGTTATCAGTTGTGGGAGGAAAATTGGGAAGAGCAGACTACACGAACGCTCGGGTTTCCGGATCCGCTGGAGAAGGAATACTGGCAAGTCCTTAATCGAATTGCGATTCATTTGAGTAATGAGATCAAACGATTAGAGCACGGAGGTTCGGGCTCAAATGGTAATCCAAAGCCAGAGTCAACCAAACCTTCGGTGTTCCTTGCAGACGTAACCGATGATCTCGATGCGAAGCGAAACGAGGTCAAGGATTATCTGGAGCAAGCCGGGTTTAGAGTCATTCCGGAAGCCTGGCGATTTTACGACGATCTCAGCGCCTTTGAAGAAGCCACTGATCGAGATTTGGGCCAATGTATAGTCTTTGCTCAACTGCTTAGTGAAGTAGCAGGGAAAAAACCTTTCAACCAGCCATACGGATATCCGCGACTTCAATACGAAAGAGCCACGAAGAGAAATGACCTCAAGATACTTCAGTGGCGCAACAACGGGAAACTAGAACTAGACAACATCTCGGATCGAGATCACGCTGCGCTCATCGACGGACCAGCGGTTCGGGCCGAAAGTATTGAGGACTTTAAACGAGCAGTTGCAGCGGCAGCCGTGCCCGTGCCAACAGAAGTACGGCCACGAAGCACGAACAAATTCGTTTTTATCAGCGCCGACATTGCCGATCGTGATCGGGCTGAAGAGCTAATCGATAAGTGCATACAGAAGCGCGGCATAAGTTACGCGATGTTGCCGAACAGCAACGATCCGGGTGTCACACGCAGATTCATGGAGGCCAGCCTCGCAGATTGTGATGCCGCTTTGGTGATCTACTGTGCTACCGATCAGGCTGCAGTACTGGGCCAGGTCTTGCAATGCCGGAGAATTATTAATCAGCGGGAACCGATTCCTGCAATAGCTGTCTACGACGGTCCTCCGCCTCCAGAGTTGAGAGATCATCTCGGCTTTGGATTTCCAAACGTTCATTTGCTCGATTGCCGAAAAGATCAGGAGGCTCTTGAGCGGTTTTTAGATACTTTGTAACGGAGCAAACGAAGTCATGTCGACGTCTCAATCCCTCCGCCTTAGCACTGCACCTTACCCCGGCTTGCGGTCTTTTCTACATACGGAAGCCGATATCTTCTTTGGTCGTGAGGAACAGACTGATCAATTACTCAAAAAACTTCAGGAAACTCATTTCGTGTCAGTCATCGGGCCATCCGGTTGCGGTAAATCGTCTCTGGTCCGGGCGGGAATGATTTCGGCGCTGAGTGCTGGCTTATTGACGCGATCCGGCGCGTACTGGCGGGTTGCTGAAATGAGGCCAGGAGACCGTCCGCTGACACGACTGGCGGAGGCGCTTACCTCGCCGCTTGCATTGGGACCGGAGACTGGCACTGAGCCGGAAGCCACAGCCCGTCTTCAGGCCATGCTGCGCAGAGGCCGGCTCGGGCTGCTCGAAGCATTACGAGAGACGCCACTGCCCAAACACGCCAACTTACTTATATTAGTTGACCAGTTTGAAGAGATCTTTCGCTTTCGTCGTGAGGGTGACTCCAATGAAGCTGATGCGTTTGTTGCCCTACTACTGGCATCCGCGCAGCAGACCGAGATCCCAATCAATGTCGTCATCACAATGCGATCCGAGTACCTGGGCGACAGTGCCTTATTCACTGGTCTACCTGAGGCGATCAATGACGGCCAATTCCTCACGCCGCGCATGACACGAGCACAGTGTGAGGCCGCTATCACAATACCTGCGCGGGTTTTCGGCGGCAGTGTAGATCCAGCGCTGGTCAATCGTTTACTCAACGAGATGTCGTCTGACCCGGATCAGCTACCTCTATTGCAACACTGCTTGATGCGCATGTGGACCAAAGCGACGAACATCAGGCAGGCGAATCAAGCACAAACTCAAGCCAACGGCAACATAACGATTACGCTTGATGATTACCGCGACATTGGCGCGCTCGAAGAAGCACTGTCGGTTCATGCTGATGAAGTTTTGCAGAGTTTGACGACTGAGCAGCAGCTCATCGCCCAAACGCTTTTCCGCCGTCTCACAGAACGTGTAGCCGGTCGTGGAGACAGACGACGTCCATCGAAGCTCAGAGATGTCGCTGAAGTAGCCGGAGTTTCAGATGAAGACGTAGCGGCGGTAGTTAAAGCGTTTCGTAGATCTGACCGCAGTTTTCTCACACCGCCTCCCGAAGTTCGGCTTACAAAGGATACTTTTTTAGATATCACTCATGAGAGCTTAATAACGTTTTGGCACACTTTGACTGGCTGGGTCGATGATGAGGCACGCTCAGCCGCTGCGTATGATCGCTTGAAAAAGACGGCGCAGGACTGGCCCAAAGATGCCGAACTGCTGGGCGGCGTCAATCTCGAACGCGCGCTCGAGTGGAGAAATAAACAGCGACCAACCGTGTTCTGGGCACGTCGCTACGGAACGGATGAGGAGTTTGCACAGACCATCAAGTTTCTCGACGCGAGTGAAAAAGCGTGGAAAGTACACATGGACCGCGAGGCAGATCGCGAAAGACTTGAACGGGAAAACGAAATCGAGCGGAAGACGCTTACGGCAAAAGCGAAGTTCGCACGCAGGCTTCAATTTCTGACAACCGCACTGGCTCTGGTGGCGATACTTGCTGTGGTCGCGGCCCTGTTCGCAGTCTCGGCATCAAGAGCAGCTAACGAGCAGCGTTTACTGGCCGAGAAGAATTTGGAAGAAGCAAAAACGCAAAGAGAAGAAGCTGAGAAGCAAAAAAACTTCGCGACCATCGCAGCTTCAGACGCGTCCACGCAGAAAGCGATTGCCGAAGACAATCGCAAAGCGGCAATCGCACAGGCCGACCTGGCTAGCAGAAGGGAGCGTGATGCCAGACAAGCAGAAGCGGAAGCACTTAAAGCTCAAGCTGAATCTGACACAGCGAAGAAAGCCG
>DASTTS010000290.1:0-20849 GCA_035760085.1 Pyrinomonadaceae bacterium
TCCGAGAGCGCCGCGCCCGTGCGCGCGAAAGCTATGTTAATGAGCTCGGACAGGGCATCGCTCTGTCGCTCAGTTAGCTTCACCGGTGACTCCTTCCGCGAGAGCTGCTTCGACTGCCGCTATCACTTGTTCCGCCACAAACGGTTTGTTGATAAACGCGAGCGCACCCGCCTCATCAACCATTTTCCGTGTGGAACTTTGAATATCAGCGCTCGCCACTACCACCAACGCCTTCGAGTCCATCTCGCGCAATTTCACGAGCACATCAAGCCCGTACATACCTTTCATCACCAGATCGAGCAACACCAAACTCGGTTTCTCGAGAAAGTAGACTTCAAGCGCGGTCATTCCATCGTCAGCTTCCACCACTTCGTAACCCGATGACTCAAGAATGCGTCGCAAGGTGCGACGTGAAAGTGCTGAATCATCGACGATGAGAATCTTCCGGCTCATACCACCTCTCTGATCGCGCGGGCCATGCCTTCGAGAGCGACACTTTTATCACTCATTCCGGCCTCCACAACTACGGACGGCATGCCATACACCACACAACTGCTCTCGGCTTCCGTAAAGATCAGTCCGCCCTGCGACTTGATCCAGGCCGCACCCTGCTTTCCATCTGATCCCATGCCCGTCATCACGACTCCCAACACGCGCTTGCCGTAAACTTCCGCCGCCGATTGAAACAGCACATCAACCGAGGGACGGTGCAGGCTATTAAATGGTTTCGCATCCAGATGTGTAACAACTTTGCCGTTTGCATCGCGTTTGAATGACAAATGACGGCCTGCGGGTGCAAGAAAGACGCGACCCGGCTTGATCTCGTCTCCCGCGGCCGCTTCTCGTACTTCAAGCTGCGACTGCTCGTTCAACTTTGCGGCGTACATCTCTGTATACCCGACCGGCATGTGCATCACCATCACCACTGGCACCGGAAAGTCCGCGGGCAACTGCGGTATCAATCGTTTCAGCGCCTGTGGTCCACCAGTCGAAATTCCAAGCACCACTATGTCAACGGAGTGTGTTCCAGCAACACTCGGCTCAATTGCAGGTGCAGGACGCGATGCCGGCGCAGTGGAGATCCTGTTCAACGAGATGCTGCCTGCTGCTTTAACCTTATCGATCAACTCGCTGCTTACTTCAAAGATCTTTTCACTCGCAAGCGCGGTCGGTTTTTGCACGAAGTCGATCGCTCCGGCGTCGAGCGCCGTCAAAGCAGCTTCGGCGGTCTCTTTCGCGACGCTCATGATGATGATCGGCACTGGCCGGCGCTGCATTTGTTCGCGCACAAATCCAACGCCATCAAGCTCCGGCATGATGAGATCGCACGTGACCACATCCGGATCGAGTTTCTCCACCAATTCCAGTGCTTCTCGACCGTCGCGCGCAGTGCCGACAACTTCGAGGAAAGGACTGCGAGAAAGGATCTCTCTCACAACCTTCCGCACGTAGGCAGAATCGTCGATTACTACTACTCTTAAGACTCGATCCATCAGATTGTTCTCTCACGCTTGACATACACGAAAGCGTCGTCAATTTCGGTCAGGTTGAAATCCGTCGTCAGCCGTATCAATGATTCGGCGGCGCCGACAAAGAGATAACCGGGCGGACGCATAAACCTCGCAAAGGAACGGACCACCCGACCGATCGCGCTTTCAGAAAAGTAAATAAAAACGTTTCGACAGAAAATAAAGTCAGCGGCGGCCAGGTGCGAGATCTGGTCCTCCTCCATTAAGTTTGCAACTTCCCACTTGACCCGTGAATGGATGCTGCTGTTGATACGCCAGTCTGAACCATCTCGCTCGAAATAGCGATCTCGCAGGTGGGGTGGAAGGTTGCGAAAGGCGCGCTCACGATAAACACCTTTGCTCGCGCGGTCGATGGCTTTCGAGCTGGCATCGCTGGCCACGATCTCGATCGGGAAGCGTTCAAACCATCCCGCTTCGTTCAAGGCCATGGCGATCGTCAGCGGCTCCTCGCCGGTCGCGCAGGCCGCGCTCCAGATCCGCAGAGTCGACTTGCTACCGCGAGCTTGCCACTCGGGCACCAACGTTTGGACCAGGGTACGAATTTGATCGAACTCGCGCCAGAAGTACGTCTCCTGTACGGAAAGCGCGTTCATCACATTCAACCATTCGCCGCGTGCCGCAGGGTCGTATTTCAACAAATAGTAATAGTCGAGATACGAACCGAAACCGCGCTCGATGACGAGCGGCGAGAGTTTATCGATCAGCAGATCGCTCTTGCCGTTATCGAAGTACATGCCGGTACGTTCGTTGATTAAGCTTCGAATCAGAGCAGCGGTGCCCTCCGGTAATGCTAAATTCTGTGAACGAGACAACATAAACTAGCTCTAAATCATGCCAATCCTGAAAATCCTGTAATCCTGTCAAACTAACCCTTTACTCAACGCCATCTGCGCGGCGTGTGCGACGTCCGGATCATCGTCATTAACCAATTCCGCAACGATCTCAGCGACACGCTGACCGCCGATTTGTCCCAGCGAATCAAGGGCCGCGATGCGAACATGATTAAACTCATCATTCTCAATCACTTTCTTCAGCGCCTCGACGCTTGCCTCATCCCGGCGACGACCGAGCGCCCGCGCGCTGAAGTAACGCACCCAAACGTCGTCATCAGAGAGCCCTTCGCTCAACCGCGCGACCGCCTGCGGACCCTCCATATTGCCAAGCGCACGAGCCGCAGCCGCTCGAACGTTCGGCGTTTCTTCTTTCAGTGCTCCAGCGATAACCTCAAAAGCCCGCTCGTCTTCAACAAACGGCAGGTGCTCGATCGCCGCACAGCGCACTCGCTCAACCTCATCTCGACTCAACTCTACCAACGCGTCAGCCGAGCTCGGATAACCAAAGTATCCGGCGATCTTCACCGCTGACTCACGAACGTTCGGATCTAAGTCATGTAGCAGCGGAATGATACGTTCCGACATCGATGGCGGCATGACCGAATTGAGGGCGCTTACAGCCGCTTGCCTGAGCGACGCGTCTTCGCTACCGATCAATTTCAATAGCCCATCGACTGCGTTCGGATCACCGATCTGGCCGAGTGCAGTCACCGCATCAATCGCCAGAGACTTGTCGCCGAGGGCGTTTACAAGCGCGGCCGTTGCGCGTGAATCACCGATGCGCCCGAGTGCCACTGCCGCGGATCGTCTGACTTCCAGATCTTCCGCTGACAACTGTGCCATCAAAAGGTCCAGCGTCGCCGGGCCATGCCGCACGAGTGCTTCAATAATCTCGTTGCGCAGATCGTCGCGCCCCATCAAGCGTGTCAGCGCGCGGTCCACTCCGGCGCCTTTCACCCAGCCAAGCACCAATGCAAGCTCGCGCAAGTCTGCCTTATCAGGCGACTCCAAAGCGTCGAGTAAATTCTGGACGCCAGTCGGTGAAATTTCACGGCTGGTTAATTCTGCGATGTACCGACCTTCGCCATATTGCTCTTCGTAACGATCACTGAGCGTGGCAAGTGCACGCGCGATCAAATACGTCGAATCATTCGGCTTATTCAGTAGCGCCGTTAGCGGAGCGACGACACTTTCATCACCCAGTTGGCCCAGCAGCATGATCGCTTGATCACCCAGGAGTGGGTCATCCACAAGCGGCTCAATTCGCGGCACGATGCGTGGGTCGCCGATCTGCGCAAGTGCGTCGAGTGCTGCAAAGCCAAGAAAGAAGTGTTTTGTTTCAGCCACATCGACAAGCTTGTCTACCACGTCCACTGACTTGAGCTTACCGAGAGCTTCGATCGCGTGATACCGCACGTTGGTATCTTCATCATTCATTGCCTCGATCAACGCGTCGACTGCACGAGAGTCGCCTTGTTCACCGAGAGCCAACGCAGCCTGCATTCGCAGATCGGGTTCGGGATGTTTCAGTAAGTCAAGCAGTGGTGAAATAGTGTCGACATCACTCGATGCCAACACCTGGAGCGCACTGTTCAAGAGAGAAAGATTGTGATGATTTGCGACAACTGAGTTTAAGAGTGCCGTGATCGCTTCAGGTGCAGCACGTTGCGACACGCCCTTCACCGCCGCACGACGAACTCTCCAACTGTTGTCACTCAACGCATCGAGCAACGGCGCCGTGTCGAAAGACGCGTCGTCGCTGATCGTCTCAGCCGCATTCAAACGCGTGGTCTCGTCGCCCTCAGCCAAACGCGTCGCGAGCTCGCGTTCACGCTCGAGCCGCGCGGTTACATCTTCGACAGTCACGATGAGTCCGGCGATCGACTCGTTGTTATCACGCAACGGCGCAATCGTGACGCGTTGCTGCATCTTGTCGAAGTGTTTAGCAGGCGTTACTGGAGCACAGGGAATAAGGTAATGATGAAAAGCAGGCGCGAGCACTTCCACGACGCCGTCGTTGAGTGATCGCTGGAAACGCTTCAATAGCCCGCGCTTTTCGAGATCAGGCAGAAGTGCAGTCAAAGGCTGACCAGAAGCAGCTTCCTCACTGATGCCCGTGAGCTGCGCGAGCGTCGCATCCCATACCTGGATAATGAGGTGAACATCCGTTGTAAAAACGCCGATCTGCATCATCCGCCTTCATTCGCGGCCGGCTTTTTCGCGCGCCTGCGTTTAGGCTTCTGAGTGCCGTTAGCGCCGATCATAGTGTCCATGATCTCACCGAGCTCGCGGGCACGATCAGCCAAACCGGAAGTACGCGTCAACGTCGCTTTCACGCCATCAGCATTGCGAGTAGTGATCTGGCGCAGCTCAGTGACGCCCACGCGGATCCTATCGGCGGCGTCAAGGTGGTTGCGATTGGCATTGGTAACTCGCAGCGCTTCTTTCGAAACATTCGCGACAGCCGTAGTCATCTCATGCGCCGTGCGCGCCTGTTCGCGCATGCCCTTCGCTACCTGATCTGATTGCAAACGCATGTTCTGCGTCGCCTCGGTAATCTCCGACGCCGCCTTCGTCTGCTCACCCATCGCTTTGCTGATCTCCGCGATCTGTCGCGCGAGTTGGACCGCTTCCCTTGAAACCTGATCGCCGGCAACTGCCTGTTCACTCAACGCACGCGAAGTTGAAACCGTTCCACGGCGCATCGATTCGACGGCTTGCGAGATCTGATTCGCCGCTGCGGATTGCTCGTTCGAAGACTTGCGCACCTGTTTCGCCGCGCTACTCGTGCTCTGCGCCGCCTTGATGATCTCTCTCGCCGCGCGGCCTTGCTCGTTTACAGCCTTACTAACTTCCTTTGCTGTGTTGCGCATCTGCACCGCTGACTTGACGATCTGCTGCGTAGCCTGGGCCTGCTCAATCACGGCGTTGGAGACTTGTTTTGTTTGCGTGGCAGTGACGTCGATAGCGGTAACCACGTGTTGACTCGCCGTCAGTTGTTCTTCGGTTGCATCAGCGATTTGTGCGACAAGCTGGGCAGCTTCATTGATCCCGGTCAGTATCTTTCGGAGCCCGGCCGCGCCATCTTCCGCGAGTTGACCGCTTTCATCGGCGACGCGCATTCCATCACTCGCAGCCGTCACGGCTTCCCTCACAACTTCCTGAAGCGATCGAATGATCAGTGCGATATCGGACGTTGCCTGTGCGGATCGATCGGCAAGATTTCTGATCTCTTCCGCCACGACGGCAAAACCGCGCCCCGCATCACCCGCACGAGCCGCCTCGATCGAAGCGTTGAGTGAAAGCATGTTGGTGCGTTCCGCGATGACATTGATCGTATTGACGATGCCGCCAATCTCGTCGGAACGTTTTCCCATCTCGCGGATCACGCCGGCTGACTGCTCCATCGCCGTGCGTACGCGTACCAGTCCCTGCATCGACTTCTGCGCCGCCGCTCCGCCTTCTTCGGCTTGTCTCATTAGCTGGCCAGTCGCCTCTTCGGCACGCTTCGTCAACGCAACGACGGAATGTAACGACCGGTCCATCTGAGTCGCGCTGCCGGCAGCACTCGTGGCGGCTTCGGTAATGCGCTCCGCATTCTGCGCCACTCCCTGAACCGAGCGCGACATCTGCTCGATCGAAGTCGAAACTTCTTCAACTGACGACGCCAGGCCCTCGGTCATCGCCGCGACTTCTTCGATTGACGCAGCCATTTCATTAATCGCGGAAGACGTTTGCTCCGCCGAGACGGTGAGGTCATCGGCATTGCTCGATAGACTCGCGATCGAGGCCGCGACCTCTTCCATGCTCGCCGCAGTTTCGTTTACCGATGCGGTGAGTGACTCGGTGTCGGCGCTGACGGACCTGATCGAACCGGCAATCTCCGTCATCGCACCGGTAACTTCCTCGGCGGACGTGGCCATATTTTGCGTCGTGCTGCTGACGCCTTCAATCGAACGCGCGTTGTCCTCGATCGCAGCCGAGATCTGATTGATCGAGGCAGCGAGAGATTCGGCATTCTTGCTGACTTCTTCGATCGAGGCGGCGCTTTCGTTGACTGACGACGCGAGCTCTTCGGTTGACGTCGCAATCGACTCGAGCTGCGTCGTCGAGTCGCCAAGGGATGCCGTCATCTCGTTGGCAGTCGCGACAGTCTGTTCGAGTACGCGTAGTTGCACTTCCGCGCCTTCAGCCACTTCGTTCGCTGTGACCGTGATTTGACTCGCCGATTCGGCAACCTGCACCGCCTGTTGGCGCACCATTCCAATGTCTCTCTCAAGGTTGTTGTTTGACCTCTCTATTACTTGAGACATGTTCTTATCTCCTCAATCGGTATTTATCTGTGCAATCTGTGGCTCGATTTCATAGTCCAGATCGAGCACCGCGTCTAAATTTAAAATCATAATCATGCGCTCGCCTATCGTGGCGATGCCTTCAAGGTAGTGACCACTCAAACCCGTCAACGCTTCGGGTACAGGCTCGATCGATTCAGTCGGAATCTTTAAAAACTCGCGGGCTGTATCGACCACGAGCCCGACGACCCGCGTGCCTGTGTTGATAACAACGAGTCGCGAACGCAGCTCGTGTTCGATCCGTTCGAACCCAAAACGTGTGCGCAGATTCAACGCGGGAATTACCTGACCACGAACCAGCACCACGCCCTCAACCGCCGGATGCGCATTTGGAACTGTCGCAACGTCGTCGATCATCTCGATCTGTTGCACAAAGCGACTGCGGACACCGTACGTCGTGTCGGCGAGCTCGAAAAGTATGAAAGGTTCCATTTGTGTGATCCGTGGCTAATGTTTCGACGTCACGGCGAGCTGCCGGAGAGCGCCGATATCTAAAATCAACACCACTCGCTGGTCACCAAGCTCCGTCGCGCCTGCGATGCCTTTCGATTGCGCGAGCGGATCCTTAATCGCACGCATGACGATCTCGCGCTGTCCGATTATCCGATCGACCGCCAGTCCGACTGCGTTTGTTTCTTCACCGATCACCAGCACATGGAAGTTGTCTCCACGCTGGTAATCCATCTCAAACACACGTGCGAGACGAAGCAGGGGCAGGACCTTTCCGCGATATGAAATGATCTCGTTGTTTTCCAACACCTTCGTCGAAGCTGACTCCACCTCCAGCACTTCGCGCACGGCCGACTGCGGCACCGCAAACCTTTGCCCGTTTACACTGACGATGAGTGCTTCCGCGATCGCGAGTGTCAGCGGTAACTCGATCCTGAAAGTCGTGCCTTCACCCGGCTTTGTCGCGAGCGAGATCCGCCCACCGAGCTCTTCCGTGGCTTTCTTGACTACATCCATTCCCACACCACGTCCGCTCTCGCGATCGGCTTCGTCGCGTGTTGAAAAGCCGGGAGTGCAGATTAGTTCAAGTAAAGCGGCATCGTCGATTTCAGCATTTCCGTTGCTGAGACCGCGCGCCTTTGCCCTTTCGAGAACGCGCTGCCGATCGATCCCGCGTCCGTCGTCGGCAATCTTGATCACGATCATTTCGCCGGCAGTGGTGGCGCTGAGGGATAACAAACCTTCACTCCGTTTCCCTTGTGCTTCGCGCTCCGCAACCGTTTCAAACCCATGACTGACGGCATTGCGCACCAGATGCATGAACGGATCCATCATTCGCTCGACGAGAAACTTATCGATCTCCGTTTCGCCGCCGCTGAGTTGCACGAGGATCTTCTTGCCGCTCTCACGCGCCAGGTCGCGAACCACGAACGTCATGCGTTCGAAGATTTCACCGATCTGGACCATGCGCACGCGCATGACACTCTCGCGCAAGTCTCGCAACTGTCGACCCATGCTCAGGCTTGTTTCCTGAAGTGAGCGCCAGAGTGCGGGCGGCGTGACTCGTTTCAACTCCGTCACTTGATCTTCGAGACGAGTGCGACTGATCACGAGCTCGCCGATGATGCGCATCAACTCATCGAGCCGTTCGAGATCGACGCGCACAACGCTTGCCGGCGCGATCATCGAGACTGGCTGGTTCTCTTTCGCACGCGGCGCGGGTTCAACCGGAGCAGGCCTGAACGTCAAACCATCCGCTTCGAGATCCGCGAGCGCTGTCTGGTCCGCATTGGTTGCGACAATAAACTCGAACGCGATCTCACCGGCGCCTTTAACGACCGGCTTTGCCTGGATCAACTGTCCAATCTCTTGCAGTCGGGCTCGCACACTGTTGACGTTCACACCGCGCTCGGCAAGTTCCGCAGTGGGCGTAAACTCGACTTGCCAACGCGTCGCAGTCGCATCTGAGGCCTCGACTTTCGGAGCACTGTCAGGTGGTGTTTCACTAGCGCTCGTCACTGAATCAGACGAAATGGCTTGCAGTCGTTCCACAATCTCATCGATCGATGGAATCGGTTGATCATTGCGCCGCGCGTTGATGACACTTTCGAGCAGCGAAACTCCGGAAGAGAGAGTTTCAAATCCCGCCGGGCTTAAAACAACCGTTCCCTCACGCAGGTCGCGCAGGTAACTTTCGAGATGATGCGCGAGTTGCTCGGCCGCGCCGAGACCGACCATGCCCGAGATTCCCTTGAGCGTGTGAAAACTGCGGAACAGATTGTCGAGTACTGTGCGATCGACTGTACGCGAGTCGACTTCTTCCTCCAGCGCGACTAACGAGCGGCGGATTGAGAAGAGATGCTCGTCACACTCCGCGTAGTAATCGTCGAGGAACTGATCGAAAAACTCGCCTCGATTGTCGGGATTCTGGTTATCCATTAAGTCGCCCTGAGCAATGAGCTCACCACGTCGGCCAACTGCCTTGGATCAAAGGGTTTCGTTAAGTAACGATTCGCACCTGCGGCTAAAGCTTCGCGACGGCTGGACTCTTCGCCTTTCGTCGTCAGTACCACGATGGGAATGTCTCGATAAGCTCGATGGCTACGCACGAACCCGATCACTTCCATGCCGTGCATGTCAGGCATATTCAGATCGAGCACCATCAGGTCGACGGGTTCGATCGCGAGGCGTTCGATGGCTTCGAGGCCGCTGCCCGCCTGTGTAGACTTCACCCTTCGCAAGGAGCCCAACGACGTGATCACCATGCGCCGCATCGTGGGCGAGTCGTCAACCACAAGGATATTGTTCGTCTTGAGTTCGTCCGGCATTTATATCGGCAGATAGCGTTTGAAGTGACAGACTTCCCCCTGCAGGGTCAGCCCCACCGGCTCGATTTAGGGGAACGGGTTGTCAAGGGGGAGGTCATTGTACGGGAAAGGAACGAATTTAGCCAAAAGTACGTGATTGCGGGTAGTGGGGGAGTTTATTATGCACGCATGATCCCCTGGTATTTCAAAGTTCTTGCCTCGATTGTCAACGGGTTGATTCTTCCGCTCTTGTTTTTACGGCTTTCGAGTCACGCCCTGGTCAGCTCCATGGAGGTACTGTGACATGCCTGATAAAAGGACCGGAACGAGATGATTCAACACGCGGTGTCGCTCGGGGGCTTCGTGATCTTTGCGGGTTTGGCCTGGTTACTCTCAAGTAATCGCCGGCGTATCGCATGGAAGACGATCGCCTGGGGTGTCGCACTGCAACTCCTGATCGGTCTGATCATCTTTCGCCTGCCGGTGTCGCAACGAGTCTTACTATGGCTGAACGACGCCGTCGTAGTCCTGCTCAATGCTTCAAAGACCGGATCGGTTTTTCTGTTTGGACCACTGGCGGCAAGTCCCGGAGAGTCAGGATCGATCGGGTTCATTCTCGTGTTCCAGGTGCTGCCGGTAGTGATCTTCTTTGCGGCGTTCACGGCGATGCTCTACCACTTGCGTGTATTGCAAGTGTTCGTGCGACTGTTTGCGAGGCTCTTTCACCGCACGATGAGGATCAGCGGGGCCGAGTCGCTCTCGAGCGCGGCAAACATCTTTGTGGGGATTGAATCGGCGCTCGTGGTCCGGCCTTACCTCGAGCGAATGACGCGCTCGGAGTTGCTATTAATATTGACTACAGGCATGGCCACGGTGGCGTCGAGTGTGCTCGGAGTTTACGTGGCCTTTCTCGCCGGCGTGTTTCCACAAATCGCTGGTCACCTGCTCTCGGCTTCAATACTCGCGATTCCCGCGTGCGTGGTTGTCTCCAAGCTGCTCATTCCCGAAACCGAAACGCCCGAGACACTCGCAGCGGTGCCAGCGGAAGACGAGTCGGAGCGTTCGAAGAACCTGATTGGCGCGATTATTCAGGGAGCGATGGATGGTCTAAAACTGTCGGCCGGGATCTCGGCATTGATCATTGCGATCCTCGGAATCGTGGCGTTGATTGATAAGTTACTTGGTGTAGCGAGCTCGTGGTTCGGAATGAGTGAGCCACTCTCGATCGTGCGAATACTCGGCTGGATGTTTTACCCGTTCACTTTTCTCCTCGGGATACAGGCGAGTGACGTCCCTCTCGCGTCGCGGTTATTAGGCGAGCGCGTGATACTGACTGAAGTCTTCTCCTACAACCATCTCTCGCAGCTCATCTCCAGCGGCCAGCTCACAAATCCTCGCACCGTTGTGATCCTGAGTTACGCTCTCTGCGGCTTCGCGCACGTCGCCGCCATGGCAATCTTCGTCGGCGGCACGGCTGCCCTCGCTCCCACGCGCCGCGACGACCTCGCGAGCCTCGGCCCCCGCGCCCTCCTCGCCGCCACCCTGGCAACCCTCATGACCGGCTGCATCGCGGGGATATTCAGCGGCAGCGAAGGCGTGTTGTTGATTGGACCAGGCTGAGGTGAGCTGACATGGAACAATTTCAGTTGAAAGGTCAATAGGTGATGAAGACGGTATTCAATGTCGCGGTAACTGTAATCCTGTTCGCGTGCGCAGCGACGTCAGGACTTGTGGTTGGGCAAGCGAAAGTCGCTGCGCGCAAAGAGGTGAAGGTCTACTTCTATCATGATCCAGGTGAATATATTGATCTCGCCCCGGTGACGCGTTCGGTTAATGCTGCCGCGCCTGCCAGACCGGCTATCGAAGCACTACTAAAAGGACCCACTGCCGCGGAAAGGCAAAAAGGGTTTGATTCATTGGCGAGCGCAAGTGACTTTCGCATCGGCTCGTTAAAGATTAGCGCTGGGACGGCGCGAATTAATTTCGTTTCGACTCGCCGCTGGACCGGCTGGCCAGGTGATCTCGCTCCTGTTAGATTCAAGACAGCCGTCGAGCTGACTCTGAAGCAATTCCCCTCGGTGCGACGCGTGATTGTTTCACTCAACGGAGACAAAAAGTTTTACGACGAAAGGGGCTAACGATCCAGCAATCGTTTTTCTGAAAATGAAACACTTTATTTTGCTTTTGATTTTCTTCATTGTTAGCGGTCAGACAGCAACCAAACGCGAGTCAGACCGGGAATACGACGGATTTGTTGGTCCAGTCAAAAAAGTGTTTGTGACGTGGACACCAATCTCAGGAAGCCCCTACCCGCCAGAGTCAAAGTGTCGTCAAATGACCAATGAATATGACCAATCCGGCAGGCTTACACGACACTCTGTCTATCCGAACTCATGCGGCAGTGACGAAATACGCGAAGACTACACTTACTCCGCGGACGGGGATAAAACCATTAAGGTTCAGGAAATTCGCGGAGAAAACAGCCCGCCGTCGCCTCCACCTGTTGCCGCCCCGGCAAATGCGAAAATAGAGAACGGACCACCCAAAGAGGCACGCAGGTATGACGATGCAGGTCGGCTCGTTGAAAAAGGCTTGATGCTGCCGAGCGGAAAGTTTAGGTACAAGTCTACTTACACGTATGACGCAAAAGGTCGTTTGGTTGAGACAACGGGCTACGACGGCGACGATCGGGTAACCAGTCGTCGTGTTTATGCGTACTCCGGTGACCAGCGGGTGCCATCCAGTTTTATTTACTATGGTGGCGACGGCAAAATCTATGAACAGACCACCTATACTGACTACGAGTTTAATTCGAAGGGTGATTGGATAAAGCGAAAGCACACCACGGAAGAGACATTCAACCGCCGCCGGGTTTCAATGTTTCATCGAGAAATCGAATACTACCCTTGATAATGGCCGCGTCATCGATCACGGGTGATCGGTTGAGTTATACTTAGAGCGAAATTTAGTGCAGATTTAGCAAGGGGCCACCAGGATGAAACTTACGCGCGATATTCAGAGCCTTAGCACCTTCAAACGCGACACCGCAAAGATTGTGCGTCAATTGAAAAAGACAGGACAGCCGGTTGTTCTAACAGTTAACGGCAAAGCTGAGCTCGTCGTTCAAGACGCTGAGAGCTACCAGAAACTTCTCGAAGCGCAGGATAGGATGGAAGCTATTGAGGGTATCAAGCGAGGGCTGGAAAGTATGAAGCGGAATGCGGGTAAGCCGGCCGAAAAGTTTTTCAGAGAGTTTTTCGCCGAGAAAGGCATCTCTGAGCGGGAATGAAGCGGTACACAGTTGTCTTTGAGGAATCGGCTCAGACAGATGTGCGCAAATCCTATGATTGGGGTTGCCGATTCTGGGGTAAGAGAGAAGCCAGGCAATGGCTTCGCCAATTGCGGACAGCAGTCTCAAGGCAACTAAGCATCTTGCCAAAGGGCTTTCCGGTTGCACCGGAAGACGACGAGTTCTCCGAAGAAATACGTCAGATGATTGTGGGACGTTATCGCGTGTTGTTCACAATTCGAAAAGCGAAAGTTCACGTTCTCCACATTAGAGGCCCATATTAGTTTTAACTGCGCGTGATTGTGTCGCTCACAGCGACGACGAGTTCTCCAAGAACGCGGATAATGTGACAAGTTAGATTGATCTCGTCAGGCTGAAGGAGTAATGTGACTGGCGTATCCTCCTGGCAATTCTGAAGGGGGTTCTATGCGCAGTTTCAAAATACTCACCACCGTAGTAATTCTTACCCTCGGTTTGCTTCTGGCCACGCCTGAATCAGCCGCAAACACCAAGACAAAAAAGAAGGGCCCGTTAACTCGCGCAGAACTGAAGGAGGCGGAACGCCGCCTCTCAGAAATGGGCTACTGGACAGGACGTGTCGACGGCGTGATCGATGATGTCACGCGGACAGCTGTGACTGCGTTCCAGAAATGGGAGGGTCGTAGAGTCACTGGACTTTTGACCCGCTCAGAGTTCAATGCAATTCTCAACGCAACCTCGCCGGCGCCGAGAGATTCCGGTTATAAGCACGTCGAAGTGGACGTTGATCGCCAGGTGCTGTTATTGATTGACGACGATGGCGTAGTTACGAGAATTCTTCCTGTATCAACCGGCAGCGGCAAACGTTACCGAGAACCGCGCATGAGCGGTTTGGCTTATACACCCAAGGGCCGGTTCAGGATTTATGGAAAGATTTCGGGATGGAGAAGATCCCCTCTCGGACTGTTGTTTTATCCCAACTACTTCAGCGACGGACTGGCGATACACGGTAATCCTTCAGTCCCTCGTGAACCTCGCAGTCATGGTTGCGTTCGGATTCCAATGTTCGCGGCGGAGGAGATAAGCCGGGAACTTCCGGTGGGTACGATCGTGCTCATCTACGATAGTCAGTCATTCGTGTCGGCCAGAGACTGGGCCGAAAAAAATTAGCCACGGATGACACAGAAATCGGGAATTAGATCCGTGTCATCCGTGGTTAGGTTTTACATCTGATCCGGAATCTCGGGTTCGACCAGTTTCGCCAGTAGCATCAGCGATTCCTGCCAACCTAGATAACAAGCCTCCGCCGGAATCGCGGCCGGGACGCCCTCCTGGACGATGTTCAATTCAGTTCCCACAGACACCTTCTTCAACGTCACTGTCGTAAGCATTTCGCCGGGCAAATTTGGATCGTCGAAACTGTCGCTGTAACGCAGCAGCTCGTTGGGTTTCAGCTCGAGATACTTGCCGCCGAAAGAGTGGCTGTTGCCGCTGTTGAAATTCGTGAACGACATCTTGTAAGTGCCGCCGACTTTCGCGTCGAGATGATGAACCGTGCACGTGAAGCCATTTGGCGGAAGCCACTTGGCCATCGCCGCTGCGTCAGTGAATGCTCTGTAAACTCGCTCAGGCGGCGCCTGTAGCACGCGATGAAGCCGGATCGTATTCGTGTTGTTTGTTGTCATAGTCTCCTCGTAAACCTTTAACCTCCCGCGATCGCTCCGATGATGTAAAACGGCTCCGCACCCGTCGCGATCGCGGATGGCAAGGGCGCATCTGCCGAATCGTGCGTGACGTCTTCACCGCACGCAAAGAATCTCAACAACGGACGGCGCTCGCCCCCAACATGGTCGCGAATGGTCCCACGCAACATCGGATATCGAGCCTCGAGCGCATCGAGTATTGTCTGTCGCGTCACCGCGCCGTCAATCTCAAGTTGCACATCGCCACTTATGCCTGCAAGTGATCGCAAATGTGCCGGTAGAACAACCACAATCATGTCAGTGTCTGGACCTCCACTGAAAGCACTGGCGGAAGATCGCGAACGATCGGCACCCACGTGTCGCCAGAATCAGGCGACAAATAAACCTGGCCGCCAGTCGTGCCAAAGTACACGCCACACGAATCGAGCGAATCGACCGCCATCGCGTCGCGCAGGACGTTCACGTAACAGTTCGCTTGCGGCAAACCGTTGGTGAGCGGCTCCCATTCGTTGCCGCCGCTGCGACTGCGATAAACGCGCAACTTGCCATCCGGCGGATAGTGCTCGCTGTCGCTCTTGATCGGCACAACGTAAATCGTCTCCGGCTCGTGCGCGTGAACGTCGATCACAAATCCAAAATCAGTCGGCAAGTTTCCACTGATCTCGTGCCACGAGTCGCCCGCGTCATCACTACGCATCACGTCCCAATGTTTCTGCATGAACAGCACATTTGAATTCGACGGATGTTTGGCGATGTGATGAACGCAGTGGCCCACTTCCGCATGCGGATCGGGAATGTACTGCGAGTGCAATCCCTGATTGATCGGTTTCCACGTCGTACCACCGTCGTCAGTGCGAAACGCACCCGCAGCGGAGATCGCGATAAAGATCCTTTCGCGATTGGCAGGATCGAGAATGATCGTGTGCAGACACATGCCACCCGCGCCTGGTTGCCATTGAGGTCCTGTTCCGTGACCCCGTAGACCAGGCAGTTCCTGCCACGTCTGACCGCCATTAGTCGAACGGAACAGCGCGGCGTCTTCAATCCCGGCGAACACGGTGTCCGGATCGTCAAGTGAAGGCTCGAGATGCCAAACTCGTTTGAACTCCCACGGTTTCAGAGTGCCGTCATAAAACTGGTGCGTGGTGAGCGGCTTACCGGTCTCCTCGGAGGTGTCGTAAACAAACTTGTTGCTCTCGCCCATCGGCATCCCATCGGGCGACGTCGTCGGCGCGCCCGCCGGTGTTCCGGGTTGGAACCACGTCTTACCGCCGTCGTCGGAGCGTTGAATGATCTGACCAAACCAGCCGCTGGTTTGCGACGCGTAAATGCGGTTCGGATCAACGCCCGAACCTTTCATGTGGTAAATCTCCCAGCCAGCAAAGTGAGGGCCGCTGACGTCCCATTTCTCCCGTTTTCCATCTGAAGTCAGAATGAAAGCGCCCTTTCGGGTGCCTACGAGTACTCGTACATTGCTCATCTTTTCGTTCCTTCTTTAATGGTTATCAACAAATTTCGGAATTCCAACAGTAAGTCGAACGGCCACTGCCGAAATCGACACTTACCAGAAAAAATTCATCAATAAAGGATGGTCTTACAATTTCAACAAATAGATCACGACGACAAGGAGCACGAGAACAATAACTCCGCCGATGACAATAGTCTGAGACCAGTTACGGCCGACCTGAATCTTCGTCATACCAGATGCACTCTCAAACTGGCCACTCATCTGGTAATCCGTCTTACGCTGGTCCATCAGGTCTGCATTTGCCACGAAATTCGCAATGTCTTTCGCCGCATTTTCGTACTTGATCTCACCGCGTTTCTTTTCCGCGACGATGCGCATCGCTTCCTGAGCGGCCTTTGCTTTCACCTGACGCGCCTGATCTTCATCCAGGTTGGTGAACACATCGTCGAAGATGTCGTCGGCAGTAGGCTTAAACAGTCCGGTGTTGTTGTTAGGCCTGACCAGATCTGTTTTATTGTTTTCGTCTTCAGCCATCATGCGTCTCCCTGAAATTCTGAGCTCAATGTTTCCGTATGGAAGGCTAATCGTATGCGTGATCTTCGCTTTACCCCGTACGTGTTTTAAGACGGCTTCGAGATCCTCCATCTCGTGTTCCAACAGTCTAACAGCAACCGCGCCCTCAATAGCCTGCGAATGAGACAGGAGCGCGCGCGCGACCTGCATGTCTCCACTCGACAACCAGGTCAGGCGTCGCTCGACTATTTCTGGGAGATTTGAAGTGTATGCCTTTTCGACAATGCGCTTGACGAGTGGAACCAGCTCAGACTTCCAATCATCTGTTTTCACTTTGAGTGAGTGATGTTCAGGCTTGCGGTGTCGCTCGCGTAGTTTTCTCAATAGCTCGCATTTGCCATCGAAGTTCAGGACGTGAGGCAAACTGTCGAGCAACCTGTTGATAGTCTGAGCGCTGGGACGGACTATCCCCGCTTTCCATTCGTCAAAAACTTCCCGCGCATACGTCGCCGCGCCGGCTCCATATTCGGCTGAATAGATGTTCAAGAGCCGGGCGAACTGGTCGTCGGAAAGCGCATAAAACTTCTCGAGGACGTCTTTATCAAAGCCGCCAACCATTGCCGACAGCCGTTCGCGCTGACTGCGATGGTGGTGTCGCCAAAATGTCCCATTACGCGAGGAAAGTAGTCGAGCCACGTAAACATTAGACAAAGGCGGGCCTTGTCTCGTCAATGTTATGGAATGGATAGTTTTCTCATACAGTGTGAGGCCGGACATCTATAAATTAGACGGAGACCACGATGGAATTGGCTGTGATAAGTGATCTTATGTTCGGCTACGTTCATCCGTGGCGAGGGTGAAGCCGAGTCCGAACGCGGAGCCGATAATCAGAAACGTAACGATAAAACCCAGCGCCTCACTCAGGACCATCTTTCGATTAATCAAGGCTAGCAGGAAAATGATGATTGGCACGTTACAAAGAAGACCTGCCAGCAGCACAAAATCTATACGACGCTCGACACCGCCACGTCGTCGTTTCAACCAGTAAAGACTCGGCAGATACAGAACGAGCATTAACAATCCCGAAACCACCACCGCCATCACACCAAAACCTGTGAGATCGGTCACAGTGAAATCCACACCACCGTTACTGAAATAGAGAACCACAGCGATTCCTGCGAGGCCCAATATCCATGCAACCAGTGCGTTTAAGAATAGTTTGAGTAGTTTCATATACTGATGGCTTAACGGGTGAGTCGTCGAGGTTATTAACAATGCCGCCGAGAATCGTCCAAATCAGGGTTAAACCCAACTCACGCACGAGCCGGCTTGAGCAACACGAAGATGGGACGTGGGTCGCCCAGATCAAGGCGCCGCCGGTTGATGGAAGGGCGAATGAAGAACTGATCGGGCTGATCGCGAAGCACTTCGGCTGCCGAAAATCAGAAGTTTCCATCAAATCCGGCGGTTCCAGCCGCCTCAAGCTAATCCAAATCGCCCAGTAAAAAATTTCTTCGGAACTTTTTCTGTTACTATGCGTCTTAGATGACTGGAATTCGAATTCAGTCAAGAGTCAAAACGCAGAAAAATGGCCGCAATTGCACCAAAAGAAGCTGTAAAAGACGCGATTCTGGACGCTACTGACCGTCTGCTAGCACGGTTTGGGTACCGGAAAATGACCGTCGAGGATATCGCCGCAGAAGCCGGAATCGGCAAGGGCACGATTTACCTGCACTTCAGCAGTAAAGAAGAGGTCGTGCTCTCGCATATCGACCGGATTGTCGAGCGGCTCCAAGAGCGGCTGCGTGAGATCGCCAGCTCCGACGCGCCGGCCGCGGATCGACTCCGGCTGATGCTGCTGACGCGCGTGTTGTTTCGTTTCGACAGCATCCAGCATTACACACAAAGCCTCAACGATCTTCTGGCTGTGCTCCGCCCCGGCTTGCTCTCGCGGCGGGCGCAGTACTTCGAGGCTGAGGCACAGATCTTTGCGGAAGTATTGAATAGTGGCCGCGAGTCCGGTGAGTTTAGTTTTGAAAACGCTAACACCACCGCGCACGCACTCTTGCAAGCAACAAACGGCCTGTTGCCGTACAGCCTGAGCACAACCGAATTAGGCGCGCGTGAAGACGTCGAGCAGCGCGCTGCGGATGTAGCCGACTTGATGCTGCGCGGCGTGCTCAGTCGTAAGTAGCTATTCATGAAACGGGCGGCCACGAAAGAACGCCCCTACAGTTGCACCTCTAAGTAGCTTTTAATTTAAGGAGAATTATCCAATGCTCAAAACCAAAGCCTCCAAGGTCATCATCCGTCTGGCGCTACTCTGCCTACTCGCACTTACCGGTGCGGTCGTGGCCTTCGCGCAGCCGGAACAACCTGACCTCACCATCGACGCCGCCACACGAACACAGGTAATCGATGGAATTCTGAAACGGCTCAATGATTCGTATGTGTTTCCCGACATGGCGAAGAAGATGGAGCAATCGATTCGTGAACGCGTGGGCAAGAAGGAATACGATCAGATCACCAGTGCGAAAGAATTCGCGACGAAGCTGACGAGCGATCTGCAAGCTGTCAGCAACGACAAGCACCTGCGTGTGCGCTATTCGAATCGAGCCATTCCCGAACGTGGTGAGCGGCGCGAGCCCACGGCGGAAGAGCGCGAACAGAGGAAGCGCGACCTAACGTGGATGAATCACGGTTTCGGTAAAGTCGAACGTCTTCCGGGCAACATCGGTTATCTCGAGTTCTTCAATTTCGCGGATGAAGAGCTCGGCGCCGAGACAGTCGCCGCTGCGATGAATTTTATTAACGGCACTGACGCGCTGATCGTCGACATGAGAAGAAATGGCGGCGGCAATCCAGCGATGGTGGCGCTCGTTTGTTCTTACTTGTTTGGTGCTGAGCCGGTCCATCTCAACGATCTCTACTGGCGCGAAGGTAATCGCACCGATGAGTTCTGGACTAAGAAAGAGGTGGCGGGCAAACGTTACCTCAACAAAGATGTGTATGTGCTGACGAGTAAGCGGACGTTCTCCGGTGCGGAAGAGTTCACTTACAACCTGAAGAACCTCAAGCGCGCTACGATCATTGGCGAGACGACCGGCGGCGGTGCACATCCGGGTGGTGGTTTCCGCATCAACGAGCATTTCGGAATGTTTGTGCCAACCGGACGCGCGATCAGTCCGATCACGAAAACGAATTGGGAGGGCACTGGCGTGACGCCCGACATCAGCGTGCCTGCCGATCAGGCGCTGCACGTCGCGCGCATCATGGCACTCAAGAAATCGTTAACGAGTGTAAATCCCGACTTCAAACCCGGCGTGGAAGAGGAGATCAAGAAACTCGAATCAGAGTTGTCCGCGATGAAAGCGAAGAGTTGATTGAAGTCCTGTAAATCCGGTAAATCATGTAATCCTGTCTAAGACTTTTCACAGGATTACGCGATTTGCAGGATTTACAAGATAGGATCACAAACATGAAACGTCTGGTTCTTTTAGTTCTCTTCCTTTCATCGACAACAATCAACGCGCAAAACTGGCCCTCGTTTCGAGGGCCAAACGCGTCGGGCGTCGCCGAAGGCACCAATCCGCCTGTCACCTGGGATCTCGAAAAGTCACAAAACGTACTGTGGAAGACGAACATACCTGGTCTATCACATTCAAGTCCGATTGTTTGGGGCAATAACATCTTTGTGATCACTGCCGTCAGTAGTGAGGCAAAGCCGACTTTCAAGGCGAAGGATCGAGGCATCGATCTGGCAACTGACGACGCCAGACACACCTGGATGATTTTCGCTTTGGACAAACGTAACGGCCGCGTGATCTGGAGCGAGAAAGCTTACGAAGGCGTGCCACGGGCCAAGCGACACGTCAAGGCGACGCAGGCTAACTCGACTCCAGTGACCGACGGCCGTTACGTTGTAGCGCTTTTTGGTTCGGAAGGTCTCGCTTGTTACGACCTGAAAGGCAAGCTGCTCTGGAAACAGGATCTCGGCGTGCTGAATCCCGGACTCTGGGACGACAAAGAATCGTCGTGGGGACATGCAAGTAGTCCGATCATTTATCGCGATCTCGTGATCGTCCAGGCCGATGGTCACAAGCAATCGTTCATCGCCGCGTTCAACTTGAAGGACGGGAAGCAAGCGTGGCGTGTCGAGCGCAACGAGATCACGTCATGGACCACGCCGACGATTTACCAGGGCAAGGATCGCGTTGAGTTAATCGCCAACGGCGGGCAATACATTCGCGGCTACGATCCTCTCACCGGCAAGGAGCTCTGGCGTTTTGCGGACAACGACACGCAAGTAAAGATGCAGGCGCCGCTCATCGCACACGATCTCATTTACATCACCGGAGGCTACCCGCCTGGCCGCACGATGTACGCCTTTCGCCCGGGCGCAGCCGGCGACATCTCACTTAAATCCG
>DASTTS010000291.1:0-6636 GCA_035760085.1 Pyrinomonadaceae bacterium
CGCCGCGGCCCAAAACCGTTCCTACACGATCGAAGATTTGCTCAAGGTCCGTCGCGTCAGCGATCCGCAGGTCTCGCCTGACGGCAGACATGTCGCGTTCACGATCGGCGATGTCAACTTCGACGCTAATCGCGCCGTCAATCAGATTTACGTCGTGTCGATCGACGGCAGCGGGCTGAAGCAGCTAACCTCCGGCGACCGATCGTCGAGCGCGCCGCGCTGGTCGCCCGACGGAAAGAAGATCGCTTTCACGACCGGCAGCCAGGTCTGGGTGATGGACAGCGACGGCGATGACAAAGAACAGATCACGAAGATCTCGACTGGTGCCGCCGCGCCTGTCTGGTCGCCTGACGGCAAGTGGATCGCGTTCACGTCCGACGTTTATCCCGACTGCGACAACGACGACTGCAACAAGAAACGAGACGAGCAAGCGGAAAGCAGCAAGGTCAAAGCTCACATCGTTACGCGACTACTCTACAAACATTGGGACGAGTGGCGCGACATCAAACGCACGCACGTGTTCGTGGTCTCGAGTAAAGGCGGAACAGCACGCGATCTGACTACGGGCGACTTCGATTCACCGCCATACGCAGCCGCGTCAGGCGTCGACTACGCATTCTCGCCCGACTCTACCGAGATCGCATATCTCCGCAATCCGGACAAAGTCGAAGCCATTTCCACCAACAGCGACATCTACGTCGCGCCGCTGAGTGGTGGTCCAGCGAAGAATATCACTGTTCGCAACCGCGGCTACGATGCTGGTCCAGTTTACACGCGCGACGGCAAGTTCATCCTGTATCGCTCGCAGGCGACCGCCGGTTTCGAAGCGGATCGCTGGCGTTTGATGGCTTACAACCGCGCCACCGGAGCGAGTGTCGAGCTGACGAAGGGCTTCGATCAGCAAGTCGACGAGCTGGTCGTTTCGCCTGACGGAAATTCTATTTACTTCACTGCCGGAGAACGCGGGAAGAGTCCGATCTTCAAGATACCTTTCGGCGGTGGTGTACCGCAGAAGATTCTCGCGAATGTTTTTGCGACGAGTTTGAAGATCACGCCTGACGGCAGATCGTTTGTTTTCTCGTCGAGCTCGATGGCGTCGCCGGCTGAGATTTACAAGGCGAATGTTGATGGTAGTGGATTAACGGCTCTGAGCTCTGCGAATGCGCAGTTGATGGCGCGCGCAGGGCTGAAACCAGCGGAAGAGACCGAGTGGACCGGCGCGCTCGGCAAAAAGATTCACGGTTTCATCGTGAAGCCGACGAATTTCGATCCGAGCCGCAAGTATCCGCTCGTTGTCCTGATTCACGGTGGACCACAAGGCGCGTGGAACGACAACTGGGGCTATCGCTGGAACCCGCAAGTATTCGCCAATGCGGGCTACGTTGTGTTTGCACCGAACCCGCGTGGCTCAACGGGTTATGGACAACAGTTCGTGAATGAGATCAGCGGTGACTGGGGTGGAAAAGCTTACGTCGACATCATGAACGGTGTGGCTGACGTGCTGCGTCGCAACTCGTTCATCGATCGCAGTCGCGTTGGGGCGGCGGGTGCGAGCTATGGCGGTTACATGGTGAACTGGATCCTCGGCCATAACAACGATCCGCGCTTCCGTTACAAAGTGCTCGTTTCGCACGATGGTGTTTACAACCTCGAGAGCATGTACGGCACGACTGAAGAGCTCTGGTTTCCGGAGTGGGAGTTTAAAGGTACGGCGTGGTCCAACCCGGCGATGTACACGCGCTGGTCACCGCACAAGTTCGTGCAAAACTTCAACACACCGATACTGATCATTCACGGCGAGCTTGATTATCGTGTGCCCATTGGTGAAGGGATGCAGTTGTTCACGGCCGTGCAGCGCAAAGGCATCGACTCGAAGATCCTGATCTTCCCCGACGAAGGCCACTGGGTGCTCAAGCCACAAAACTCGCAGCTCTGGTATCACACTGTGTTGGACTGGTTGGATAAATACTTGCAACCAGTTTCAGCCACAGATTAACGCAGATCGAAAGCACGGATTTTATTCCGGTCTCTCAGGGGGCGGCGCGACGGCGACGAAGTCTTCGACGAAGCGCCGCCCGTAGTCGTCGAGTAGCTCGTTGACCCGGTAGAGTTGCGGTGAACGGACGATGAGGCCGGCGTGATGTTTCTTTTTCACGCGATAGATGATCTCTTCGTCTGCGTAGTTTGAAGTGTCAGGGGTTTCTTGTTTCGCGAGCGAGAGGATTATTCCCGCATATTCTTTCCGCAGCGGCTTGATGTTCGATGGCGCTTTTCCATCTGCGATTTCCAGCCGCGCCCACTCGCGCCATAGATTCACTCCTGACGCAGCTTCAAGCACTTCGGAAATGTACGCGCCGCCAACACGCGCTGCGATCTCCAGAAAGTAAAACTTTCCGTCAGCATCGCTCTTGATAAACTCCGCGTGCGTCGCGCCGCGCTCCAATCCCAGCGCCTTAACGAGCTTCTTATTAATTGCGAGTAGCGTTTTCTCGTCAGCCGAGCCCCGCTCCAACGTGCGCGAGATATAAGCACCGCCCTGATGGGCCACCTGCATCGGCGGACGCCCGTACTGGTTCGTCCCCGCAAACATCACCTTGCCGTCATTCACGACTGAATCGACGTGAAAAACCTCGCCCGCAACGAACCGCGCCAGCACATAATAAGACGCACGCTCGCGCAAGTTTTCACGCTCATTCATCTCGTGCATCGCACGCCGCACTTCCTCCGGCTCACTCACCTTGCGTATCCCGATCGCAGACACGTCAGAACGCGGCTTGATCACCCACGGTCCAGGCACGCGCTGCATAAACGCGTCCACTTCTTCAACATTCACGAGCGGCACGAAATCCGGCACATCGATTCCCGCACGCTGGCTGTGCACTGCCATCGACAACTTGTCGCGAAACACCTTCGCGCCCGAGCTACTCAAACCCGGCAGGCACAAATGCTCGCGCATGAGCGCAGCAGTCACAACATCAAACTCCTCGAGCGCAATCACTCGATCGATCTTCATCTTCCGTGCGAGAAACGCCAGCAAGTCGATGAAGAGCGGTGGCCCAGCGTCATTAGGAACGGCGATCACATCGTCGAGACTCTCGCGTGGCCAGTCTTCCTTGAGCACCTTCTCTTTTGTGACCAGAATGACGCGACAGCCGTGAGCTTTGCATTCGCGAATGAAATCAGCGCCTTTGAAATACGTGGCGAGGCAAATTATGTTGAGGGGGCGGTTCTCGGTTTGAGGCATTTTCGATTTTCTTCTCTTTTCAGAGCTTTGATTATGCTGTTATCCTGTAAATCCTGCAAAATCCTGAAATCCTGTAAAACGAACAATGATTGTAAAAGGCCCCTATCCTGATATCGCTATACCCGACACGCCCCTGACGCCGTTCGTCCTGCACCGCGCGCAAGAGCTCGGCGATAAACCCGCGCTGATCGATGGCCCAACAGGACGCACGTACACTTATAAACAGCTCGCCGACGCGATCAGCATTGCTGCCCACAATCTCTCCGAGCGTGGTTTCAGGAAAGGCGACGTCTGCGGCATCTTAAGTCCAAACTGTCCGGAATACGGCATCGCCTTTCACGCCGTTGCGACTTTAGGCGGAATCGTCACACCAATCAACCCGCTTTACACACGTTACGAAGTCGGTCATCAACTGAAAGACTCCGGCGCGCGCTTCATGATCACCACGCCCTCGTGCGCGGAAAAGGTTCTCGAAGCAGGCGAGAAGGCGGGCATCGATGAGTTGTTTGTATTCGGATCGCTTCCCGGTGCGACTTCGTTTGACGAGCTACTCGTTGACAACGGGCGCGCCGAACAAGTCGAGATCAATGCACGCGAAGATTTGATCGCTCTTCCCTACTCGAGCGGAACTACCGGTTTGCCAAAGGGCGTGATGCTCACACATCACAACCTCGTCGCCAACCTCCGGCAGATGGAAGGACTCTGCTACTTCTACGAAACCGATACGCTCATCTGCGTGTTGCCGTTGTTTCACATCTACGGTCTCGTGGTGGTTTTGAACATGGGACTTTACAGCGGCGCGAGCGTCGTGATGATGCCGCGCTTCGACCTCGAGACGTTCCTGAAAACTGCGCAGGACTACAACGTCACCCTGGCCCATCTCGTGCCGCCGATCGTACTCGCGCTCGCCAAGCATCCCGTCGTCGACAATTACAAGTTACCGAAACTGCACACGATCTTTTCCGGTGCTGCGCCGCTGGGTGAAGATCTAACACGAGCGTGTATGGAGCGCCTGGGTTGTAGTGTTCGTCAGGGATATGGGATGACGGAGACGAGCCCGGTCACGCACTCATCGCCGGCGCCGCCGTGGCCGGTGAAGTTTGGATCAGTCGGCGTTCCCGCGCCGAACACCGAATGCAAGATCGTCGATCTCGAAACGGGTGCGGAGCTCGGTGCGGGAGAGAAAGGTGAAGTTTGCGTGCGTGGACCGCAGATCATGACCGGGTACTTGAACAATCCGGAAGCGACTGCGCAGACGATCGACACTGAAAGGTGGCTACACACGGGCGACATCGGCTACTTCGATGAAGATGGACACTTCTTCATCGTCGATCGGGCGAAGGAGTTGATCAAGTACAAGGGATTTCAGGTGCCGCCTGCCGAGCTCGAAGCGGTATTGTTAACGCACCCGTGTGTTGCCGATGCGGCGGTGATTCCGTATCCGGATGACGAAGCGGGCGAGGTGCCGAAAGGCATCATCGTCTTGCGCGAGGCGGCGGAGCCGGAAGCGATCATGGAGTTCGTCGCGGAGCGCGTCGCGCCGCACAAGCGCATCCGGCATCTTGAATTCGTCGACAAAATTCCGAAGTCACCGTCAGGCAAGATCCTGCGCCGCGTGCTCGTAGAGATGGATCGAGCAAAGAGTGCTTCAGTCTGATCTTTGCGTCTTCCGTTGCGTCGTTGCGCCGCTGCGCGAGAAACTCTTCCGAAGCGTCCATGAAGATTTCCCACGCAGCGACGCAACGGCGCAACGGAAATCCTGTGAGGCGCTTGACAGTCTCCCAGCCCGCGGAATAGAGTCGCCAAACCAACTCTCCACGTGGTCACGCAAAAAAGTTGAGGAGGTAATGACATGCATTCTCGTCGTTTACATTTGGTGCTTGCGAGTCTTCTGCTAGCCGCATTCTCTTTCGCGGCCCGCGCTCAAAAACCCGCTGAAGCCTGGGCCGAATGGGAAACGTTAAGTCCTGAAAACGAAGAATTCACTGTCTTGATGCCTAAAAACCCGACTGTGGAGTCAACGACATTCCCGTATCACAAAATGGAGCTCAACGCGCGGCTCTACCTCGCGACGTCGTCCGCCGGCCCGGTGCTCGCCATCACATCGTTGAGTGGTATCAAATCCGATCCGGCGCAATACACAGAATTCGCGCGGTTCAATTCCTACATCGACGCATTCAAAACTTTCTTCCCTGCGAAAGTTCGCTCGAAAGAAACACCTGTGAAGATGACGCTCGTGAGCAGCCGCCCATTTCACGGACACACTGGCAGATCATACAAGCTCACGCTTGGCGACCTGACCGGATCAGTGAACGCCTTCGTCACGAGAAAACGTTTCTACGCAATCGTTTTACTTAACAACAAAAAGGACGAAGCGCTGGAAGAAAAGTTTCTCAGCTCGTTCGTTCTGCCGGAACGACAAAACGAACCGCCAAAGGTAGTTGCTACTGCCGATCCAAACCAGCAACCGAACCCGAACCCGCAGGAGAAGCCGCTGGATCCAAATGCACCGAACGCGGTCCAGCCCGAAAGCGAGGGTGCGGTGCCCGCTACGCCAAACAACACCACAGAACCCGCGACGCCCGCCAACCCGAACACGCCCAACGCTCAGGGACAGGCTGCGGGACAACAGAGTGGCCGGGGGAAGGCACCGATTAACGGTGGTATGTTGAATGGCAAAGCCATTTACTTGCCGGTACCGGAAGTTCCGTCAGGTGAAGCAACCGGAGTCGTGCTGGTTTCCGTTCTGGTCGATGAGCAGGGCGCGGTCGTCGAAGCGCGCCCATTGTCTGGTCCAGCGAACCTGCACGCGGCGGCTGTCGCAGCGGCACGTCTGGCACGATTCAATCCGACGTTGCTGATGGGCGAGCCGGTGAGAGTCAGCGGTACACTGAGTTACAATTTCGTTCGATCAAACTAAGCCGCAGAATAAACACGGATTAAGAATGACATCTGGATTAGCCTCTTTGTGCCCCGCGTGGTCGATACCGGGTTACCTCGAAGTGCGTAACGATCACCTGACTGTAAACGGTGTCGACACGCTGGAACTCGTCAAACAATTCAACTCGCCCTTATTCGTATTTTCCGAGCCTCGCATTCGCGACAACATCAAGCGCCTGCAACTCGCGGCTGATGCAGTCGATCGTCCGATCAAGTTTTGCTACGCGTCAAAGGCAAACTCGAACATGGCGATTCTCAAAGTCGTGCTGGAATCGGGAATCGATATCGAAGTCAACAGCGGTGGCGAGTTGTTCAAGGCATTGCGCGTCGGTTTCCAGCCCGACCAGATCATCTTCAACGGCACGAGCAAGAGTGACGATGAGATTGACGACGCCGTACGCGCGGGCATCTACGCGATCAATGTCGATTCGATTTACGAGATCGATCTCGTC
>DASTTS010000292.1:0-17172 GCA_035760085.1 Pyrinomonadaceae bacterium
AACCACGCAACTTCATCAGAGGCGTTCGTTGAGTAACAACTGTAGGGGCGGCCCTCCGTGGCCGCCCGTACGTGGCCACCTGTTACCTATGGTTTCTCACCGAACGTGATCTCCGGGTACTTGGGACCACAGGCTTTCTCCGCATCACGCAGACTCGAATCCCGCGCCTTCAACTTCTCGTACTTATCGTCAATTTGCGACGCCTTATATTCCGCCCGGTACGCAAAGAGGGGAGCCAAACTTCCCTGACCGTTGGCAACGTCTCCCATAGCCGTATAAGTCGCCGAATTCAACGCCTGCTCCCTGGCCTTATCTTCACCGTATTTATCCGTCAGACCGATATTGAAATTCATATCGTCCACGAATGGTTGAGCACACCTGATCCATGCGTTGAGCTTCTTCCGGTATTTAGTCGTATCGACCCGCCGGCCCTCTATCTCACGCATTAAGTCAATGATCTTTGTAGCCGTGCGGGTGACAAAATCCCGCCTGGGCTGCAACCTCGACAGCTCCATCAACAACTGCCGCCGTAACATGTCCAGGTCTCCCTGCACTCTGGCCCACTGCTCGTAATCTATCGGCGGCCTCTCACTCCTGTTGCCGTTCTGCTGCTGCTGGCCCGTATAAGCCGTTGCGAAGACCGCGACTCCAACCGAGAGCGCGTCGTGTCCTCTTAACGTAAATCCAAATCCCGGCGAGATAAGTGTGCCGCCACCGTTGTTACTGCGCCACGTTGCACCTCCCAAAGTCGGGGTGTACTGATCAGGACTTCCAAACCCATTCACCCAGAATCCGGCGGCGCCGTTTGCGTAGGCCATAAATCCGGATGTCACTGTTCTCTCTGTCCAGGTTTGACCGCCGAGCCGCAGAGTTGCTGTTACCACTCGTGGTCCACAATCATTATCCGGACAAGGGACGGCCGCTCCAGTTTCCAGCATTTGCGCGGCCCACGCACAGTCGATGGCCATTCCATCAAGCTGGCAACGACCGGGCATCTCGAAACCACCAAGCAACCAGGCGCCTTCTCCAGTCTCATCCCTCGGCGGTTGGATCAGGGCCGGATCAAAGAGCTGCACGTTAACGCCACTGGTATCAGATTCTGACTGGTGAAAATACTGCCCCTGGGGATTCGACTCTCCCGCACCACCCGCGAACGGCGCACGATGCTGCCATCTAAGAGTCGACGCATCCGCATTTTGAACAGCTATCACCGAGTTTCCGTTGTAGACGTAACCCAGTTTCCGCTCTCCCCACGGGTACAGTTCAACTAACACTTGTGAATTGACGACGGTGGAATGCAAGAAATAACTGGTGTCGTCGGTAGTAGACGTCTGTCCATTGAACTCCGTGGTCTCACTTCGTGTCCGTTTGATTACCTGAGCATCGCCGTCGAACCACTGCTGGTTCTTAACTTCGCCCTCGAGGCTGTCGGCATGAACGTTGAAACCTCTCGCGTCGAAAACAAGACCGACGGAGCTATTTTTAGTTTCGTTGCCGGCGGCATCATATTCCCAGATACCATTGTTGACGCGGTTACGATGATCATACGTGACTGAGAAATCATCTGAACCGGAGCTCCAGAAGAAGCTCAATTGCCGCGTCATATTGTTCCACTCGTCAAAGTTGAAGCTCTGCCGGTATGGCGCGGTTCTCATCGGCTCCGTATTACTGGGATCCCAGAACTTGCGAGCAATGACGTCCGTCCATGCTTCCTTAACGCGACCGAAGCCGTCGTACTCGAACGCCCGATCGAATCTATTGTCGACCTTGTCATCCGCAAATTTGAGAGGGCCGTTCGAATAGTACTCATAGTCGAGGTTCATCGACTTTCCAGTACCCGCAGCTTCCTGGTGGAAGTTTTGCGTGGCGCCATTTACTTCAAAGTGTTTGATACGCAGGCGATTGTCGTAGGTTAACGACGTCTTCATTTGATTACCCCACGTCAACTCCTTAGGCGCGCCCCACGGCCTGTACTTGGCGTCGCGAATGTAATCAGTGACGCCATTGAAGAGCGTGCCCTTGATGGTTTTCAAATTGCCTGATTCGCTGTAGGTGTAGTCCACTGAATTGAACGGGTCAGTGATCTTCTTGAGTGCACCGGAGAGCGTATACTCGTAACTCAGAGTGTAAACACCTTGACGCGGTGTGTTTGCCATTTCCGTAAACTTGCGAGTCTCAGCAGTCAACTGGCTCCACGTGTTGTAGGTATAGTCAACTCTGCCGAGCTCGTCGATCATCCACTTACGATTTCCGCCAGCGTCATAGTCGAATTCAACTGCTGTCGCCGCCGGAATGGATGTGTATGGCTGACCCGTCGCCGGATTAATCGGAACCTGGTACGACATCTTCTTCACGAGATGTCGCGGATCGTAGGTGTAGGTCAACACGACGCCACGCGGATCTATAGCTTCCTTGATCGTGTCGTCGTAGTTGTAATTGTAGGTGAAAGGTACGTCCTGTCTCGGAGTCCTGGAGGTACGCAAGCGACCATGACCGTCATATGTTTGCGCACTTTCTTTACACCTGTCTGTCGGACACGATCCGTCCGCCGTCGCTTCGCCTCTATACTCCCTGACAAACGTCGTTTGATCGCGAACGTCATACGTGATCACTTTCGTCGAATAGACGCTGCCATCCGGATTCAAGTTCTCAGACTTCGCTAACCTGCCGAATGCATCCATGGTCTGTCGCTGCCGGCGCCGGCCCATCTCATCACTCGAAGAAATAACTTCTCCGCCGGCACAGCCGCACCCGTCGTAAGACACGACGCTCCTTGTATTGTCTGCATTCGTGGAGATTGTCGGCCGGCCCATCCAGTCATACGCCTGGCGAATCCATTGCCAGCCGGTAGCCGCGTCGTCGCCGACAGGTGTCCACTGTGAAACGTCAGCCTTTTGTGCCGTGTTGATACTGACTTCAGTAAGATTAGTGACTGCTACTGCATTGCCCAGGATATCGTAAGTCATGCGATGCGCGCTGAATCCGCCCGGGCTACTCGGGAACGTCTGAACTACTCCAAACTTTCTGCCACCGCCATCGAATACCTCGACCGTTACCGCCTCAGCCAACCCGGCGTCAGCTTTTGTATACGTCTCGATCGACGTCTGGCTGGCCGGGTATTCAATGCGAGAGTAGAGATTGTTTGGATACGTTCCGTTGTTGAGCTCGGTCCTGATTTGCCGGCCCAGATTGTCGTACGTAAGGGTCGTGGTTGCGCCCTTCGCATCTGTAGCACTGATCATCGCGCCGAGATCGTAGTTATATGCGATCGAGCTCATGTTTCCGGCGGGATCAAAAATCTTCGTCGGATAAGCAAATGAGTTGAGCGGATCGGAGTAGCTCAGGCTCGTTTGATGCGCCGACGGATCACGCGAGAAGGTCACCGAGCCGTTGACGTCGTAACCTTTCTCCATGGCCACTGACTTGCTGACATTCCCGCTATCGGAAACGTCCCAACGACGCATACGATTGACGTTTCCTCGCAACGTGTTGCTTGTCCCGTAAGCACCGTCGTGCATCGCTGCCGCGGGCGTGGTGGCGGATAAGAAACCAGCCACGTCGTATTCCGATGTGAACTTGGCAGCCAGCACTCCTTGTCCGTCGTACAATGATTGTTCACTCACCAAACCGAAGATGTTCAGTTGTGTGTAAGTTCCTCCTGAACTGATCGATGCCGGCACATACTTGATGTTGGTGCGTCGCAGTGGTGTGGTGTCGGAAATTCCATACTCATAGACGTCCTTCGCGAGTCCGAGGGCGGCGTTAACCGGCGTCGGATAGTCGCCGCTTACAACGTAGTCAATATGTGTTCGACGACGTCGATTCCCTTCTCCGTCTTCGACGATTGTGTCAACGATGCGTGGATTGAGTTGATAACTAACTGCCTCACTGTCCTGTGTCCAGGTCAGTTTGGTACGCTTCTTCATCACTCCGTTCGCATAAACCTCAGACTGCACCTTTAAACCGGACGCACCTCCCCAGCTCGTCGCGGCGAAATAGTCTTTGGTACTTACCGTGAGGCTGTCCTGTTGGGCCTCGGCTCTCGCAACTACAGTGGGCAACGTGCTCGTAGCGATACGCACGCCATTAACCACTGGTTGTGAGACACCGGTCTGGTACGTGGCTACAGCCTCGCCGCCGCTGTTCCAATTCTCGAGGTAAGTTTTTGATGTCGTTACGCGCGGACAATCCTGCATACCGGGTAAGTCCGCGGTGTCAAAGTGGGTGTAATTCAGCGTGTGACCATCAGTGGCTATTCGCGTAAACCGGCTGACTTGACCGGAAGAGTTGTAGCCAAAATCGTAGAGTGAGCCGTCTGCGTACTTAACCCGTTTGAGGACCGAGACAGTTCCGCCATTCTGCGCGCCCACCATCGGCAGCAGTCCGCCGAAAGCGTTGTTGATGGTGATATCCGCGTATTCAAAGTCGGCCCAGTGATGGTCCACTGTTTGGCCGTTGATGTTCCAGGTTTGAAGTATCGATGTGAGTTTACCGTTTGTGTAGTTGAAGAAAACGGTACGACCAACTGTGTCTATGATGGTGGTGATGTTTCCCTGAACGTTATAGCCCACCGTCATGTAGTTTCCATTGCGGTCCTTAATCTGTGTGCAAACATAATCGCTGCCCTGCCGCGAATACGACATGCGGGTTCCGTTCGCAGTATAGATGTACTGCGGAATACCGCTCGGCGCGATTAGTTGTAGGTAAGATGAGTCAGCCGACTCGTAGGTGAGCGAGCTGTTGGGAAGCTGGCGCATCTCAACGTGAGATCCATTCGGCATTATGACCATGAATGAGTTAATGCCCGTCTCCGGATTGACGTATCTCGTCGCTTTCACACGTGGGAAGCCCATTTGAAAACCTGGACCGGGGAAACCTGTGTCCGCATCAAACTTGATCGACGAACCGCTATTTGCTCTGGTCCAGACCAACGAGTTGTAAGCCAACGTAAGATCGAGATCCAATCCGGCGCGCCCTTTCAAGCTAACAATGGGCATGCTCCAGTTATGGTTCCCCGACAGCATGTCAACTGCGGGCTCACCCGTTCGGTTCTTCGGATCGAGTTGCGTCAGGAAGTAATCTCGCGGGTCCGTCGGCAGTGTCACTGAACCCTGGGCCGTTGCGCCGTTACTAAAGGTTGCGTTGAGGGTAAAAACACTCCCCGGTGTAAACAGTAAGTGGGTGTCCGTCACGAACACTTTCAAGTTGCTTCCATTGGTGACGCTGACACTGATCGAGCCGTTCGCGCTATTCAGAACGGGCGCGTCGATGCCGGTAGCAACTGCTGCGTGCCAACTACCATTACCTGGAATCGTGTCCCATGAGCTGACGTTATCATTCCGCGTCATTCTGAGACTCGTCAGGGTTTGCGATCCCATGCCGTTGAATGTGGCAGCGAAGCCGCCGTCCAATTGGCCGTCGCCCGCAACAACGGTTTCATTCTGGCTAATACGATCGCGCAGCTTGCCTTCGAAAGTTAGCGCGATTGTGCCAGGTGTGGGCGTTGGTGTAGGTGTCGGCGTAGGCGTCGGTGTTGGAGTCGGTGTTGGTGTTGGCGTTGGTGTCGGAGTGGGCGTAGGTGTTGGTGTTGGTGTTGGTGTTGGAGTCGGTGTTGGTGTAGGCGTTGGAGTTGCTGTAGGAACCCCCTTGCCCGAACGATCCCACGTTGCCCGTCCATTAACCAAAGTGTAAGCCATGCCGTTGAGCGTGCGGCCCGCCAGGCCAACCATGCTCGCCGGCACTTCCAATCTCACCCACTGTCCGGTTGGCGGGAGCGAGCCCATAAAGCGGCGGCTGTCTGTTCCATTAACGCCCGCGCCTATAGCATCTGCTCCCCAATAGGCGCGATGTTCCCAACTGCCGTCGTTCCACTGGAGCATTACCTGACTCGGCGGGCTGATGGGATCTAAATAAACATACGTAAACAGACTCTCGCCTGCGTTGACCGTCAATGTCTGCGTGGCATTGAAGAAGTAGTGTTGATGGAATCCGGCAAAGTTGGCGGAGGTGTGTGCGGCCCAGCCCGAATACTTGGGCGGGTTGGCACTGATCCAGTTCCAACTTTCGTTATCAGCGAGAGTAGTAGCTCCGGTCGGTACGAAGTCTTCCACCCAGACCGTTTCGGTTGGCGTGGGAGTCGGCGTCGGCGTGGGAGTGGCCGTCACCTGCACCGCAACGTTCGGGGTTAAGTCTCCGAACCACGCGACGCCGTCCTGGACCATCCGCATCTGGAAGTTATACGTACCTGCCGTCGCAGGCGCGCGGATCGGGAATACAAACGTCGCCTGCTGTCCGGGAGCGACGGATTGAGAATTCGGAAGCATCACTCGTAACACGCCCCAGGTCGAATTGTCTGGTGGGTTTTGCGTGCCCAAGTAGTAACTGCCGGAGGTGGTCCAGGTCGTGGTACCACTGTTCTGCATGGTTATTGAGGGGTTGTAGAGTTCTCCCGCAATCATTGAACTGGGCACTGATTGCGAGACAAATGCGGCGGCGTTGGTTGAAGTTTCGGCGATGAAACGGAATGAGTCGAGCACGACTCCGTGGTTGTCCGTTACGACTTGTATCGTGTGCTGACCAGCGGTCAGGGATAGTCCTGACTTGGAGATTGTTTGGAGCGTACACCAGCCTCCGGTGACGGGTATTGCTATTGGTCCAGTAACATTGACGCCGTCGATGTCGACGTGCAGACTTCCGCCTGCGACCTCCTCACCGACGACCGCCTGGAAGGTGTAGTTACCGGCTGTTGAGACGTTGATACCGTACTGGGTCCACTCCCCGCTTCCGTTCCAGCCGATCACATAGTCGTTGGCAACGCATTGACCGATATCCACTGCTGTGTTGCGGTACACGCCGCCCTCGTTGGCGGCTGAAAGGTCGTGATACGCGATCCCCTCGCCACCGTTATCGAAGTTTTCTGCCTGAATCACACCCGGCAGATAGTTGCCTTGAACACCCCAGACCTGTACTTCAGCAAGGGCCAGGTAACCAGTTCCTCTCAACTGCACGCGCACGTAGCGCGCCGGACTGTTAACAGTAACGTCAATAAAGTCCGTTGGCCCTGCAACATAGTAATTGGTCCAGTTGCTGCCGTCAGATGAAACCTTCACGTCGAAGTTGTCGTGAGTGGAGCAGCAGATCGTCATCATGTAGACGGTCACCGTGTTGATCTTCTGAACACTTCCCAGATCTACCTGCCACCACGCCTGGTCGTTGTAGTCGGTGTGAGATACCGAACCGTGGTACCAATCGCCGTCGGTATTGCCGTCGACGGCGCGGCTCGCTGGTGAATCCCAACCGGTGCTCGACTGCGTTGCCGGCTTGCCAATCGCGAGGTTTCCAGGCACTGAACCTTGAAATACCTGCTGCACGTCGGCGGCGCTGAGTGTTTGGCTGTAAACGGAGACTTCGTCTATGAGTCCTGTGAAAAAATTTTGATTGATCTGCCGCCCGCCGATGCGAAAGTCGTTCATCGCCGGTTCCACATCACTTATGGGTCCACTACCGTTGTAGGTGTGTACGAGAGCGCCGTTTGCGTATGTCTTCGCCTGGCCGAAGCTGTAGGTGAACGCGACGTGCGTCCACCGGTTAAGCGGTGCGACGAATCCTGTATTTACCCAGGCCCAGCCCGGTGCAGTATTCGCGATGGCCCAGCGGATCGTGCCATCACTAAAGCGCGCGATCTCATATTCGCCTTCCTTGTTGACGAAAACGTCCACGCCCGAGGATCCCGTGCCGGTCGGATAGATCCATGCACTGATGGTCATGGCGTTACTCACAACCAGTGCGGGTCTTGCACCGACCTGCACGTAGTCATCGACGCCGTCGAATCTCAGGCCGGCTCGATACCTGCCGCTGTTCCACGTTGGTCCATTTTGCAAAGTAGCGTTGCCGCCCTTGCCCGAGGCATCGGCCGTTGACACGCCACTGGCTTCGTCGAATCTCCACTCACCGACAAGGTATGTTGTCGCTGTGGATCCTCCGCCTTGTAACAGGTAGCTGTGGAATTTGTTGGCTGGAGGGAGTTGTTCGCGCCAGATTCCGTTCACTACGTGATCGAGAACCGGCGTTACCGCACCACTCTTGTTCTCTTCATTGGTGGATGTGGCTGCATCCGAGGGAATGGTTTGGTGGAAGATGAAAAGAACGACGAGCAGCACTAGAGGGGACAAGAAAAGCATCCGGCGATAAATGCGTTTCACGGCTTTGCACTCCTGGAGATTCGATCGGTTGTTGTCGCAGATAGGTGATCAGCGAAAGGGGGAAGTGGCTCGTCCACCTTACGCACTCGCGATGAGGTTTAGGCAGGACGACTTCGCTGGAAACTCCACCTCGATTCGGACGTCACGTAATTAACACGCGAGCGGCAAGAGGTCCTTTAGATTTCCTAAATTTTCCTAAGAGTGGTTTTAGCTGGCGGTGTGTGGAAGTGACGGTGCGACACGATTGTCGTAAACTTTCCTCAACCCCCGTCAATCATCTTTGGACCATGAGGAGGAGGCCATGCCGAAGTTCGGTCATTCACATGCGATCCGTTTTCTGATTTTTTTCGCATTTATCCTCGCATTTACCTCCTGTTCGCAGACGCCTCAGCCGGTTGCTGAACAGAGTCCCAAGCCACAGGGCTTTACTATCGAACAGGTTGCAAAAACCTATGGGCTTGATTCGTTCGGACAAGTTGAAGCGATTCGTTATACGTGGAACGCACAGTTTCCTGGAGTGAATCTCTCGCGTTCGTGGGTTTGGGAACCTAAAAAGGATCAGGTTTCTTATGAAGGAAAAGATAAGGATGGAAAGCCTGTAAGAGTCACCTATCTTCGCTCTCAATTGAACAGCCAACCTGATAATGTTAAGAACGAAGTCGATCCTGCGTTCGTAAACGACAACTACTGGCTGCTGTTCCCGTTCCATGCTTACTGGGACAAAAGCGCCACCGCCACCAATCAAGGTATCAAACAGTTGCCGCAGGGAAACGGCTCGGCCGAGCTGGTTGCGGTGAAGTATCCCTCGGACGGCGGTTACACGCCCGGCGACCAGTGGGATCTCTACGTCGGCAAAGACAACCGCGTCGAGCAATTCGTCTACCATCGCGGCGGACCGAAGAAGCCGAGCACGGTTATCACCACCTGGGAAGGCTACAAGAAAGCCGGCCCGCTCCTGATCTCAACGGACCACAACGGTACGGCAGACGGAAACAACGTAAGAATCTTTATCACGGATGTGGCGGTGAAAGTAACGGGATCAGATAACTGGATTAACGCGCAGTGAGTCATGCGAGCTGATATCGATCTGGATGTTAAGCAGAAGACGTTCGCAACGGGCCTGCTGCCGGAGTTGCTCGCGGTGTTGCAACGCAGCGGCCCCGGGGATCTGGTCGGTGTGATTGCTGACGACGCGAGCATTGGACCGGAGTTGGAAACGTGGTGCCGCTTCACCGGAAACACACTGCTTGAAGCCACGATCGAAAATGGCCGGCCGCGGTGGATCTTCCGTAGTGGAGCGATTCCTACTGAAGACAACCGACCGGTGGGCTCGCGACTCTGGCTCTACACGAATTTCGACTGTAACCTGCGCTGCGACTATTGCTGTGTGCGTTCATCGCCCACTGCACCGCGACGAGAACTGGGACTCGAGCGCGTACAACGAATCGCACGCGAAGCCATGCAGCTCGGTGTGAAGGAGATCTTCGTCACTGGAGGCGAGCCGTTTCTTCTCGAAGATATCGGCGAGATTCTGGTTGCTTGCGCGGCTGCCGCTCCGACAACGGTACTGACGAATGGAATGTTGTTTACCGGACGTCGTGCCGAGACCTTGCGAGCGTTGCCACGTGATCGAGTTGTTCTGCAAATCAGCCTCGACAGCGCGACACCGGAGGGCCACGATCTACATCGCGGATCCGGAACATGGGCACGAACACGAGAAGGTATTCAAATCGCTCGTGCCCTCGGGTTTCGAGTGCGACTGGCAGCTACTGTTTCAACCGATGCCGAGGCCGGGGAGTTCCGTCAGTTTCTTGATCAGGAGAAGATTGCAGAAGAAGATCGAGTCGTTCGGCGGATCGCTTTACGAGGTGCGGCAAGTGAAGGCGTCGCACTTACGCGAACGGATCTAGTGCCGGAGATCACGATTACGGCTGAAGGTGTGTACTGGCATCCGGTGGGAGCGGAAGATAACGATCTGCTGGTCACGCGCGACATCTTTCCTCTCTCCGAATCCTTCGCAGCCGTGCGCCGCGCATTCGACCGCGAACGCGAACACGCAAATAAATTAGCGCGCATCTTCAACTGCGCGTGACATTAGATGTCTTAACGAAGAACCCCTGTTGATCCGCAGCTTCCCGCAAGGCAGCGTAACCATCGAGATGAGGCGGTAGCCAGCGTTGCAGACCCTCAGCGTCGAGTATCACGCGATGTTTCGGGTTGTCGTAACTCATTTCAGAGAGCGCTTCGACAAAACGGCGCTCCTGTTCGGGGTCGAGATCAGGTCTCGCCGTGAACATACAGTGGTTATAGGCCGGAGACGACCATATCTCAACAAGCCCGCCTTCAGGTACGAGGTGTTCGTTGCGCACAGTGTTCCAAAAGGGACTGCCGATAGCGCCGGCGTCTGCTCGACCGTCGAGGACAGCACGCACCACATCCACTTCGCTCGTCCCCGTATCACCATGTTTGCCCAGGTCGGAGTTGAAGCGCAGCGTCCGGTAGTCTCTTCCTTCTTGCATACCTTGCTGCTCCAGGAAGTAAACGGGAAGAATCGCGGCGTGTCCGCTGTCGCGGCTACCAAGCGCGAGGGTTCGATCTTTTACGTCTGCGAGCGTGGAAATTGGACCACCCGCAACCGCGACGATCTTGGTCATCCAACCCAGATCGGTGTCTCGCATGGCAATCGCACGACACGCGTGGTCACTCCATTCCTCTGACTGGAGGTAGGCGAGGTTTGTGTTCCAGCCGATGTCGATACGCGGCACGGGCTCACCGGCCTGAGCGAGCAGTGCAAGCACCTGAGCCTCGTAACTCTGAAACAATACAATCTCAACCGGCAGGTGCGCTTCCTCGTGAAAATAGCTTCGCATTCCCTCCCAGATCGTGACCACCTTCGGATCGTACGCAACAGCTCCCACCCAGATTGTTTCGCTCATAGATCTCCCGTCTAAAACAGTGGCAATCCTAATAGAGACTTCCCGATAAACTCGCGCAGCACATCACCCGTTGGCGCCATTACCGCGCCGGCGTGCGCATCACGGAACACACGTTCGACGCCCAACTGTTTCGAGAACGCCGCACCACCGCAGACGCGCATTGCGGTTGAAGTAACACTGATGGCGGCTTCGCCTGCGGCGGCTTTTGATTCAAGCACGCGCAGCATCGTGGTCTCGCGCGGATTCTCGAGATGATCGATTACATCGTCGAGACGTGCGGCCAGACCATCCGTCTCGATCTGCATCGCCGCGAGCTGCGCGCGCAGAGTAGGAAGACTCTCACCGAGGCTCTGGCCGAGGTGTTCGAACTTGGCGCTCTTGAGATGCGCGGTGGTCCCGGATACTGCGGCGCGACATAATCCAAGGGCGACCGCTGTCGTCCCCAAATTGAATAGCGGCAGCACCACGTTCAGCATCGTGGGAAAACCAGCGCCATCGTCAGTGAGCTGAAAATCGGATGGAACCGCGCACTCTTCAAGCGCCATCGGCGCCGAGGCGTTGGCGCGAAGTCCTAAACCGTCCCACCGCCCCGCAACTGATAAGCCACGTGTCCCCGCTACAACGAGATAGAGCGTCGAATCGGTTGGTCCGGCTCCTTCAGGCGCAAGAGCAGAAACAACATAACTCTGTGCCTGGCCTGCGCTGGTGACAAAGGATTTTCTGGCGCTGATATGGACACCGTCACCATTCCGCTGTGCACGCGAGATCGGCGCCCAGAAGTGACTGCGCGATCCGGCTTCACTGAAAGCGAGAGTTGATAAATGACGGCCCGCGGCAATCTCCTGAAGTATGGGCGTCATTGCTGTGGTCGAGCCCGGACGCGCTGACGCGATACTCACGGTGGCGAGAATGTGCATAACATAGACCATCGCGACAGAAGCATCGGCCTCCGCGAGTGTCGCTGTCACAACGGCAAACGTGCGTGGACCTAACCCGGCACCACCAAGATCCGCAGGCAACAACAGTCCCAGCAATCCAGACTCGCCAAGCGACTGGATAGCCTCCGTAGAAAAGCGGCCTGCGGTGTCGTTTTGTCCGGCGGCTGGCGCGAGCACACCACTGGCAATCTCCCGTGCTTTTGAAACGGCCGCATCATGGGTCATGAGCGCACCTCTCTTAATGATTTTTGTAGACACGGATTATACGGATAAAATCCGGATATGACGATTTGCGCGCTCGGACTGATGGCCAAAGCACCTCTTGAGGGTGAAGTGAAAACTCGGCTCGTGCCACCTTTGACGGCGCGAGAAGCGGCGGCACTCAATACATGTTTTCTCCGCGACATGGCCGCGAACATCGACAGTATTAGTGAGACACAAGCGGCATCCGGTCTGGTGGTTTATACGCCTGCTGGTTCAGAATCAGCGTTTGCCGGGGTCTTACCGGAACGATTCTCATTTCTGGCCCAGCGCGGTGCACATCTGGGCGAGCGTCTCTGCAACGCCACTGACGATCTTTTGCGACAAGGTTATGGCGCCGTCTGTCTCATCAACTCGGATAGTCCAACGCTACCGGGATCGATCTTAATCCGAGCGCTTGAGTCACTCGCGAACGACGGTGATCGGGTGGTGCTTGGAGCCGCGGAAGACGGTGGCTACTACCTGATCGGTTTGAAACACGCGCACCGCAACCTTTTCAACGAAATTGCGTGGAGCACCTCCGACGTGCTCGCACGCACCAGACAACGCGCAGCAGAAATTGATCTACCAGTTGAATTGCTACCGCCCTGGTATGACGTTGACGATGCAGAAACGCTTGCTCGACTGTGTAAAGAACTATTCTTCACGTCGCCGTCGAACGGAGCCTATCCCGCGCCTCACACGCGTGCTTTTTTGGAAGCGATAATTGAGAGTGAAGGACTACAACGAATCTGTCCCAAAGGTTCAGAGCTCAGCCTTTAGGCTGCTATTTGTGGCGAGCGTTTTAAATATGTCCGACGGCTTACTTTAACGCAGAGCGCGCAGAGACGCAGAGGGCGCAGAGAAGACCTGAAGCTATTTCCGATTCATGGGTAATCAAAACTCGAAGCCATACATCTCCATCATCATCGCCGCGCTGAACGAAGAGGCAGCTATCGGAAAAGTGATCGAGTCTGTCCCCCGCGATCTAGCCGACGAGATCGTGGTGGTCGATAACGGCAGCAGGGATCGAACGGCAGAAGTTGCGCGTGCGGCCGGCGCGCGCGTTGTGAACGAGCCGGTTCCCGGATATGGGCGCGCATTTCGCGCCGGACTGCGCTCAATCTCGCCAGAGTGTGAGATCATTGTATTTCTCGATGGTGACGGCAGCGATTGTCCGGAGATGATGGAACGACTGGTCACACCGATCATCGAAGGAGCTGCGGATTTTGTAATTGGCTCGCGAACGCGGGGCAAGCGTGAAGCGGGCAGCATGAACTTTCATCAGGTCATCGCCGGGTACATGATCGGGTTTATGCTACAGATTTTGTACAGCGTTCGCTCGACTGACATGGGACCTTTCCGTGCGATTCGTCGCGACACCTTAGAAAGGCTCAATCTGCGCGAAGAAACATATGGATGGCCATTGGAGATGCAGATGCGTGCGGCGCAGGCGCGTGTGCGCACGATGGAAGTACCGGTGGACTATCGACGACGCGCGGGAGGTCAGTCAAAAATCGCCGGAACGGTGCGCGGGTCGGTGTTAGCTGCGACTCGTATTCTCGTCACGTTCGCCCGGCTCGCCATACAGAAAAACCACTAGAAAAGCAAAGATCGTGGATAACGACGCGCTAATAGCTGGTCGACTCCCCATTTGCGTCCGGCTGATCCAATCGCCAAAGACAGCGCCACTATCATGGGAATCAATAACTCCCAAATCCATGCCGTGCCCCATTCAGCGACCCAGAGCGTGCTTAGAAACAAAAATGCTCCGAGTGCGATGGGCCGGGTCAGGAGCCCGATCAGCAAAAGAACTCCAAACGTGATTTCCGTTACGCCTTGTATTGGACCAGTAAAGGTGGCGTGACTCGCCATGAACGCCATGATGCTCTTCAGCAATTGGGGCGCGTGGCCCTTTTCTATGTAGTGGTTGATCAATCCGGAGTAACCGGAAGGGCTGTAAAGACCCTTTCCGAGATTCTCAAAAAATACCCAGATAAAAAGACAGCCCAACCCGAGACGATTAATAGTCAGGGCAACTTGCGCGCGCTCATGCTGCGCTTCTTTATCGATTGAATAACTCATTGTTCCTCCTGCGACGGCGCAGCAACTGGTTTAGTCAAACGGAGGAATGCTTCTTCCAGGCTCTCCTGAGCCGGGCTTAGCTCGTAAACCTTGATTCCGTTTCCGACTAACAGTGTGTTAACGGCAGCGATGTGTTCCGCGTCCGCATCAACCTGCAATGACGAAGCGCCGTTGCGACTAACCGTAACACCAGGTTCTCCACTCAGTAAATCAAAAGCGGCAGTCAAGTTGTCGACACGAACTTTGTAGAGGCAGGTAGGTGCGACCAGCGCCTCCGGCCCACCTTCATAAAGCAGACGTCCTTCGTGAATGATGCCAACGCGGTTGCAAAGCTGTTCGATCTCGGTGAGTAAATGACTCGAGAGCAATACCGTCAACTTGTATTCATCGCGCAATCGACGAATCAGGTTTCGCGTCTCGTGTATTCCCTGCGGATCGAGACCATTCGTCGGCTCGTCAAGAATAATCAGCTCGGGTGTTGGCAAGAGCGCCTGTGCAATTCCGAGACGCTGTCGCATGCCCAGTGAATAAACCTTCACCGGATCCTGCGCACGATCGCGCAGATCAACGATTTCGAGCACCTCATCCACGCGCTTCTTTTGCACACCACCCGACAACGACGCAAGCAATTGCAAATTCCTGCGCCCCGAAAAATTCTCATAGAACGCTGGTGTCTCGATGATTGCGCCAATGCGCGAGCGGGCTCGCAGGTATTCCCAACTCGAAGCGCGCACCGGAAATTTGATCACGCCCGAGGTGGGACGTACCAAACCCAGCAACATTCTCAGGGTCGTAGACTTCCCTGCTCCGTTTGGTCCAAGAAAACCATAGATGTCGCCTCGCTCAACACGTATTGTCAGGCGATTGACTGCCGTGCGTGCGCCGAAACGCTTCGTCAAGTTCTCAGTCTGTAGCGCTACGTCGGACATCGGTATCAAAGACCTACTTCCACTAGCAACGGCCAGTGGTCCATGCGCCCGACCGCCGCGTTACGCAAGACTTCCACTCGTCCGACGTGTTCGAGTGCGGGTGGACCAAAAACGTAATCAATGCGGCGATCGTTGATGGCTGTATCGCCGGCCGCGCGTCCCAGGTCGCGAAAGTGCCGCAGAATATGGCTGTAAGATTCGCTATCGTGTTTCAGATTGTCGGTGTAAAGATTCGTCTCGTTGCCTGCTTTGAGCTCGAAGTTGAAATCACCGGCGATGAAGACCCTGGACGATTGCGCGCGATCCTCGGCCCAATCGATCAAAGCTTCAGTGTAGGTGCGGCGGCGAGCTGCGTTGAACGCATCAGCATGAGCACTCAAGACCAGAACTTGCGGTGCGTCATCGCGCGGTTTGAATGAAACTCCAAGCGCGTATCGATCGCCAACGGGCACGGGAGTGAATCTCGCACCGGTATCTTTAACCAGTACCGCCTCGAATCTATCCGACCTTCCCTGCTGCGCGACTGCGCCCCGGTATTTTCCTTGTAACAGACCAAGCAAAGTCTTCAATTGCGCGTTGCCCGTCAGTTCCTGAAGCGCAACGGCGTCTGCGTCTTCACGTAAGATCACCTCTGCAACTGCCGGCAGGTCTTTGTCATGCGCGCGTGTGTCGTCTTCGAGTTCGGCATAACCGATGTTCCACGTGAGCAGCTTGAGTGAATGAACAGTCTTATTCGACAAGCGTGGCTGCTCGGACTCGCGCGGCTGTGCGAAGTGGACCGCGCCCAGAATCATCAGACAAAACAGAAGCAGCAGGATCAATTTCACCCACATATCAGGTAACGATGTCTTTACGCTCGAAGATTATCACTGTGGTCAGCAATAGGCCCGCGGTGTACGCGCCGCAGACGGATGCGTAGTGCCATAAACTCTGCCACGGAATTTCCGGCTTGAACACATCGCGCCAGAAGTCCATATCGGTAGTAAAAAAGTACGGCCGCAGGTGTTCGAAGAACTCCACTCGCCCCACGATGTAGAGCGTTAAATAAGCCGCAATCGTCATCACGATAGCTTGCGCGGGTGAATCGAAAACGACTGAACAAAGAAGTGCGAGGGCGGCGATAACGAGCAGGGCCCACGTGCCTGAGAGTACGGCGTAACCGAACCGCATGAGTGCCTCGTCGCGCATGATCTTGCCTGGCGCGTCAACGAGATTAAGTGGACCAGGATAGAGCTCGAGATTGCCCCAGCCGACGAAGATCAAACCGACTAACAAATTCAAGCCGATAAAGAACGTCAATAGGAGGGCGGCGTGAAGTGCAGTCACCAGAAACTTCGACATGATCAGCGACGCACGCGAGATCGGGCGCGTACAAATCATTCGCAGCGTACCCGAGCGTGTTTCACCCGCGATCTGTGAGCCCGCGCTCATCGAAACGAAGATCGGGAGCAGTAACGTAAATGAGAAAAGCAGCGAGTAGAGCGCAAACGTCAATCCGTTGAAGTATTGCTTCGATTCGTATGTGTACTTGAACTGCTCAACCGCTTCACCGCCTGTCTTGCGCGCAGCGTAGGTGTAGAACCCCCAAAGCATGAGGGCCACGAAGCCAATCAGGACAAGGAACGAGAGATAAAAGCTCCGCGCGCGAAACAACTTCTCGAGCTCGAGTTTGAGTAAAGTGAACATACTTGCAACTTACAGCCTTAACGTACTCACGAAGATTGTTGTTCAGGATATTAACGCGGGAAGAGTCCGACAACCGGACTAGCCACAGCCCGTCACCAACGTGGGCACAGTCGGTACAGGGAGCGGTAGGCGGCCTGGTCAACGATGGGAGTTCATG
>DASTTS010000293.1:0-3754 GCA_035760085.1 Pyrinomonadaceae bacterium
GCGTGACTCGAGCAGATCAATGTCGTCGAAACGCGGATCGGGTCGCGGCACGAACGGAAGACCGGGCGGCAGCACGCTGGGCTGCGGCTGGTTGATGTCGCGAGCCGTCAGCAGCTTCGTACCCTTCGAGCCGACGTACGCCACTTCGAGCACACTGCGACTGCCAAGCTGTCGTTCGATGTTGAAGTTCCAATGTTGCATGTAACCGGTACGCAAATCGCGCTGAATGGCGAGCGCGGAATCGGGCAGCGGGAACGGGAAGAACGACGGAAACGGATCGGCGAGCGTGAGTGGCAGGCCCGGCAACGAGAAGAAGATGTTGTTGTCGAAGAACGGCGAGTTGAAATAAAGCGCTTCAGCCGGAGCGAGCGCCGACTGATCGTAGTAGATGCCGTAACCACCGCGCAGCACAGTCTTTTCGCCGACGGACCACGCGAACCCGACGCGTGGCGCGAAGTTGTTTTTATCGGCATCGAAGCCGCTGCGCGGAACACCGTTCGTGCCGACCTGCACCAAACTCCGCGTCGCGACGTCAAAAACATTGGCACGATCGTCAGCATCGACGGGCGGCGAGTTGTACTCGTAACGCACGCCGGCATTGAGCGTCAGTCGTTGCGTGACGCGATAGCTGTCGTTGATGAAGAAGTTGTAGCTCTCGGTGCGGATCCGTTGCGGATTATCGACGCGAGCCACACTCGTCAACAGCGGGAAGCCGAGCAGAAGATCGCCCAGCGCATTGCCGGTGAGTTGGAAGAATGGCGAAAACTGCAAACGCCCGCGTGACTCAACATCTCGAAAAGCATTCTGCTGCGAAAATCGCAGATCCGCGCCGAATTTGAACAGGTGATTGCCGTGAACGTAGCTCGAGTTGTTCAGAAACTGGTAAACGTTCGTGACGCTGTCCTGCGGATTGTTGCCTTCGTCACCGAGCGGTGAGAAGCCTGTGATCGTGATGAAGCTCAGCCCCAAGTCGCGCTCGCGGGGTGAAATCGTGGGCAGGCCAACCTCGGAATTCAGCACGCTGGCTTCCTGCGTGACGGACGCCGCCACGCGACTAAACGCGACGCGACTTTCGTTCACGAGATTCGGCGTCAGCACGAGCGTCAGCGTGCCCATGCCGTTCTGACTGCGACGTTTCACCGTGTCGCCAAAACCCGGCACTAGCGAGAAAGTTGGACCCGTGAACGGCTCAAACAAATCGCGATCACCAAAACTATATCTGAACGTGAGATCAGCACGGTCAGTCAGCTTGTGATCGACGCGGGCGTCGAAGCTGTCGTTGTCGTCGCGCAAGATCGGTGACGAGACGAAGTTTTGAAACGGAACGTTGCGATTGGGCAGCGGATAAAGCGCGGCAATCGCACGGCCGACGGGATTGATAAAGAAGTCAGGAATGATGCCGTTAGTGAAAGGCATGCCCGTGAACGGATTCGTCGGCACGCCGAACACGCTTTGCGAAAAGTTGCCAACGCGTTCGAGCGCGGTCGGGACGTTGGTGATACGCGTGATGCCTTCGCGAGAGCGTGTGCCTTCGTAGTCGACAAAGAAGAACGTGCGGTCGTGTTTGATCGGACCGCCGAACGCACCACCAAACTGGTTGCGAATGTACTTCGGTTTCGGTTCGGATGCGGGCGCGAAGAAGTTGCGCGCATCGAGCGCGGCGTTGCGATGAAACTCAAACGCCGAGCCGTGAAAATCGTTCGAACCGGATTTCAGGATCACGTTCACCTGCGCGCCGGGATTGCGACCGAACGATGCATCGTACGTGCTCGTCAGCATCTCAAACTCACGGATCGCCTCGACCGACGGCCGCACACCGAAAGTGTTCAGCTTCGGATCGATGTTGTAGACACCATCGAGCAGGAAGTTGTTTGCATCTTCGCGCGCGCCATTAACACTGAACGCAAAATCGCCACGAGCTGAACCAGCCGAGCCTTGTGCCGGCGGCACGGCGCCAGGCACGAGCAAAGCGAGCTCGTAAAAGTTTCGACCATCGAGAGGCAATCCGGTAATCTGACGGTTCTCGATCACGGTGCCGAGTGAGGCTGTATCCTTTTTCAACTGCGCATCGTAGGTTGAGTCGATCACTTGTGGAGCAGGACCGCTCGGACTGAGACTAATGTTCAATCGTTGTTCCTGATTGACGAGGATCTCGATTCGCTCGCTGTGCTTTTGAAAGGAGCTACCCTCAACGTCAACCTGATACACGCCGGCTGCGAGAGAAGAGACTGCATAGTCGCCGCTACGATCGCTGGTCGTAGTCCGAGCTTCTCCGGTGGCAACACTCGTCACAGTCACGGTCGCGCCAGGAATCACGGCCTTGTTCGGGTCGTAGATCGTGCCTCGCAGCGAGCCGCGGTGCGTTTGCGCTGCAATTGTGGCCGGTACCAGCAGAGAAAGAACAACCAGAAAGAGAATGCGGAAGTTCGACTTCAAAATAAGGGCTCCTCGTTCAAGATTTCGGATGGCCTGCGTGTTTGCGAGACCTTAGCAAATGAGTTGCTATTATGTCTAAGCCACTGATGTTAGAATGCGCGGAACTGTCATTGACTTACGGCAAAAGTATTTGTTGAGTTTCAGATTTACTCCCGCAAAGGCGCAAAGGCGCAAAGTATTTCCCAGTGGTTTTCTTTGCGCCTTTGCGTCTTTGCGGGAGACTCTCTCATCATTTTGGAGGTCCTAATGCTTTGGATCCTTTTCGCTCTGGGTGCGGCGCTGTCGTGGGGCTTGTATGGTCCTGCTTTGCATCGCGGCCAGGTGGAGCTCGGCAATCCCATGCGCGCCCTGTTGTGTGTGGGGATCGCTTATTTCCTGATTGGTGTGCTGGTGCCTGTCGTCACGCTTTCTTCGCAGGGTCAGCTTAACGGCTTCACGATGAAGGGCTCAGTCGGAGCGACCATCGCGGGCGCGCTTGGTGCTGCCGGAGCCGTTTGCATCATCTTCGCATTCAGATCAGGCGGCTTACCGACTTACGTAATGCCGCTCGTCTTCGCGGGAGCCCCGCTCGTGAACGTGTTGTATTCGATGTGGCTGCATCCGCCGAAGACTTCGCCGAATCCGTTGCTCTATCTCGGGTTTGTGTTGGCCGCAGTGGGCGGTGGTTTGGTGTTGTACTACAAGCCGTCGTCTTAAGCGGCATCTTCGTGTCTCCCCGCATTTAGAGTTTCCACACGAAGGAGATCAGAATGAAACGCAGGTTATTGTTGCCGGCAACGATTGCGTTATTGGTTTTGGCGTCGCAGGCGATGGCCCAGACGGCTGCGCTCTGGCCGCAGTGGCGTGGTCCAAATCGCGACGGCATCTCGAAAGAAACAGGACTACTGAAGCAATGGCCCGCTGAAGGTCCGCCACTTGTCTGGAAGGCCGCGGGCGCAGGACGCGGTTACTCGTCGTTTTCGATCTCGGACGGCAAGTTATTCACGATGGGGCTGCGTGGCGATCGCGAGTTTGTCGTTGCGTTCGATGTCGCGACGGGAAAAGAAGCATGGGCCACTGCGCACGGCTCCGCCTTTCGGAATGATCGCGGCGATGGTCCAAGAGGGACGCCGACAGTCGATGGCGATCGAGTTTACGCGCTCGGTGGCAACGGCCAGCTCTCGGCACTCGAAGCACGCACGGGCAAGGTCGTTTGGACGAAGAACGTGCTGAAGGAATTTGGTGGTGAGAATATCACGTGGGGAATCAGCGAGTCGCCACTCGTGCTCGGGAACAAAGTGCTCGTAAATCCGGGCGGGCCAAACGCGTCGATCGTAGC
>DASTTS010000294.1:0-12310 GCA_035760085.1 Pyrinomonadaceae bacterium
TTGATGAACCTGTTCCTACAGGCTTTTGACGAAGGCTGGCTGACGGATGGGCGCGGCAAGAAAGTTTATCTTTCGGACGCGATCATCATCATGACTTCGAACCTCGGCTCGGAGAACTTCAAGAAGTTTGAGAAACCATTAGGCTTCGGCACCAAGACGGCGGCTGACTTCCGCGCGGTGAAGAACGAAGTGATGAAAGCTTCGGAGCAGAGATTCTCACCGGAATTTCGGAACCGGATCGACGAGATTGTCGTGTTCTCACCATTGACGATGGATGAGGTTCGCCAGATCGCGAAACTCTATCTTGAGAAATTGCGACGGCAGATGGAGCGACAAGGCAAGTATGTCGAGGTTACTGAAGCGGCAGTGAACATGCTTACTGAGGCTGGTTTCAACACGGCTTACGGTGCGCGCTTCCTGAAGCGACACATCGACGAGAAGGTGAAACTTCCGCTTACCGGTTTGTGGAAGACCGCGTCACGTTTCCGCGTTGATGTGGAGAATGGTGAAGTTGTTGTGAAGCCGGACGAGAGCCCCAAGCCCGAATTTAATTAGACAGGATGACAGGATTTACAAGATTGACATGATTCATCTTGTAAATCCTGCAAATCCTGTAATCCTGTAAAACATGATCCTCCTCCTGATAATCTCCTTACTTTTTGCGCAGTCCCCTGCCCCATCGCCATCGGTCGACGAGAAATCTCAACAGATCATTGATCGCGCTATCGAATCGCTCGGCGGTCCGAAGTATCTCGGCGTCCAAACAGTCGTCGGCAAGGGCTTTTACACAACCTTCAAAGACGGCATCTCGCAGATACCCGCGCGCTTTCTCGACTACATCGCGTATCCCGATCACGAGCGCACGGAGTTTAGCGGTGCAGGCATTAAAACGATCCAGACAAACACCGGCGACACTGGTTGGATGTTTGATGGTGCAGTAAAGAAGATTTCAGATCAGACGCCCAAACAAGTCGACGAGTTCAAACAAGCGATCCGGACGAGTCTCGAGTATCTGTTGCGCGGCTACTGGAGGAAGGACGGCGGCAAGATCACCTACATCGGCCGGCGTGAAGCTGGAGTGGGCAAGCGCAATGAAACAATCCGGATGGTGTTTCCGGATGACTGGTGGATCGAGTATGAGTTTGGCGCGCGCGATGGTCTTCCAGCGAAGATCATCTACAAGCGTGAGCGAAAGGACATGGACAGCGGCGACATGGTCTGGATGACTGAAGAAGATCAACTCTTCAAATTCATCACCGTCGACGGCGTCACCGCGCCGTGGGTCGTAGACCACTTCGTCAACGGCAAACAAACTTCGCGGATCAACTACGAGTCAGTGCAGTACAACCAGCGGTTTGCGGATAATCTCTTCGCCAAGCCGGCGGACGTAAAGAGTATTAAATAAAACTACATCGCTAACCCGCCATCAACCTGTATCACTTGTCCGGTTATATAGCGAGCATCATCTGACAACAGAAAGGCAGCGATGCGTGCGACCTCATCCGGCTCTGCAAAGCGCCCGAGCGGAATCTGTTCGCGTATCTTCGCCTGGTAGGTTTCGTCGAGCTTGCCCGCCATGTCGGTCGCGACCATGCCCAGCGCGAGCGCATTGACTGTGACCTTTCGGCTCGCAACCTCTTTCGCAAGAGATTTCGTCAACCCGACCATTCCCGCTTTCGAAGCTGAATAGTTCGACTGTCCGGGCATTCCGACTTCACCGCTGATCGAAGAGATATTGAGAATCGATCCGCCGCTGTCCTGTCGCAACATCGTCCGCAACGCTGCTTTCGCGAAGTTCCAAGCACCTTTCAGGTTCGTGTTGAGCACTTCATCCCAGTCGGCTTCCTTCATGCGCAGGATGAGATTGTCGCGCGTGATCCCGGCGTTGTTGACGAGGAAATCGATGCGGCCAAATGCTTCTTTCACCTGTTGGACCATCGCCGCGGCGGCTTCAGTGCTCGCCACGTCGCACTGCACCGAGAGACTGCGTACGCCTAACGCGTCAAGCTCCGATTTCAAACTGTCCGCCGCTTCCGCACTCTTCGCATAATTGAAAGCGACATCAGCACCACGTTTTCCTAGTTCGAGCGCGATGGCCCGTCCGATGCCGCGTGTGCCACCAGTAACGATCGCCACGCGACCTGCAAATTGTTTTTCTGACATGAGCCTCTAAATAACACATCAGGCCCCTCGCCACAAAAAGTAATAGGTCCTATAGGGCATATAGGACCTATTAAAGAGCTGTTTAGTCGCACCAGTCGCCGGTCTGCTGCAAACAACGGAAGTTGTTGCCAAGCGCCGGGAAAACAGGCGTGCCGTCAGCGCGCTTCACATCGCGGATGAAAGCGTCCGGACGAATGAAGCCGTTGCGTGGATCCTCGGGAATCGGGCAGATGACCCAACGAAACACACCGTCGTTAACAGGACGTGTGCGCAACTCGACCAGGCCTTTGGACGCGAGGTTATCGATCTGCGACGGGCTCGTCAGAATCGCCGTGCCGTCGAGATCACGACCGTTAGTAGCGGCAATCGGATCGAGTTCCTTGCGTCCCTCGGTGGTGAAAGCTTTCGGTGTGTAGACGACCCAAACGGCGAGCCACATCCCGAGTGGATCGTTTGAGAAGTAGCCGTCGCGTGTGTCGAAAACGTTGTCCTGACGTTTGTTCGGGAGAAACGGATCGAGGATTGAGCCGTTCGACGCTTTCGGAAAGATGAACACACGGAAGTGCTCGGCAGTGTCGAAGGCGGCCTGGCCGCGCGAAGTTAGACCACCTGCGGCGTCGTGCTCGAAGCTCGTAAAATTGAGCACGCCGAAAATGTTTGCGTAAGTCAAACCACTCGTGCCGGTCGTACCGGGCGTGGTTTCGATGGTTCGGATGTTTGTGCGGTTCGGATCGGTGTTGCTGTTATCGACGACGAAATCGCCGGTGCGAGCGGCCGTACCGACACGCAGTACGATGTTTTCAGGAACGATGCCGTGTGCGCGGTAGGCGGCATCACTGAAGTCGAATGGTGATGTGCCGAGATCGTTGCCGCCACTTGCGGAAACGCGCGTGTTTACATTAAGAACGGCCACCATCGTCAGCGCGAGTGCGACAACAGCGAGCCAGAGTGTCCAGGTTGAAGTTCTTCTATTTTTCATGATTGGTGAGCTCCTCTTTGTATGTCTCTCAAACGAGGAGCGCATCATGTAGGAAGAGCTTTTGAGCGACTGTCAGCGCCGCGACAAAGCAACAAAAACGCAAACCACAAAAAGCTAAAAAGAGTAGTGCCCTAAGTTCAGATTTCTCTGCGGTCTCTGTGTATCTCTGCGTTCTCTGCGTTGAAATGGCTCTTTAACGCAGAGGACGCAGAGATACACAGAGAACCGCAGAGATAGTTTAATTTAGGGCACCACCCTAAAAAGCGGCGTACGTCTGGAGCTGTTTGAGACACTTGACGCGAATCGAACCGCGGCCTAACTCGATGATGCCGCGACGTTCTAGATCGTTGAGCACGGTGGTAGTAGTTTGACGCGCGGCACCGATGAGACTTGCTACATCTTGATGAGTGAGCGGCACGATGTAATTGGTCGCAGTCGTTTCAAATTCGACGGAGCTGGTTGAAAGCTCGTGCAGAAGCTCGCAGATGCGTGCCGACACAGCTTTCGATGTGATGTCAGAAAGCTTTTTCTCCATTCGCCGCCTGCGATCGCCGACGAGCCTGATGTAACTAAAAGACAGTTTCGGCAGAGACGTGAGCAGTTTCGTAAAATCGTGCTTCGAGAAAACCCACATCAACACATCATCGAGCGCCTGGGCCAGGTTGCTGCGCTGCGACTCGTCCACCAACGCGAACTCACCAAAGATCTCGCCGGGCTGAATGATGTCGATCGCGATCTCTTTGCCCGATTCAGAAAGCACGGAAAGTTTCACTCTTCCGCGTTTCAGGATGTAGACGCATTCAGCGCGATCGCCGGGCATGTAGATGAACTCACCGCGCGTCTGGCGTGAGCTGCGTGCGTGCGCCGTGATTCGACTCAGCTCCTCTGATCCAAGCCCTGAGAAGAGTTGCACACGCTGGTTATGTCGAGGTCCTGGAAATGTAACTACCGGAGATGCTGCGACTCCCATATATTCACTCCTAACGGGAGGGAGGTTTTGTACTACTGGGCGAACTCCACAAGTGAGGTACTTGTAATCGATCTCAGGCGTTAATTGACTCGGGCGCGTGCAGCATTTCCACAAGACTGCGGTCGTCTTGCTGGAGCTGCTCGCGTGTGGGCATGTGATCGAGACGCAGCAACTCTTCTGCAGCCGCCATCTCAGGATCGCGATTCATGCCTGCGACTGCCAGCACGCGATTGTCCTTAACATAAAAAGCGAGGAAGTCGTTTGACGCAACGTCGCCACGGTAGATGATCTCATCCCACGACGCCGTATGTCCGACGTAGAGCAGGCCAACATCGAACTGTCGCGTCCAGAAGAAAGGAACCGCATCAAACGCGACGTTGCGTCCTAACATATTGCGTGCCGCCGTCCGGCCCTGCTGCTGGGCTGTGCGCCAGTGCTCGATTCGCAAACGCTCCCCCGTGCGCGGATCGGGAAAGCTGGCGATGTCACCCGCAGCAAAAAGTCCGTCAGCGGCACGCAGCCGCGAATCAACAACCACGGCCCCCGCCTGGTCCAATTCAACCCCATCAAGAAACTGCGTAACTGGTCTTACGCCCACGCCAACAACAACCATGTCCGTCTCGATGCGCTCGCCGTTGTCGAGCACTACTGCTTCAATGTTGTGATTGCCTTCGAAGCGGTAGACGATATTACCGAGTTTGAAGCGAACCCCGTTGCTCTCATGCACACGCCGGAATAGCGCGCCGATTTCCGGACCGAGCGTGGTTTCGAAAGGCTCCACCGAAGGCGCAATCACTGTTACTTCAAGACCTCGCTCGCGCAGGCTGTAAGCCGCCTCCATGCCGATAAAACTCGCGCCCACGACAACTACACGACGAGAACGCGAAGCCGTTTCGATGATTGAGTCGGCATCGGCAAAGCTGCGCAAAACACAAACGTTCTTTAAATCCGCGCCGGTGATGTTGAGACGCACGGGCGCACCGCCCGTCGCGACGAGGAGCGCGTCGTACTCCATCGTCTCGCCGCTCTCGAAGGTGATCGTCTTTGCGTGTGCGTCAACCCGGGTGACTTCGCGGTTGAGAAGGAGTGTGATGTCGTGCTCTTTGTAGAAGTCTTCACCACGAAGCGGCATCCACTCAGGCTCAGCATGGCCGTGCAGGTAATCTTTACTGAGATTCGGTCGATCGTAAGGTGCCCGGTCTTCGCGCGTGATCATCACAACGCTGCCACGAAAACCTTCTTCGCGTAGCGATTGCGCCGCAGCGTATCCCGCCGCACCCGCACCGATGATCACGAACTGTCGTGGATCGGCAGATGAATCGCTTTGGACCATCGCAGGCGTGCGCCGGTCCTCTACTTCTTCAGGAAGGCTCACGAGTATCCGTTCACCTTCGACGCGCAACTGGTACGAAACGAGTGAGTCTAGTGCTGGTGGATCCTCCAGATTACCGTTGACGACGTTGAAAGCGGCGTGATGCCACGGGCACACGACGCGAGTGCCGCAGAGCGCGCCTTCCGCGAGTGGTCCGCCGTAGTGAGGACAGGTCGCACTGACTGCGTGAAAGTTGTTACCAACACGCGCCAGCAGGATCTTTACTTCATCGATCGCGACTTCTTTCATCTCGCCGTCGCGAAGATCGAAGGTGTTTGCGAGGTGAACTTCTTTAGACGACATTGCCGTATCAGGCCACACTGACGAGATGGCCCATCTTCTCCTTCTTGGTCTTGAGGTAGTTAACGAATGACTCGTGCGGCTCCACTTCGAGACCCACGCGCTCGACAACTTTCAGCCCGGCTTGTCGCAGCGCCTGGATCTTCGCAGGGTTGTCAGACATCACACGCACCGCGCGGAGACCGAGATCGAACAGGATCTCCGCGCACTGCTCGTAACGCCGCATGTCTGCCACGAAGCCCAGCCGCTCGTTGGCCTCGATGGTGTCGGCGCCTTCGTCCTGCAACGCGTACGCGCGAATCTTGTTGATGATGCCGATGCCGCGACCTTCCTGCTGCTGGTAGACGATAGCTCCGTGTCCTTCGTCCTCGATGAGTTTCATGGCGGCCCGGATTTGGCGGCCACAGTCGCACTTGACTGATCCAAACACGTCGCCGGTCATGCATTGCGAGTGAATGCGGACGAGGCTCGGTTGGTCAGGTCTTAGATCACCCTTTACAAGCGCGACAAACTCTTCCTCGGAGTCGAGCGAGCGGAAACCGATAATGCGAAACTCGCCCGTCTCCGTTGGCAGTCGTGCTTCGGCGACGCGTTCGACTGTCGGCCACACGGAGTGAATTAGTCTCAGTGTCATTTATATGGTCCTCACTGGGTTCCGCGCAGGGGTGGCCACGGAGGGCCACCCCTACAGTGCGACTAAAGCGACTTCAAATACTCCACGAGATCGAGTTTCTGTTGCTCGGTCAAATTGGTGCCGAGAAAACTGTTGTAGTGCTCGATCACGTCGCGGAGCGTGGCGAAACGTCCGTCGTGATAGAAGCCGCCTTTCTGGTGTGTCCAGAGTCCCTTGAGCGGAGAAGTTCGGTAACGTTCATCAGGCGAGCGCTTGGCCTGGAAGTCGTCGATGCCGATCTCTTCGGCTGTGTGCATGTTCCAACCCGGCTCAGTGAAGATCGGCGGCACATGACACACCGAACACTTCGCTTGACCATTGAACAGCGCGGCACCACGTGCTGCTGCCGCCGGATCGAAACTTCCCGCCGGCGCCGGCGGTGCAGGGATCGCGAGTTGATAGAAATGAAGTGCCGGAAGCTTTGCGGTAATCAAGTCCGGATTGCTCCGTACATTGCCAAAACCCGCGCGAGCTGCGATCGGGAATTTCACTGGATCGTTCAGACGCGGATCGTAGAACGTCCCCTGCCCGTGCATCTCGAGATTCGCGACGAACGCATTCCAGTGTGTGACCGAGCCCCAACCGGTCCACGTGTGAAGGTTGACACCCACGAGGCCGAAAGCCGGTGGAATCAGTGTCGAAGCTGATTTGCCATCTGGCCTGAAAGCCTTGCCGTCCAGAAATAGCTCCGCGTCGAACCGACCTGGCCCCCAACTCTGCAATACTGTCCGCACAGTCGCTTCATCAACACCGAGCAAGTCCGCAACTGGTTTCAAATTCGGACTGAGCGCCGTAATCGCCCCGACGTTGAGATCGCGATTCGCCCAACCATCAAGACGGTGGCCAATGCCAGGCGCAAATGAGTTATCCACCACCGAGTGGCAGAGTGCGCAAGTGATACCGACAGACTGAAGACCGCCATCCGCTCTGAAAGTGCCTTTCACACCAACAACTGCATTGAGTTTGAGTAGCGCGAGCGTAGTGGCGGGATCATTGAGATTCACGCGGCCGCGCCTTAACTGCGAGACAAGTGATGCCGGTAAGGCTTCTGAGTCAACTTTCAAACCGACCGCGAGTGCCGTAGCAGGGCTGACGCCCGGACCGACACCTCCGTTGTTCGCGCCGGCGATCGCGCGATGGAGTTGCAGTGCGTCACTCCAGAACGCCTCGTCGCCAAAAGTGTCGAACCGAAAAGTCTGCTTGCCTTCTGCAAGCATTCGCTGAGCGTTGGCGTCGGTCTGTACTTCGCTTTCCGTGGTCTGTACCGGGCTTGCTTCGCTGCCCCTGCTGATCACAAAGACCATCGTTATCGCGACGGCGAAAAGCAATAATGCGATCTTCGTCAGGCCGCGCTCTGTTGAATTGAGTCTTGCTTTACTCGCGTTCATGATCATTCTCCTTAAGCGTATTCCTGACTGAGCCGGGCCAACGCGAGGGCAGCGAGCGAAAGTCCGAAATCTCTTAGTGCCACATCGAAATAGCCGGGAATCATGAGTAGATTAATCACGATCAACAGCAACCATGCCGAGACGACGTAGGCGAAAAGTCGCGGCTTAAACGCGACGCCGAGGCCCGCTACGATCTCGATCACGCCGACGGCCAGCATCAACTCGTGTCCATGACCGCCGGTCAGATTGTTGACGAATGCAGGAAGGTACTGATCCCAGTTCACCAGCAGGTGAAAAAATTTGTCGAGCCCCGCCACGATCGGCGCGACGGTAAAACCCGTACGCAGAATTTGAAAAGCCTGATAGCCGGGACTAGTCACACTCTCGGCCCTGGCCGAGGTTATTCCGGCTGAACTACTAAATGCCTGTGCCATTGTTTTAGTCCCCCGAATAGAAATTAGGTCTGAGTCAATTAAAATACTCTTCTTACTTAATAAGTCAAGAACTTATTTGATTTTTTGTGTTTTCGTTGGAAATAGGCTAGAATCGGAGACCGGATGGACGGAATCGCGTTCGATAAACGCTTTTTTGAGAGTACGCGCGGGCAGATCGTCACTTTACTGCGCAGCGCGCCGTGCACCGTCGAAGAGCTGGCGGGAAAACTCAACCTCACCGACAACGCCGTCCGCGCTCACCTCTCAACTCTCGAACGTGATGGGCTGGTCAGGCAGAGCGGCCTGCGCCGCGGGCCCAGAAAACCGCACTTCACCTACGTGCTCACCGAAGAAGCTGACAAGCTTTTTCCGAAAGCTTACGACGCGCTACTGAATCAACTCATCACCGTACTCAAGACGCGGTTGGAGCCGGCCGAGATCGAGGACCTCTTACGCGAAGTCGGGCGGGCACTCGCCGCCGGCGCACCGGCAGGAAATGGAATTGAGGGTCGCGTGCAGACTGCTTTGAAAGTACTCGAAGCGATTGGAGGCGCCGCTGAAGTTGAGCAGCATGGTGACAAACTGGTGATCGTGAGTAGCGGGTGTCCACTCGCTGCGGCGGTCGCGGTTCACCCGGAAGTCTGTCGTTTAGCCGAGACTCTAGTCGCAGAAATTGTTAAAGTCCCTGTCGAAGAACGCTGCGATCGCACAGGACGTCCTAAGTGCCGCTTCGAGCTAAGTCACAAAGAATCCTAAGCCACAGATAAACGCTGATTTATGTTGGATCTTAATTACGTCAGAGAAAATTTAGACAAGGTGCGCGCGGCGCTCGACGCGCGACACTTCGACACAACAGCGCTTGATGATTTCGCGCACGCTGATGAAGAGCGACGCCGCACGATCGCGGAATCGGATCAACTTAATGCACAGCGCAACACGTCGAGTCGTGAAATCGGCGGGTTGATGAAGGAAGGAAAAAAGGAAGAGGCCGAAGCGCGTCGTGCGGAAGTCAGCGGATTGAAAGATCGCATCGCTGAGCTCGATCAACTGCGTGCACAGACCGAAGCGCGCATGCACGAGCTGCTGTCGACACTTCCAAACATTCCCCACTCGTCGGTTCCTGTCGGCACTGATGAGTCTGCTAATACTGAAGTTCGTCGCTGGGGAACAGCACCCAAGTTTTCTTTCGAACCGAAGGATCACCTCGACTTGGGCACCGCGCTCGGCATCCTCGATCTCGAACGCGCGACGAAGATCGCGTCGGCACGTTTCGCAATTCTGAACGGCGCGGGTGCACGACTCGAACGTGCACTCATCAACTTTATGCTCGACGTGCAGACGCGCGAAAATGGTTATCTCGAAACACTGCCGCCCTTTATCGTCAATCGCAATTCGCTTTTCGGCACCGCGCAGTTGCCCAAGTTTGAGGCCGATCTTTTCAAGTTGGAAGACGAGCGACAGCTCTATTTGATCCCGACGGCGGAAGTGCCGGTCACGAATTACCATCGCGAAGAGATACTCGATGCGTCGCAATTGCCGCTGAAGTGGGCGGCGTACACACCGTGCTTTCGATCGGAGGCAGGCAGCTACGGGCGCGACACACGCGGCGTGATCAGGCAGCACCAGTTTGAGAAAGTCGAGCTCGTGAAATACGCGTTGCCGGAAAACTCTTACGAGGAGCTTGAGGCGTTAACGCGCGATGCGGAAACGATCCTGCAAAAGCTTGGACTGCATTATCGTGTTGTGACGTTATCGACTGGCGACCTCGGATTCGGATCGGCGAAGACTTACGACATCGAAGTGTGGTTGCCGTCGCAGAATGCGTTTCGTGAGATCTCGTCGTGTTCGAACTGTGAATCGTTTCAGGCACGGCGCGCGCAGATCCGTTTCCGGCGTGGTGGTGGATCCAAGCCGGAGTTTGTCCACACGCTGAACGGATCAGGGCTGGCGGTTGGCCGCACGTGGATCGCGATCCTGGAAAACTACCAGCAGGCTGACGGATCCGTGATCGTGCCCGAGATACTCCGGCCGTACATGGGCACTGATCGCATTAGTTAACCGCGGATGACGCGGATTATTTCACGCGGATGTCGAACGGCATTAAGAACATCGTCTCGCCGTTCTTCATCCGATCCATCAACTGCATGTAGCGCAACGCGCGGCGTGTGTCTTCGGGCAGCGCCGCGAACACGGCACGTTGCTGTTCAAGCTGCGTGTTGGAATTCTCTCCACTGCCACTCAACAATTCCTGCAAGAACGTAGTCGGGTAAGGCAAGATCACGCGCTCGACACCTTTGTCCGCCGGAATCTTCGCAAGCTGTTTCGCGACGTCGATCGCTTTATCCAGCCCGCCGAATTCATCCACGAGGCCGCGTTCCTTCGCCTGCCCGCCAGTCCACACGCGCCCCTGGCCGACCGAGTCGATAAACTGCGCGTCCTTGTTGCGCCCTTTCGCGACCTTCGGCACAAAGTCCTGGTAGTAAGTGGTTTTGATCCACTCTTCAAACTTCGCGCGCTCGTCGTCAGAAAACTTCTCGGTCTCGCGGAACATTCCCGCATTCTTACCGCGCAACACGTATTCGTTGGAGATGCCGAGCCAGTCGTAAAAACCACGCATCACAGGCTTGCCGGCAACTACGCCGATCGATCCCGTGATTGTCGAAGGCTGCGCGATGATCTTCGCCGCACTTGCCGAGATGTAATAACCGCCTGAAGCCGCAACGTCGCTCATCGACACGACCACCGGCTTCTTCTGATTCGCCGCTTCGACTGCGTGCCAGATAATGTCTGACGCGAGACCGGAACCTCCCGGACTGTCGACACGCAACACGATCGCTTTCAACGACTTGTCTGCTGCCGCATCGTTCAGCGCCTTCGCAACCGTGTCTGACCCGATCGACTGATCGCCTGATGGACTGTTCTGGGAGCTGCCGGAACCGATCTCTCCTGACGCATAAATCACGGCGATCTTCTCACCCTTGTTCAATCCCAGTGACTCAGGCTCAACGTCACGGTAATCAGCACCACGCACTGCTACAAACTGATCGGTATCTTTGTAACCCAGCAATTTTTTGAACTGCTTCTCAACATCGTCCTTGTACAACACGTCGTCGATCAAACCTGCTGCTTTCGCTTGAGCGCCGCTGTAAGGGGCGTTATCGATTAACGCGCGCACTTCATCCGGCGTTTTGTGACGCGCCTGCGCGATTGTGTTCACGTAACGATTGTAAAGATCGTCGAGCATCGAGTTGACATACTCGCGATGCGCGTCCGTCATCTGCTTTTGCGTGAACATATCGCCCGCGCTCTTGTACTTTCCGATCTGGTAAATGTCGGGATAGATGCCGAGTTTGTCGAGCGAGCCGCGGAAAAACATCACGTCCGCAGCGAGACCGTTGATGAACAACTCGCCAGGCGGCGGCACGATGATCTTGTCGCACGCAGTAGCGATGTAATACTCCTTGTTGAGTCCAAACTCGATATACGCGTACACCGGTTTACCCGACGAACGAAAATCCGTGATCGCATCTCGAATCTCTTCCGCCTTGCCCCAACCCACGCCCGACATATTCACATCGAGCAGGATCGCCTTGATGCGTTTGTCGACTTTCGCTTTTTTAAACTGCGAGACCAATCCGGTGAGCGACTGATCCGGCCCACCAAAAAATCTCTTGAAGGGATCGTCGGGTGTGTAATCAGGCAGCTCGCCGACGACGCGAAGAGTGAGAACGCTGTTGTCGCGAATCGTCGGTTCGCCCCTGCGCAGCGCAGTCCAGATGAGCACGACGCCGATCACGCAAACGAGGAGCACGGCGCCAAGAATTCCCAGTATGATAAAAGCTACTTTTCGTGTTGATGACATTTGTTAAGACCTCGGTTTTGTTACGTAAGGAGTTGGGAAAAGGTTTAATTTGGCACAGTTTACACGGATTTCTTCACGATCCAGCCCCCGCCGATGACTTCGTCGCCGCGGTAAAAAACGGAAGCCTGGCCAGGCGTGATGGCGCGTTGGGGCTCGTCAAAAACGATGC
>DASTTS010000295.1:0-4775 GCA_035760085.1 Pyrinomonadaceae bacterium
AAAGGTTGACGTTTCCCATACGCTCATATAGAGTCCGCTGTGCGAAAGTGGTCCATGACGACGCTCTTCGCTCCCACCTCGCAAAAAAGAATCTCCCTGGTCCAGTTGCGTCTACAACCTGGAGGCCAATATGGGTTACTCAGTTCGACGTCACGTTCTCACTCTCCTATCGCTAATTGTATTGTCAGTTTGCACCCTGATTGTCATTAAGACGGAAAGCACGCAAGCTTCTCTAACGCAGCAAATAGTACCTGCTCCAGAGAAACGACCGCCCAATCAGAGGAAATTGATAAAGAGCACCTGGCGCAATGAGCCACTGAAGGTAAGTAAAGTGAAGGTCAAAAAAGGTGCTATCGAGCTGGGCCGAAAGTTTACCGATGACAGTGACGATTGGCTCGATGGCCTCACCCTGACCGTGAAGAATACGTCGTCCAAGGACATTCTTGGAGTGGACGTTTCACTGACGCTATTTACAAAAGAGGGCGGCGATAAAGTCGAGGACGTGCCGATTCAATTCCCGTTCAGTTACGGATCAGACAAGACCATCGTGGAAGATGACTCCAGCGAAAAACCGATAAAACCCAGCCACTCGGCCGACATAACACTGAGCGAGGATGCTTACCTCATGCTTAAGGAAGGACTCGCTCGCGCAAACTACCCCACGAAATTTCAACATGTCGAATTGAGAATCGATGCAGTGTTGTTTGCTGATGGAACGTTGTGGCGTAAGGGTTATATTTTTGTTCGCGACCCTAACGATCCCACCAAATGGATTCGCGACAAATACTTCGCGGAAGCAAAAGCTCGAAAAGAGAATAAAGATGCCGCGACCGCCGACCTCGTTTCTGCTGAGCTTAATAAGACACTTACGCTGAACGGCTCCAGTTATCCGGCGGCTCAGGTAATTAGTAAGGCTTTATCGGTACTAGTGTTTTCGTTCAGCGCCCTCGAGCCACTAGGCTCAATAGCCGCGCCTATGCCTACACCAACACCACCAGTGCAGGACTGCACGGGCATAGCTTGTATCCGCCCGCCAGGGTGTTATGAACTTGATAGCTGGGACAATGTTCCGTGTAACGCTCAGAATGCAAGTTGTACTTTGGAGGACGACGAAGTACAGGGCGTTGGTGAGGGTAAACTCAGGATCCAAAGACTGTTTTGTAGAATTGGTAGCATAATCTCCGGCGCGATCTGTGATCCTTCTGCCTCCTGCACGTGTGAGTTTTATATAGACGTAAGCTGCACAATCCCAATAGAACCAGAGGCATGTCAGAACTTCGGCTGGTACTGGAACTTCCAGTCCAGTGGATGCTATGAAGAGCAACAAACCTGCGGTGCTCATTGTACTCCGTATATGCCCCTTGAATCCGGCGGCTGCGAATCACCTGTCGATTATTGTGCTTTTCAATATGGCTGTGGTTTTGGATTTACCGATGGTGGTTCCGGTTGTTGTTGTGGGCCAACTCCAATAGTTATCGACGTGGCGGGTAACGGTTTTGCCTTAACCGATGCATATACCGGGGTTAACTTTGATATGGGTGGAGACGGCCACAGCGAGCCGATAGCATGGACCACAGCGGCCAGCGACGATGCCTGGTTAGTTCTGGACCGTAACGGTAATGGAACGATTGATAGTGCAAAAGAGATGTTCGGCAATTTCACGGATCAACCACAGGCGAATACGGCTCCCAATGGTTTTCTTGCCCTGGCGCATTTCGATAGAAGCGGCAACGGTGGCAATGGAGACGGACAGATCGATTCCCGCGACTCCATCTTCAACAATTTACGCCTGTGGCAGGACAAGAATCATAACGGAGTGTCGGAAGCAAACGAACTCAACACATTGTCGTCGTTCAATGTGGGGAGTTTAGATCTTGACTTCAAAGAGTCGAAGAAAACCGATGAGCACGGAAATAGATTTGGCTTCCGGACTAAGGTGAAAAACTCACAGGGACAACATCTGGGACGGTGGGCCTGGGATGTTATTTTGACGGTGAATCCTCCGCCGCGGTAACGGATGTGAGAGTTAACATTTGTTTCGAACGAAGTCGCTCGAAACATGCCGGGTAAACCATGGAGGGCAATTGAAAGCGGCAGGGTGTGAGCCCTGCCGCTTTTTCTTGTACGCCTGAGTCAGAATCGGAGTTAATAAAACCAGTCGTGTGATGTTTTTCGATTAGCCACCACTCTACAGCGTAACGAAGCGCGCGGGCGCGGAACTGTAGAGGTGGACCGGTGTATCAAGAGCGCGATAATTCTGTCTCCAAAACTCAGCAAACCGAGAGCGGCACCAGCGATAACAACTTCGCGACGCGAGTTCCGACCATCTCGCTGCCCAAAGGCGGCGGTGCGATCAGGGGAATCGGCGAGAAGTTTGCCGCGAATCCCGTTACCGGCAGCGGCTCGATGTCTGTGCCTTTGCCGATCACGCCGGGACGCGCGGGTTTTGGACCACAGTTGGCCCTCTCATACGATTCCGGTGCGGGTAATGGACCATTCGGCTTCGGCTGGAACCTCGCAATACCTTCGATCACTCGCAAGACTGACAAAGGCCTGCCGCAGTATCGCGACGCCGAAGAGTCAGACGTCTTTATTCTCTCGGGCGCCGAAGATCTCGTTCCCGAGCTGACTGCAAGTGGTGCAAGATTTGAAGATAGTGTTGCCGGTTACACCGTGCATCGCTATCGCCCGCGCATCGAAGGACTTTTCGCGCGCATCGAGCGTTGGACCAATCAAACTGATGCGAGCGACACGTTCTGGCGTTCCATCTCGCGCGACAACGTCACCACCTGTTACGGCAGAACTGCCGAAAGCCGCATCGCCGATCCGGATGACGCAAAGCGAGTTTTTAGTTGGTTAATCTGCGAGAGTTATGACGACAAGGGCAATGCCATCCGCTACGTATACAAGCCTGAGAACTCACAAAACGTCGATCTTGCTGCCGCAAACGAAAAGAACCGCACTCGCACAGCGCAGCGATATCTGAAGCATGTTAAATACGGCAACAGAACTCCACACCGCGCAGACGAAGACCTGGCCCAACGCACCGATTGGTTGTTTGAGCTCGTGTTCGACTACGGCGAACACCGCGAAAACGATCCGAAGCCGAACGATGCGGGCGCGTGGCTCTGCAGGCACGATCCGTTTTCAACGTATCGCGCGGGATTCGAAGTGCGGAGTTATCGACTCTGCCGGCGCGTGCTGATGTTCCACCACTTCCCGGAAGAGGAAATCGGTCGCGACTGTCTCGTTAAATCTACTGACATTGCTTATCGCGAAGGCCAGCCGGTCGCGTCGTTCGTCGATGCGATCACGCAATCCGGCTACAAACGTAAAGCGGGTGGCGGTTATCGAAAGAAGTCGCTGCCACCACTCGAATTCCACTACAGCGAAGTCGTCATCGACGAAAAGATCCGCGAAGTTGACGGCAATAGCCTGGAGAACCTTCCCACCGGATTGCACGGCGGCTATCAATGGATCGATCTCGATGGTGAGGGCATCCCCGGCATTCTCACCGAGCAGGCGAATGCGTGGTTTTACAAGCGAAACCTGAGCCCGATGTTCTCGGCGCCAGGTGAGAACGTTGCAACCTTCGCACCGGTCGAGCTGGTGGCAGAAAAACCGGCGATTGAAGGAATCTCGTCGGGTCTGTGGCAAATGCAGGATCTCGCGGGCGACGGCCGTCCTGATCTCGCATGTTTTGCTGGTCCAATTGCAGGCTTTTTCGAACGCAACACCGACACAGACACGTGGGACTCGTTCAGGCCGTTTCGCGCATTACCGAACGTGGACTTTAACAATCCGAATGTGCGATTCGTCGATCTCACCGGCGACGGCCTGGCTGACATTCTGGTCACAGAAGACAACGCGTTCACGTGGCACGCATCGCTCGGCGAGACCGGTTTCGCAGCGTCAGAACGAACCGTACAAGCATTTGACGAAGAGCGTGGTCCACGACTCGTGTTTGCCGATGGCGAGCAGTCGATCTATCTCGCGGATTTATCCGGCGACGGCTTGACGGACCTCGTGCGCATCCGCAACGGCGAAGTTTGTTACTGGCCCAACCTCGGCTACGGTCGCTTCGGCGCGAAAGTGACGATGGACGACGCGCCGTGGTTCGACGCGCCGGATCAGTTTGAGCAGCGTCGCATTCATCTCGCCGACATCGACGGCTCAGGCATGGTCGACATCATTTACGTTGCGGCCGGTGAAGTGCGTTTGTATTTCAACCAATCGGGGAATCGCTGGAGCGCGGCGCGCGTGCTCGCCAACTTCCCCGCGATCGACAGTTTGAGCTCGGTGCAGGTCGTGGACTTGCTCGGCAATGGCACGGCGTGTCTCGTGTGGTCTTCGTTGCTGCCCGGCGCTGAGAGAAGCCAGTTGCGTTACATCGATTTGATGGGAGGCCAAAAGCCTCACCTGCTCGTCAAGACGGTGAACAATCTCGGCGCCGAAACCGAAGTGCAATACGCATCGAGCGCGAAGTTTTATCTCGAAGACAAATTTGCCGGCAGGCCGTGGATCACGAAGCTGTCGTTTCCCGTGCACGTGGTTGAGAAGGTGACGGTGCGCGACAAGTGGCGACAAACGACATTCTCGAACACGTACAGTTATCACCACGGTTACTTCGATGGAGTGGAGCGCGAGTTTCGCGGCTTCGGCAGAGTCGAGCAAGTTGACGTTGAGTCGTTCGGCTCGTTTGCCGCGGGCAATGCTGACAGTCCTTACATCACCGGCGACAAAACGCTCTACCAGCCGCCAGTCAAAACGATCAC
>DASTTS010000296.1:0-14914 GCA_035760085.1 Pyrinomonadaceae bacterium
CCCCGCTCGTGGGAAAGCGGGGGCAAGCCCCTCTTCCTGACTTGTTCTATTCTAAACGCGCGCCATCAGTTCAGGCGTTACGATGATTGGCAGGCGAACGATTAGGACGGCGCCGCCTTGCTCGCGATTCGCGGCGGACACCGTTCCACCATGCAACTCGACAAGGTGTCTCACGATTGCGAGTCCCAAACCGAGTCCTCCATGCTTGCGCGTGCTCGATCCATCTGCCTGACTGAACCTCTCGAAGATGCGCGGTAGGAACTCCGGCGGGACACCCGGCCCGCTATCCTCAATGCGGATTTCCACGAGCGATTCATGTCGCTCGAGATACAAATCCACTGTCCCGCGGGCGGGCGTAAACTTCACTGCATTTGCCAGCAAGTTCCAAAGCACCTGTTGTAGTCGCTCGCTATCAGCGCGTACGATCGAATCGGGCGCTTCGATGTGTGTTGAGATCCTGATCTCTTTCGCTTCCGCAGCCGGACGCACCGCATCGATTGCAGCGTGAAGGATCAACAACAAGTCAACCGGCTGCGTGTTGATGCGAAGCTTGCCCGTGATGATGCGCGACACGTCGAGCAGGTCTTCGATGATTTGTTGTTGTGCCGCCGCGTTGCGCTCGATGACTTCGACTGCGTGCGTCGTGCCATCCTTGTCGAGCTGACCGGAACGAAGCAGACGCGACCATCCCACCACTGCATTCAACGGCGTTCGCAACTCGTGAGAAACAGTCGCCAGAAACTCTTCCTTCAACCGGCTTGCTTCCTCAGCCTGCCGGCGGGCGTAACTTTCACGCTCCAATAACCCGGTACGTTCGTTCTCAGCCCTGACCGCGGCCGTGATGTCCATTGTCACGCCACGCATTCCAATTGGACCACGCTCGTCGCAAACAACAATCGAATGCGCTTCTACCCACACCTCGTGCCGGTCTTTATGCATCAGCCGAAAACGGCTCGAACCACCCTTCCCGGAAGCATAGATGGCGGCTGTTTCAGCCGCTACGCGCTCGCGATCGTCAGGATGAACAACCGAGACTCCAAAATCCGGTGTTGCCAGCCATTCTTCTGCACTATAGCCGAGCATCTTCTCGAGGTAGCTGCTGATAAAATCGACTCGTCGCTCGCTCGTACCGGGCTTTCCCCACGCTTCCCAAACAATCCCGGGAACATGCTGCACGATGTCTTCGATGCGGCGTCGCTGAACTTCGAGCTCCGATCCGAGTTTTGACTTTTCGGCTTCTGCCTTTTTTCGTTCGGTCATGACCGCGGCTACGAGCAGCGTCATCAACGAGGCGGTGCCGACAAACGAGATCAGAAGCAACAGCGAAGCGTTCCGGCTCGGTTGCACGAATGGACCATAGCCATGCTTCGCACCCCATAATGCGACGCCCGCCAGCAGCACGATCGCGCTCGTCACGATGCGCTGATCGAATCGCAACGCTGCCCATAACAAACACGGCAACGATAAGTAAGCGAGTGGATATGTTTTTACCGGTCCCGGAAACCAGCCGGCGAACACGATGAGCAATGTGATGATCAATAAAACAAATAGACCGCCGATCTCAGGACCGTCCTCGCGGTTGATCTTGTGCGAGGCACTCCACGAAAGCAGGAGTGGCGACACGATCAACGCCCCGAAGCCGTCGCCCATCCACCACGTCAGCCAGAGATACCAGAAGTCGCTCCACCGGGTCGGGTCGCCAAAACAAACACTCAAACTGCCAATCGTGGTGCTGATGAGTGGCGCGAGGACAGCGGCATAGACGAGAAACGTCAGCACCTCTCGGACCGAATCCAAAGAGTTGTGCCATTGTTTCGATCTTTGCAGAAGCGAATAAGCGACAACTGCTTCGAGCGTGTTACCGGTAGCGATACCAATCGCTGAGCCGAGCGGAATATGGGTTAGTAAGTTTGCTGCGAGTGCGCCGAGAAAAATGCCCGGCCAGACGCGACGACCGAAGATCAGCAGTGAAGCGATGGCGATTCCGGTGGGTGGCCAAACCGCTGTGACGTTTGCGTGGACTGATGCGAGGGAGAGCCCAAGCTCTGCCCCGGCAAAGTAGACGATCGCAACGATTAAACTGAGGCCAATCGGGGCAAGCTGGCTGCGCTTCATTTAAGACCTGGGTTTTCGGCGCTACCGCGCTCGGTTCGGTGGTCGGTATCGTCGGTAGTTGACGGAAAACCCGAAACAAAAAAGCGCGGCGGTTTTTGCCGTCCGCCGCGCCAACTATACCCACAGGAGGAAAGGGGTATTCAACGACCAAAAGTATAGAGCATCTACCACGTCGTGGCAATGTGCGGTATCGCACAGGAATCGTCTCTAAACCGATACCAAATTTTGTCAAACACGTGCTTTTTCCAGTTTCCGAATCCGGCGCGATATTCCTTTTTCTCTAACGTTTCTTTGCTGTGGTAAGATTCCAAACAACCTCCTCGTGAATAAACGCACGCATAGACGCTTCGAGCAGCAGTGCCGAGTGCTACCCTTCTTTTAGTCATGCTGCTTCTCAGGGAAGAGTTATGCTAAACAGGGACACCATAGTCATCGGAGCTTCAGCCGGCGGCGTGCAAGCGCTGTCGACACTTGTAGCCGAATTTTCACCCGCTTTGCCCGCCGCGGTTTTTTTAGTGCTTCACATTCCCACACATGTTCCGAGTATGTTACCCAGCATACTAGCGCGCGACTCTCGTTTAGAAGTCGCTCACGCCGTTAACGGCGAGAAGATAAGGCGGGGAAAGGTATATGTCGCGCCGCCTGATCATCATCTGCTAATCGAAAACGAGCGGGTAAAACTGGTTCATGGCCCAAAAGAGAATCTGCATCGCCCATCAATCGACGTTCTCTTCCGTTCCGCCGCACGCTGGGCAGGTCCTCGCACAATCGGCGTCATATTAACCGGCTCGCGCGCCGACGGCACGACGGGTATGAGAGCGATAAAACAACGTGGCGGCATCACAATCGTACAGGATCCAAATGAAGCTCCTTTCCCCAGCATGCCCCTGAGCGTCATGCAGGACATCAAGGTGGATTACTCGCTGCCCTTGAGAGAGATTGCACCTCTGCTCAATACACTCTCGCAGGAGACAGCCATGGAGGAAGGAAGGTATCCCGTGTCCGACCAGATCGAGATCGAAGCGCGCATCACAGAACAGGAGATGGAGAGTACCGAACTCATTGCGAGTGTCGAGAAGCTCGGGAAAATATCAAAGCTAACCTGCCCGGATAGTCATGGCGCTCTCTGGGAAATTTACGATGATGAGCTGCTCAGATATCGCTGCCACGTAGGCCACGCATTTTCAGCCGAGAGCTTGAGCGACGGACAGTCCCAAATGCTGGAGGTTGCCTTGTGGTCTGCGGTGCGAGCGCTCGAAGAGAAGATGATGCTGGCGAGACGAATTGTCGAACGAGCTCGAAAAGCCAACCACCTCCGCGCGGCGAAGTTGTTTGAGATGCGCGCCCGTGAAGCCGAAGAGCACAGCTCAGTACTTCGTGAGCTCTTACTCAACGAACAAAAACGTGATATAGGCGATGAGATAATAAATACTGGTGGAAATTAAAGACTGATGACGACCGAATCTGACGAAGTAAAAGATGAAAATAAAGATCTGGTAGTGGTTGGCTCCTCCGCCGGCGGTGTCGGCGCTCTTTCCACACTGGTCAGCACGCTCCACAAATCATTTCCGGCCCCGATCGTGCTCGCACAGCATCTCGATCCGCAGCGTCCCAGCCATCTTGGGCCAATTCTCGAGCGCCGCAGCACTTTGCCTATCGTCGTTGTGGACGAGGACGCGCCCACGCCATTGGAGAAAGGCAAGATCTACGTAGTTCCCTCTAACAGGCACGTCAAGATAGTCGATGGACATGTGAACCTCGAGAAAGACAGCAACGATCGACCGAAGCCATCAGTTGATCTGTTGCTGTCGAGCGCGGCGAAGTCGTATGGCGAGCATCTCATTGCAGTGATCCTGACCGGATCCGGATCAGATGGTGCCGCCGGGGCCGTAGACGTTAAGAACGCCGGCGGTGTCGTGATTATCCAAAATCCGCAAACGGCGCCTTATCCCTCGATGCCTCTGTCGTTACCGCCCACAGCGGTGGACCACGTCATGGAAATGGAACAGATTGGTCCACTGCTTTACGACCTGTTAAAGGGCGTAGAGCTGCGGCTCACGGAAAAGGCCGACGATCCGCTGCGCGATCTGCTGGCCCAGGTGGGCGCCGAAACAAATATCGATTTTCGAAATTACAAGTCGTCCACAATCCTGCGCCGCATCGGGCGGAGACTGGCGGTAACTCACACCGGGAGTATTCGCGAATATACTGACTACCTGCGAACGCACCCCGCAGAAATCCAGGAACTTGTTAAAGCATTTCTCATCAAAGTGACCGGCTTCTTCCGCGATCCCGAAGCATTCGCGGCGCTCAAGGACACAATTATTCCCATTCTGATCGAACAAGGGAGGGCAAATGGCCGCACGATCCGGCTGTGGTCTGCCGGGTGCGCTACCGGTGAGGAACCTTACTCGCTAGCGTTACTGCTTGCTGATCAGCTTGACGGCGAGTTTCCGGAATGGAACATAAAGATCTTTGCCACTGATTTGGCCGCGGACTCACTCGCCTTTGCACGTCGCGGACTGTATCCGGAAAATGTTTTGAAAGATCTACCCGATGATTACCGGGTTCGCTTTTTCGAAAAACTCGAGCACGGCTATCGTGTTAACAAAGCGTTGCGCCAAACTGTTATCTTCGGCCACCAGGACATTAGCAAGGGAGTCCCGTTTCCACGCATTGACCTGGTGACGTGTCGAAACCTTCTGATTTACCTGAAGCCTGACTTGCAACAGACCGTGCTCGATCTCTTCGCTTATTCCCTGAGCCAAACTAAGGGCTATCTCTTTCTGGGTAAGGCTGAGACTACTCGTCCCACAAAGGCAACGTTCGAGTTAATTAATAAGAAGTGGAAAATTTATCGCTGCCTCAGCGGCCCTGTGACCTTGCCACTGCAAGAGAGTGCTCTTACCGTAGCATCCCCGTCGGGTTGGAACGAGTTTCGGCGCCGTCCTCTCACATCACTTCCGGGTCCGACGGATATTACGTCGACGGAAAGCGACTTTACTCATCTTCGTCGTCTCAATGACACGCTGCTGCGCAGCACACCCGTAGCAATCATTGTCATCGATCGCTCATACCGGATAGTAACCATCAATGCATCTGCGCGGCGCCTGTTGGGAGTGCGCGAGCTGGCTCACGATCATGACTTCCTGCATACCGTGCGAGGCTTGCCGTATCAGGAAGTGCGCCGTGCAATCGACGCCGTGTTTCGCGAACATTCAACCGTTGCGCTTCCGGAGCTGGAACTGGATCCCTCCGCAGACGGCTCCGGACGATATGTAAATTTCTTAATTACGCGGATGCAGGTTGAACAGGGTTCCTCCGAACTCGCTGTGATCACTGCAATGGACGCAACTGACCAGATACAAGTGCGCAGACGACTGGAAGTGGTCCAGCGCGAGCACGGCGATCTGGTTAACGAGCTGAGCACCATCAACAAGCGTCTGGGAACGGTGAACAAGGAACTCCAGGACGCAAACGAAGAGTTGCAGGCAGCGAATGAAGAGCTGATGCTGACTCAGGAAGAGCTGCAAGCGACTAACGAAGAGTTTGAAGCGACTAACGAAGAGTTACAGGCTACGAATGAAGAGCTGGAAACAAACAACGAAGAGCTGCAAGCTACGAATGAGGAGCTGCAAACCACCAACGATGAGCTGACCGCGCGCACGTCGGAACTACAAGAAGTCAGTCAGCAACATCGGATCGAACAATTTGAACTTTCTTCAGTTTTGGAACGATTCCCGCATTACGCGATGGTTTTGAATGCCGAAGATCTCTCGATTCATGCAGTGAATTCCGCTTACCAGGAATTACTCGGTACACGCGACATAATCGGCCTGGCGCTCACCGACGTTTTTGGCGGTAACGACATGGAGCAATTCGTCGAGATTTTGAAGTCCTCAGTGAAGACGGCGAAAGCAATCAACACGCCGCCGTTTGTGGCGAGTGTCGGGGGAAGTGATAACAACTCACGCCGTTTTGTACACACAATAATACCGATCTCGGATTCGAGTGGTGCAGCGATCAACCGGTTGTTTGTTTATAGTGAAGGAGTCGAGGCGCTAACAGGCGACCGACGGAAATCGGCCCCTAATATCGTATAGCACTCGCAAACGGTGCGTTCCAAAATGTCGCGATTATGAATGTGCAACTGGCCGCGCCGGTATTCGATAGCCTGAATCTCCTGTAGCATTCCCGCCGCTACTGTGATCCCCGCACGCCGGGCTCCAACCCTCGAGGCGATCATCTCTTGCGTCAACCGCAGATTCGAGCCACCGACGCGATCGTGAATCATCAGCAACCAGCAACACAGTCGCTCAAGTATCGTGTGCCGCGTATTGCAGACGCAGCGCTGCGAGACTTGTGTCACTAACGCTCGATAACATCGCAACAACAGCTTAAGACACTGTTCATTGTGAAGGAAGATATTGTCCAGGAACCGGGCTTCAAGCTGAATCGCACTACCACCGACAGTGACCCAGATCCATTGCCGCGAGCGTCCATTGCCGAGAACTGTGGATATGCCGACAAGACCTTCACGGCCCACCATCGACGTCTCCAGCGTGGTTCCATCTTCCATGATAGCGAGCGCTGAAACCACACAGTCCAAAGGAAAGTAAACGTAATCGATATTGTCTCCCTGCTCGTAAAGAACCTGATTGACAGTAACAGGAACGATCCTTAACTCCGGAAAAAGCTGGTTGGATAAATTGGGAATCCCGAGGAACTCACGCAGCAGATTGTTACGCGAGGCGACGCTTGTGGTAAGCAAGTCTTTTTTGTCAGTTGTAGAGGTCAGAAGATCAATAGTCATCACCTGCTCCATTCCGCACTTACGAACTCCGAGGTGATTTGGTTAATGGAAGTCTCAACCGTTAGGGGGCGAGACGATTCTACTCTCATTGTCCGGCTGCGTACAGTAGAATAAGGAAACGATTCGAGCGCCTTTCAACAGCTTTGTTCACTAAGGATTTTCCTGACTATGACTGTGCGCGAACGTACTGACACCGAACACATAGAAGCCTATTGTTCGAGCCACACAACAAGCAGGGTGGGCCGCGGCCGGCATATCCTTCCCGACTGACCTTGAGAACTATATGCCGGTCCGGCCTGATTTAAACTGCTTTTCTTGAACGGCCCAGACTTAATCCCGAGAACAACGAAACGCGCGGCCCCTTTCATAGCGAGAACAGCTATGTTAATTAAAAATTTCCCTCGCAATACCCGTCGTGTCCTCTATATCGAGGACCACGAAGATACACGCGAGCTCGTTTCGCTGGTGCTCGAACAAAGGAATTTTGAAGTCGTGACCGGAGCAACGATCGCGACCGGAGTGGCACTGGCCGGCTCGCAGGAGTTCGATCTTTATCTGCTCGATTCATGGCTGCCAGACGGGTCCGGACTCGATCTGTGTAAGCAGATTCGAAAGTTTGACGACGTCACGCCTATCGTCTTCTATTCGGCAGCGGCTTATGAAGCTGATCGTGAGCAGGCGCTAAACTCAGGCGCGCAGGCTTATCTTGTCAAACCGAGCCACCCGTCAGAGCTTTGCCGTTTGGTCACATCGGTGATCGAATCACATCGTCGCTGCCACCGCGCCGCCAGTTAGTAAACCGCCAATTAAAAAGCTAGTAAACTTTCGCGCCCTTCCGTGAGAATATTCCTGAGCCTTCGGCCGGCCAGATACTCCACAGGAAAAGCCCCGACAACCACAACACCACAACAGTAATCACTGTCAGCACCAGCCAGAAAATCCAGTACGACGCAAACGCTCGTTCCCAACCTGGTTGCATTGCGTGTGCGAGGTTCACGTTGAGGGCTGCGGGCGTCACAAAACGCGAGGCGAGTTGGACCATCAGGTACCAGCCAAGTGCCCAGCGCCATGATCTTCGATCCATGCGTACTCTGCTGAGCGCGATCATCGCCACGATCAATCCGCCGACGTGCGCGAGTGTCGAGCTGAGAAACGGACTCCACGGCAGCACTACGTAAATAAACCAGATGAATAGTCCCGGTATCATCCAGATCGCGGCAAGCCTGATCACGAGCGGCCGATCGAGAAACAGTCCCATCGCCAGCAGCAGGTTGCCGACGTTGCACATCCAGAGCAGGTTCCCGAGCTCGTTGATCCTCCAGTAGTGCACGCCCTGCGCGACGAAGAAGATGAGCGGGAGGATGCCGAGCAGGCGAAGTTTTGTGCGGGGAGAAAGATCCATACAAACTCATTATGCGGTTTATGTGCCTTTTGTGGCTAATGATCGATCAAAAAACACCGAAACGACTTTCGTGTCGCGATGGCTTTGTGGTAAGAATCGTCCGCAGAAGTATTTGCGTATGAGCTCGCTGGAAGACCTCCTCAACAAATCAATACCCGAATTGAGCGACATCTTTGTGCGGCGACGGCGGCGTGTACCTAAAGGTTTACTTGAAGCTCTGGAAGTCGATCGCCGCCAGGGCGCGCACCAACTCGCCAAACGCATTCGTGAGCGTTACCGCGAGAATCGCTCTGAAGGACAGCGACTGCACTTCCTGCTGCGTTTCGAGATCGAGTTGTGGTCGCAGGGTTATGGCATGATCGCCGGCGTGGATGAAGCGGGAATGGCGCCGCTCGCGGGACCGGTCGTCGCCGGCGCTGTCGTACTGCCGCAGAACTACAAGCTCCGCGGGCTGAACGACTCGAAGAAGATCCTCGACCCTGAGAAACGAGATGAGCTCGCGCAACAAATCAAACAGGATGCGATCTGCTGGTCAGCCGGAATCGCGGAGGTCGAGGAGATCGATAAGATCAACATTTATCACGCCGGCTTGCTCGCGATGCAGCGAGCGGTGGAGGGCTTGAGCGCGACACCTGATTTCGTCCTCGTTGATGCACGAAAGATCCCGAACTGCCAGACGCCGCAACGTGGCATCATCCGTGGCGATGCGCTCTCTGCGAGTATCGCGGCTGCGTCGATCATCGCGAAGACCACACGCGATGCCCTCATGCACCAGTTGGACCAGATTTACTCCGGCTATGGACTCGCGACGCACAAGGGTTATCCGACGCCTGAGCACTGTCGCGCGCTGAAGACGCTCGGCGCGCTGCCGATTCATCGCAGGAGTTTTGCGAGAGTGAGAGAAGCGCTGGGGCTCGATCCGATCCAAACCGAATTGTTTGCGGAAGACCTTGGACAGGATGTACAAGATTTTTCAGAATTAGCAGAATCTTGTTCATCCTGAAGAATCCTGTAATCCTGTCCAAAGTCTCTTTAACTTTCCACCACACTTAAAGAATCACTTTAGTGTTTACTTGAAGTGATGGCTTCACTAACCGAGTACAAGAAGAAGCGGAAGTTTGATAAGACTCCCGAGCCTGGGCCGGAGAAGAAGCGCACTCGCACCGGTCGCATGTTCGTGGTCCAGAAGCATCGCGCCACTCAACTCCACTACGACTTCCGCCTCGAAGTCGACGGCGTGCTCAAGTCATGGGCCGTTCCTAAAGGACCATCACTCGATCCCAAAGTGAAACGACTCGCGATGCAGGTCGAGGACCATCCGGTCGACTATGCGAAGTTTGAAGGTGTGATACCGGAAGGCGAGTACGGCGGCGGCACCGTGATGGTCTGGGATTACGGGACGTACAAACCGGAAGAGACTGACGATCCCGAGGCAGCGTTAAGCAAGGGTGATTTCAAGTTCACGCTGAATGGTGAGAAGTTGAAAGGGTCGTGGGTGCTGGTGCGCACGCGCAATCGACAGTGGTTGTTGATCAAGCATCGCGATTACTACACGACGGAAGAAGAAGTGACGGAGCTCGCGCCTGTTTCAATCCTCACGCGCCGCTCACTCGCAGAGATCGCTGAAGATGAAGGCGGCGACATCGCTAAGGCCGCGACGGGCGATCCGAAGAAGATTCCCAAACGTACCGGCGTGAAGCGAAGGAAGAAGGGCTCTAAAGCAAAGGTGTGGCACAGCAACCGGGCAAGTTAGTTAGACAGGATTTACAAGATTTTTCAGGAGTGACATGTGAATCCTGAAACATGTGAATCCTGAAAAATCTTGTAAATCCTGTCTAACGTTTACCTCAACCAAGCAATCCCCTGTAGGACAAGGCACCATCAACAATCCGCGCGGCCGGGGTGAACGGATGCTCCTCAGTCTTCTTCTCATCGAGGATGTGAATGACGGTGTGTCCCGCAGCTTTCAAATAATCAGCGAGCAGGCCGCGGTGACAACGCCACCACACCGCTTCAGCACACATCACCACCACACGAGCATCACCTGCGAGTTCAAGTAAATCTTCAACTCCCTTTCGGAAAACTTCCGTCTCCATATGATCCGCATAACCACGAAACTGCGGATTGCGCCACGCCGTGTTATGTGAATCCGCCCGCGGCGCCTTTCGTCCACCGAGTCTCGGCTCATGCCTGTACTCGATGCCCGCTTGCGCCAACGTCTCACTCAACGCCTCGCGATTGAACTGCGGATATCGACGCGACCCCGGAAACGTGCGCACATCAACCAGCACTTCAACTCGATGTGCCCTGAGTATCTGCACAAACTCTTCCCCACTGCGCGTCGAGTGTCCAACTGTAAAAATAGTAATCATTAACCTTAACTGTAGGCCCGCCGACCCTTAAAGATATGCCTCAAGTTTAAACCGTCCCTTCGCTTCGTTGAGAGGCTGCCACAAGTCTCCGAGCTTGCGCACGCGCGCCGGCACGTTGTCGATGCGAAAGTCTTCAATGGCGATCCCGCGCTCGAGTTCTTTCCACGTCACAGGCGTCGAGACGCTCGGCAGCTTGTTTGGCCGCACCGAGTAGATCGAAGCGAGCGTGCGTCCCCACGCGTTCTGGTTGTAATCAACAAGCACTCTTCCCTTCGGCCGTTTCGAAATCTGGTAGACCGCCGTCAACAACTTCGGCGCCTGTGATGCAACCGCGTGCGCAAACTCTTTCGCGAACTTCCACACTTGTTTCTGAGTTGGCCCACGCTTGATGGGAATGTAGATGTGAATTCCCTTCGAGCCCGTCGTCTTCACGTAGCTCGGAATCTTCAGCGAATCAAGGGCGAGCTTCAGATACAACGCCGCTTCACAAACCTTCTCGAACGTCGCATTGGGCACTGGATCGAGATCGAAATGCACGTAATCCGGGCGATCGACGTCGTCACACTTCGCATACCACTGGTTAAGATCAATGCAGCCGAGATTGATTACCCACATCAACGCCACGACATCCTGAATCATCGGAAAGTTGATAACGTTCCCCGACTCGTGCTCGATATTGCAGATCTCAATCCAGTCCGGTCGCGGCGACGGAGCGCGCTTCATGAAAAAGAACTCACCCGCTGCCCCATGTGGATAGCGCTTCATCACCATCGCGCGATCGATAATGTGAGGGAGGAGCACAGGGGCGACGTCGAGGTAATACTGGATCAGGTCGCGCTTGGTGACGCCCAGCGTGGGCCAGAAGAGTTTGTTCAAGTTCGTGAGGCGGACGACCCGATCATCGAACTCGACATCCAGAGCGTTCTTGTCTTTCGGTAGCTTGATCTGAGGGATGGCTGACTTGCGGCGACGTTTGGGGCTTCGTTCAACTGTGGCCGGATGATAATCCCGCGTCGGAAATTCGAAGGGCATCTACTTAAAGTAAAACCTTAGACAGGATTTACAGGATTGTTCAGGATCAACATGAACTATCTTGTAAATCCTGTCTTTAAATAACCGTCCCATCAGCAATCACCGCATTCTTCGGCACGATGATGATGCTGTCGCGGATGAAGTACGCGCCGCCCGGTCCATCAACCTCCGCAACGCCGCCCTCGTTCAGCAGCCGCGCGTTCTTGCCGATACGCGCATTCTTGTCGATGATGGCGCGCTTGATCGCGGTTCCCTCACCTATCCCAACACGCGGTAGACCGCGGCTCAAATCGAGCCGCATATCGTCAAAGGTTTGGTAGTAATCAGCTCCCATCATGAACGACGACTCGATTTGCACGCCCTTAGAAATCCGGCTGCGCAAACCGATCACCGAGTTCGTTATCTTCGCGCCGCTGACGATGCAACCGTCGCTGATGATCGAATCGTTGATCTCCGTCTCCTCGATCTTCGACGGCGGCAAGTAACGCGCGCGCGTGAAGACCGGCGCTTCAGCGTCAAACAAATTGAACTTCGGAATCTTGCTCGTCAGATCGAGGTTTGCGCGATAGAACGCGCCAATTGTTCCGATGTCTTCCCAGTAACCGTCGAACATGAACGCCTGCACGTGACGCGACTTAATCGCAGCGGGAATGATGTGCTTTCCGAAATCCATGCCGGCGGGATCCTCGGCGAGCAGCCGTTCCAACTGCTCGTACTTGAAAACATAGATCCCCATTGAAGCGAGATACGGGCGTCGCTGTGCTTCGTTCGCATCGAGACCGAGTTGCGTGGTGTCAACCTGCATTGAAAGGAGCTCGTCACCTTTCGGCTTTTCTTTAAATTCGACTATGCGCCCCGTCTCGTCAGTCTTCAGTAAACCAAACTCACTCGCCGAACGCGGCTCGCACGGAATGACTGACACCGTGACGTCAGCATTTGTTTGCCGGTGACGATCGAGAAACTGTCGATAGTCCATGCGATACAGATGATCGCCGGAGAGAATCAACAACGTGTCGATGCCCCAGTCTCTGATGTGCGGCAAGACCTGTCTGACTGCGTCCGCGGTACCCTGGTACCAGTGCGGGCTCTCAGGCGTCTGCTCAGCAGCGAGTATCTCGACGAAGCCGTCGGAAAGGTTCGAGAAGCGATACGTTTGTGCGATGTGACGATTGAGCGACGCCGAGTTGTATTGCGTCAGCACGAACGTGCGCAGGATGTCGGAGTTGATGCAGTTTGAAAGCGCGATATCAACGAGGCGGTATTTGCCGCCGAGCGGCACGGCGGGTTTCGATCGCTGTTGCGTAAGTGGGAAAAGACGATTACCGGCGCCTCCGCCGAGAATGACAGCCAACAGTTTCGGATTCGCCGGCATTGATCACCGTCCTAGTAAGCGGAAGCCTTTGCTGGTGTGGGAGTTTTGCCGGCCGCTTCCTGCGCGATCTTCACGCCGACACTCGCGCCGATGCGCGTAGCACCGGCTTCAACCATTTTGCGCGCGTCTTCGAGACCTTTCACGCCGCCTGAAGCTTTCACGCCAAGCTCGGAGCCGACCGTGCGTCGCATCAATGCTATATCGGCGACTGTTGCACCACCTTTCGAAAAACCTGTCGATGTTTTAACGAAGTCAGCGCCGGCTCGTTTCGCCGCCTGGCACGCACGTACTTTTTCATCGTCGGTTAACAACGCGGTCTCGATGATCACTTTGCAGATGGCGTCGTATTCGTGTGCGACTTGTGCGACGGAACGGATGTCGTGTTCGACGAGGCAATCGTCGCCGCTCTTCAAAGCACCGACATTGATCACCATGTCCACTTCCCTTGCCCCATCGAAGATCGCACGGCGTGCTTCGTATGCTTTGACGTCAGGCAACGTGGCGCCGAGTGGAAAGCCGATCACGGTGCAAACGGGAACGCCAGTGCCCATCAAGTTGCACGCAGCGACGCGCACCCACGTGGGGTTAACACAAACGGACGCGAAGCGATATGCGGCTGCTTCCTGGCAGAGTTTTTTGATGTCGTCGTCGGTGGCTTCGGGTTTGAGCAGCGTGTGATCGATGAGACTGGCCCATTCACGTGCGGAACCTGTTTGGCCCAGCACGAGGCCGATGCGCGCCGCGCCCGCGTCAACGATGCGGTGCATGCGTTCGGGGCAGCGATGGAAGCACTCGGACGTGCAGCCACACATCGCCGCCTGTTCCGCGCCACCATCGCCATTCAGACGAGCGACGATCGCATCGGTGATCTGCTCAATCAGTGATTCGTAGTCACCATTACCGGGAAAGGGCATGACGGGAGCATTCTAGCAATCCTTCTTTAGATCTGTGTAATCTGTGGTTACATTTACCGCTGATACTGGCGCTGAATTGCATCGATCTTCGCGACGCGTTTCCGGTGTCGCTCTTCGGTGATCTCGGTGGAGAGCCACGTCATCACGATGTCGCGCATCTGTTTGCCGGTGATCGTCTTGCTGCCGAGCGTCAATACATTCGCGTCGTTGTGCTCGCGCGAGTTGCGCGCAACCTCAACCGAGTAACACGCCGCTGCGCGCACACCGGGAACCTTATTTGCCGCCATCGCGCTGCCAACACCCGCTCCATCGATCACAATTCCGAGATCAGAGTTGCCGTTAGCCACCGCACTCGCGACAGCATGAGCGAAGTCAGGATAATCAACTGCTTCTTCCGAGTACGCACCAAAGTCCTGCACCTTATGGCCCAACTCGCCCAGCAAAACCTTGAGCTCTTCCTTCATCTTGAACCCGCCATGATCGGCTCCGACTGCAATCAGCTTCGAAGCCTTCGATCCCCGCCGCGACGCACGTCGCACGAGCTCGATCTTTCGTTCGTTGACGATGTCCTGGGCGAGAGGCGTCAGGCGTGCATCTTCACCGATCCGCAGCACGGCTCCGGCCTCGAGTCCCCGCACGTCGTCCTCAGTGATGACGCTCTTCGCTGACTCATCACGCGTCACTGCACTCTGTGCACTACTACTCTCGCGAACCGTATTTACGAAACGAGACCCTGGCTCTTCAGCAGTTTCAGGCGCGGCTTTCGCCAGCACTTCACGCACGAGCGCACGAACTCGATCGCGGGTATCGTTGTCCATAAAAGCAACTGTAGGGGCGGCCCTCCGTGGCCGCCCCAGTGTCCCCACATTGTGTTTTCCCGCTGGGGCGGCCACG
>DASTTS010000297.1:0-3665 GCA_035760085.1 Pyrinomonadaceae bacterium
GAACGCGGATCACGCGCTTTGAACCGATCGCGCATGATGCGTGCCCACAAGCGTCGCGCCGCACGAAACTTCGCGATCTCCTCGAGCAGGTTGTTGTGTGCGTTAAAGAAAAACGAGAGTCGCGGGGCGAAGTCGTCGATCTCGAGACCAGCCGCGAGCGCTGCTTCGACGTACGTGATTCCATCAGCGAGCGTGAACGCCACTTCCTGTATTGCGGTCGAGCCCGCTTCGCGAATGTGATAGCCGCTGATCGAGATCGTATTCCAGTTTGGCACTTCGCGCGCGCAGAATCCGAAGATGTCAGTCACGAGCCGCAGCGACGGCGCGGGCGGATAAATGTAAGTGCCGCGCGCGATGTACTCTTTCAGAATATCGTTTTGCAGCGTGCCGCGAACTTTATTGAACGGCACGCCCTGCTTGCGTGCGACCGCGAGATACAACGACAACAGGATCGCAGCCGTCGCGTTGATCGTCATCGACGTCGAGACTTCGTCGAGCGGAATACCGGCGAAGAGTCGCTCCATGTCTTCAAGCGAATCAATAGCGACACCGACTTTGCCGACTTCGCCGAGCGCGAGTGGATCGTCTGAGTCGAGACCGATTTGTGTCGGCAGATCGAAAGCGACGGAGAGGCCGGTGGTGCCTTGGGCGAGGAGATATTTGTAACGAGCGTTTGATTCTTCCGCGGTCGCGTAGCCGGCGTACTGGCGCATGGTCCACAGCCGCCCGCGATACATATTCGGGTAAATACCGCGCGTGTAAGGAAACTCCCCCGGCGCCTCGAGATCTTTTTCGCAGTCCGTCTTTGTAATCATGCAGTCCTTAGCATAACGCAATTTGACAGAAATCCTGTGACAGGATTACATGATTTTACAGGATTGACCGGATTTGTTATGCGTACGGCCAGGGTTAACAAAAAGGGCGCCGATCGGGTGCGCGAGGGGCACTTGTGGATCTATCGCAGCGACGTCGTTGCGGTTGATGCGGAGGGCGGGTCGGTAGTCACCGTGAAAGACGACCGCGGGAACTTTGTCGGGCAGGCGCTGTTCAGCGACACGTCACAGATTGCGCTGCGATTCCTGACGCAAAGCAAGGAAGAGATCGATCGCGAGTGGTGGCGACGCAGGATTCGCGAGGCGGCCGGCCGCAGAAACATTTCGCCGGAAACTAACGCGTATCGACTCATTTATTCCGAAGGTGATCTGCTCCCGTCGCTCATCGTCGACGTTTATGCTGACGTGCTCGTGATGCAAACATTGTCGCAAGGCACTGATGCAGTTAAGTCGATGTTGACTGAAATAGTCGTCGAAGAATTTAGTCCGCGCGCAGTGATTGAAAGAAACGACGTGCGTGTCCGCGAGCTCGAGGGACTGCCGCTGATCACCGGCACTGTTTACGGCGACGCGCCTGACGAATTAGAGATTCTGCAACATGGATTACGTTTTGTCGTCGCGCCACTCGGCGGCCAGAAGACGGGATCGTTTCTGGACCAACGCGAGAACCGCCTCGCCGCACGTGCCGCAGCGCAAACCACCAACCGGGGTCGCGCACTCGATTGTTTCACGTTCAACGGCGCGTTTGCCCTCCACCTCGCTTCGGTGTGCGACAACGTGATCGGTATCGACATCTCTGCTGACGCGGTCGCCGCTGCTCAACGAAATGCACGAATGAACGAGATCGCAAACGTTGATTTCCTCGAAGCGAATGTTTTCGACGTATTGCGTGAGATGGAAGCGGCAGGCGATCGCTTTGACGTGATCGTGCTCGATCCGCCGGCGTTCGCGAAGAATCGCGCAAGCCTGAAAGCTGCGATTCGAGGTTATAAGGAGATCAATTTACGCGCGCTGAAGCTATTGAACGCGGGCGGCGTGCTGATCACTTGCACGTGCTCGTATCACGTATCGGAGGAGTTGTTTCTCGAGATCCTGGCCCAGGCCGCCATCGACGCGCACCGGCGTGTGCAGGTCGTCGAAAAGAGAATGCAGGCAAGCGATCATCCGGTACTGGTGGGCGTACCGGAGACCTATTATTTGAAGTGCGTGATCGCGAGAGTAATTTAACCGCGGATAACGCGGATTACGGATTACATTCCCGGATCGTTCTCGACGACGATCTTGGTCGTGTAGTCCTTGCCGCCGACGGACAGCTTCAGGTTGTAAGTGCCGGCTTCGAGCGGCAGGCCGATATTGAAGAGGCCGCCGAAACCACCACCACCGCCGCCTCCGCCACCACCACCACCTTGTCCGCCACCACCACCACCAAAACCAGCCGGACGTGGCGGTGGATCGCCGCGCAGGTTCCACTGGATCCGGTTTAGACCAGCGTCATTCGTCCCAACAATGTTCCGCACAACCTTACCCGTGTAATCCGAGATCGTGAGTTTCACATCGCCTGATGCAGCAGACTTCAAGTAGTAGCTGATCACAGTTCCCGGAGCGGGATTCGTGCCGCGGAAGAGTTTCGCGCCGCCCCAGTATCGCCCGAGTCGCGTGTCGTTCTGCCAGATCGTTCCCGGCCTCACGTCAAACAACGTCACTTCCGAGTCCGACACCTTCTGCGACATCTGCTGTAGCGCGCTGATGTCGTCGAGAATGTAAATGCCTCGTCCGTGCGTGCCGATGATCAGATCGTTATCGCGCGGGTGGACCAGAATGTCGTCGACGCGAATCGTCGGCATGCCCGACATGAACGGCTTCCAATTAGCGCCGCCGTTCAGCGAAACGAAAAGTCCATACTCCGTTCCGACGAACAGCAAGTCTTTATTCTTCGCGTCCTCGCGAACAACGTTGACCGTGCCCGACTTCGGCAAATCGTTCACGATCGATTTCCACGTCGCACCGTAATCCGTCGTGACGAACAAGTATGGCTTCATATCATCGAGACGATGCCCATCGACGGCGAGATAACAAGTGCCGGCATCGAAGTGCGAAGGCTCGACCCGCGAGATGTGGTAGGTCTCGCCGATGCCCGGCACGTTCTTCGATACGTTGGTCCAGCTCGCGCCGCCATCTTTACTCACTTGAACGTTACCGTCGTCAGTACCGACCCAGATGACTCCCGGTAGCTTCGGCGACTCAGCCACCGTCACGATGTAGCCGTAACTGGTATAACCGTCGTGCTTCGAAGCCATCGGATCTTTGCCGGGCACACCCATGATCGGGAGCGTGTTGCGATCGATCTGTTTGGAGAGATCGGCCGTCGCGGTCCACGTGTCGCCGCGATCCAGCGATTTGAAGAGCTTGTTACCGCCCACATAGACGAGTCGCGGGTTGTGCGGCGAAAGATGAATCGGCGTGCTCCAGTAAAACCGGAACGTTTCATTTGCGGGCGGAGTGGGAACCACGTTCGACGAAAGATTACCGCCGCCGAAACCGCCGAATCCCTGCGCGGCCGCAAAGGCGGCAAGTTGTGCTTGCGTATCCGGAGTTGGTGAAGCGCTTGGTGAAGCACCAGGACTCGGCGACGGCTGCGCACCTCCTCCTTGTCTTCCACCGCGTCGTGGCACGCCGCGCGGTCGAATGCTGACGCTTCGTCCAGTGCGCAGATCCACACGTTGCACTGCGCCGCCTTGCGACTCTGCGTAGACGGTGTTGTGGTCAGTCGGATCGATCTGCGTGTAAAAACCGTCGCCACCGCCGACGCGATACCAGTCGGCATTCGTGATG
>DASTTS010000298.1:0-18825 GCA_035760085.1 Pyrinomonadaceae bacterium
TGGCACGGATTTCATGGAGTATTTCCTGACCCGAAACGGGAAAAAGGTGGCGGCCTCACAGTAGACAGGATTTACAAGATTTTCAGGACTTACAGAAAAAGTCCTGTAAATCCTGAGGAATCTTGTTAGTCCTGTCTATGGCTGTTTGCGGTTTTCGGGCGCGATACTTTATAATGTTCGACTTTTTATGAGGTGATTAGCATGTCACACGCAGTTATCAAAGCCGGTGGAAAACAGTTCCTGGTCACGGAAGGCCAGACGATTCGCGTCCCGTCGCTGGAGGCCGATGCCGGCAGCTCGATTGAGCTCGAGCCATTGCTCAGCTCAGGGTCGGGAGATGGCAAGATTTCCGCGACCGTCGTGGCGCACGGCAAAGATCAGAAGATCGTCGTCTTCAAGAAAAAGCGCCGCAAACAGTACAAACGGACGCGCGGTCATCGCCAGGGCTACACAACGTTAAAGATTGATTCGATTGGGTAAAGACAATGGCACACAAAAAAGGTGTTGGTTCATCTCGTAACGGTCGCGACTCACAGTCGCAGCGACTCGGTCTGAAGAAATTCGGCGGCGAGCGAGTGCTCGGCGGCAACATCATCGCGCGCCAGCGTGGCACCAAGTGGAAACCCGGCAATAACGTCGGCCGCGGCAAGGACGACACGTTGTTTGCTTTGATTGATGGCATCGTGAAGTTTGAAGACAAAGGCCGGTCGGGCAAGTTCGTCAGCGTTTATCCAGCGGAGCAAACTGCTGCTTAGAAAAGTTTCTGAAAAAGTTCGCGACGCCTGAGCAGCAATAAAGCGCGCCTGGGCGTCGTTTTCAATTTGGATGTTTATTGATCGCGCCAAGATTCACGTGCAGGGGGGTGACGGAGGTAACGGCGTTACGGCTTTCCGGCGCGAGAAGTTTGTGCCTCGCGGTGGTCCATCGGGCGGAGATGGTGGTCGCGGTGGTGACGTAATCCTCGTCGCCGATGCTTCGCTGAACACGCTGCTGCACCTGCGTTACAACCCACGCCACATCGCGCAGCGTGGTCTGCATGGTGAAGGTTCGAATCGCTCCGGTCACACCGGCGAAGACTTGATTGTTCGCGTTCCCGTGGGAACACAGATCTTTGATGCTACAACAGGTGATTTGCTGCACGATCTGAGTCGCGACGGCGATCGCTGGCTCGCTGCGCGCGGTGGCCGCGGCGGATTTGGCAACGCACACTTCACGACTTCAACCAATCGCGCGCCTCGCTACCATCAGGCTGGCGGCAAAGGCGAAGAGTTGGACCTTCAGCTCGAGTTGAAGCTGCTCGCGGATGTTGGTCTCGTGGGTTTTCCGAATGCAGGGAAGTCGACGTTTATCTCCACTGTCTCGGCCGCGCGTCCGAAGATCGCTGACTATCCGTTCACGACGTTGGAGCCGCATCTCGGTGTTGTCGATCTCGGCGACTTCCGTACTTTCGTGATTGCCGACATTCCCGGATTGATCGAAGGCGCGCACACCGGAGCCGGTTTGGGTGATCGATTTCTGCGACACATCGAGCGGACGAAGTTGTTGCTGCATCTCGTCGATGTTTCGTCAGTGTCTGGTCGTGAAGCAGTCAGTGACTACGAGACAGTGAATCGCGAGCTCGCTTCGTACAACCAGGATCTCGCAACGAGACCGCAGTTCGTTGTCGCTACGAAGATCGATGCACTCGACGAGCCGGAGCGTCTGGAGTCGCTGAAGCAGCACGCCATTGCAGACAACAAGCCGTTCTTTGCGATCTCTTCTGCAACCGGTGAAGGTGTGCGCGAGCTGGTGAATGCAGTGGCCGCGAAGCTCGAAGAGTTGAATGCTGAGCGCAACCGGACTGACACGGTGGAGCTGGTCCTGTAAGAAATGCGTGCGCAAGAGCGGATAGCATTGTATGGCGGTACGTTCGATCCGGTCCATGCAGGTCATCTCGAAGTTGCGCGCAGAGTTTCACTGTTATTTGAGATTGAGAAAGTACTGTTTCTCCCGGCCCAGATGGCACCGCACAAGATCGGGCGCCCTGTAACCGAGCCGATACATCGGTATGCGATGCTGGCGCTCGCGACGCAGGACGATCCGCGGCTCGCGATTTCGACTTACGAGCTCGACGCTTCGGATCGACGCTACACGGTTGAAACAGTCGAGCACTTTCAGCGAGCGCTGGGTGATTCGATCGAGCTCTTTTTCATAATGGGCGCCGATTCGTGGTCTGAGATCACGACCTGGCGCGAATGGGAACGTTTGCTGTCGATGACGAACCACATTGTCGTCACCCGGCCCGGCTACGAACCCTTGACAACACACGTGGGTGCAATCAGCGAGCGCGTCGTGGACGTACGCGGCAGTAACGCGCCCCTTCGGTCGAGCGCTGAGCGCGCGAAGCAGATCTACTTCACGGACGTCGTGATGAAAGATGTTTCGGCAACGAACATCAGGCGTCTGGCGAGTGAAGGACGAACAGCAGAGTTAACTGGTCTCTTACCTGGACCGGTGCTTGAGTACATAAAGAAGTACGGAATTTATCGAGAACTGAATGAAGCAAAACTCAACAGTTAAGGAACAGTCGTTAAACCCGCAACCCAACGTGCGGGCCACTCCTCAACCCACGGTTGCCGAACAGCTCGACGAGCGCGTCCTCGCGGCACTTCACGCCGCCGCGGAGAAGAAGGCTATCGAGCCTGTCGTTCTAGACCTGCGCGAGATCGCCAGTTTCACTGACTACTTCCTGATCGTGAGCGGCGCCAACGAGCGGCAGGTGCAGGCAATTTCAGACGAGGTTTACGAGACGCTCAAGAAAGCGGGCCATGCGGCCGCGCGGGTCGAAGGTTACAAGACTGCCGAGTGGATCCTTTTAGACTACGGCGATTTCGTCGTGCACGTGTTTGAGCAGAAGGCGCGGAAGTTCTACGACCTCGAACGTCTCTGGCGCGAGTCGAAGCGAGTCGAGTTGCCGGCGGAATTCAGCGCGGACAGTAGTGGTTCTTTGAGAAGAGAATCGTGATCGAACTCTTTGCGCGCTCTTTCGGAATGCGCGAGGCTGCCCGTCTCGCGGAGCGCGTGAGTTCAACCGATGCGAACGTTTTGATCACGGGTGAGTCGGGAGTCGGAAAGGATCTACTCGCGGCTTTCATCCACTCGAAGTCACAACGCGCACCGCATCCTTTCGTGAAGATCGATTGCGCGACGCTGCCGGGTGAGCTGCTCGAAGCTGAGCTTTTTGGTTACGAGCGCGGCGCGTTTACCGGCGCGGTTGAAGCAAAGGCGGGACGTTTCGAAGCGGCCGATAAAGGCACGGTCGTGCTCGACGAGATTGCGCATCTTTCGACTGACGCACAGGCGAAGTTGTTGCGCGTGATCGAGCGTCGTGAGTTTGAGCGGCTCGGTGGACGTAAAACGATCAAGCTGGATGCGCGTGTGATTGCGCTCACTAACGTCGATCTCGACTCGGCAGTGAAAGCAGGACGGTTCCGTGAAGACCTTTTTTACCGTCTGAACGTAATAAACATCCGCGTGCCGCCGTTGCGTGAGCGCAAAGACGATCTTTCACAACTGACAGAGCATTTTTTGCAGCACTACTCGGCCAAGCACGGACGCGACGTGCAGCGCGTCTCCACGGGTGCGCGAGCAGTGCTGAAGGCTTACGACTTTCCCGGCAATGCGCGCGAGCTCGCAAACATCATCGAGCGGGCGGTGATCGTCGCGAGTGGAAAGAAAGTAGAAGAAGAGGATTTGCCGGCAGGATTGAGCGCGGCGGTGAGTGCGCAACAGCGAAAGACGAAGCCGCAGAGTCTCGCGCAGCTAGAGGCGGCTTACATCTCGGAAATGCTCGCGGCGACCGGAGGAAACAAGGCCGAGTGTGCGCGCATACTCGGAATCAGCCGCAAGAACCTCTACGAGAAGATCGCGCGGTACAAGCTCTAGTCGATGCGACTGCGGATCATCTGGACAGGAAAGACTCGCGATGCGCGCTTGCGTGCGCTTATTGACGATTACGCCGGGCGTCTAAGTCACTTTGTACGGTGTGAAGTGACTGAGCTGCGAGAAGTTGGGCGCACGGACAAGTCGGGCATCGATAAGGAAACGAAAAGCATCTCAGACCGTCTCCGGCCTGGCTCCGTTACGGTGCTTTTGGATCCCGGGGGCGCTGAGTGGACGTCGCAGCAACTGGCAGCGCAGGTGCAGAGCTGGGAAGGAAGCGGGATCAAGGAAGTCGCGTTTGTCATCGGCGGGCCTAACGGTTTGGCAAGCGATTTCAAGGCACGTGCAGACAAGCGTTGGTCACTGTCGCGCTTGACCCTGACACACGAGATGGCACGAGTGCTGTTACTTGAACAGTTATATCGAGCGTACACGATCATTCATGGTTTGCCGTATCAGAAGTGATCAGCCTGCAGACTTTGGCAGGGAATAACAAGTAGGGTGGTGGAGGATTAAATAGATAATGGATAAGAGGCGCACTAAAATTTTTCGAGATAAGTTATTGGATCGTCGCGAAGGCCTCGTCGGACAGGTGCAGGCGGCGGAGCTTTATAGTCGCGAGCGCGATGCGGAGGCCACGCAGGATCCGGCAGACATGGCGGCGAATGCTTATACCAAAGAGCTGCTGGTCTCGATGTCTGACAACGATCGGCAGTTGCTGAATCTAATCGATGAAGCGCTGGAAAGGATCGAAACTTCTGGTTATGGCAAGTGTGTTCACTGTACTGAAGCACTGCCGGAGAAGCGTCTCGATGCGGTGCCGTGGGCGCGGCTTTGCGTGCGCTGCCAGGACTTAATGGAGCGCGGGTTACTGGGCGACGACGAAGATTAAGTTTAGTTTACGTTTGAGATAATTTGCGGCCTCCTCGATTCGGGGAGGCCGTTTTGTTTATGAACCTCTACGACGCAGTCCTCACGCTTGTTTATCCGCAAAGCTGTGTAATCTGCGGTTGTAGTGTTGAGCAGAGACGATTCGGAGTTGCGTGTGAGGGGTGCTGGAAGGGAACACGGATCTTCGCGGATGATGAAGCCGATTGCGGTGACGGAATGGCGTTTACGGTTGCACGCGCAGTTGGGACGTACGAGGGGGCGTTGCGCGAATCGGTTTTGATGTTGAAGCGACGGCCGTATTTGTCCCAACACGTTGAGGGCTTGTTGGCGGCGGCAGTGAGGCGTGAGCCGTTGAACTCCAGCACGCGAGTCGTTCCAGTGCCGCTGCATCCGAAGAAGTTAAAAGCGAGAGGATTTAATCAGGCGACGATCGTCGCACGGTCGGTGTCGAAAACGCTGGGGTTGCCGGTCGATGAAGTCAGTCTCGTGCGTGTTTTGACGACAGAAAAGTACCGCGCCGGTCTGGATGCGAAAGGAAGGCGGGACACGGTCGCTGGAGCGTTCCTGGTCGCTCAGCCGCGGCTGGTCGCGGGCGAGAATATCCTCCTGATTGACGACGTTTTTACCACCGGCGCGACGGTCTCAGCGTGTGCCGAGGTTCTGGTCGCCGCGGGGGCCAGGCAGGTCGTTGTGTTCACGGTAGCCAGAGCCCGGTAGGTTGCCGGGGTGAACTTATTTTGACACCCTCTTCCGCGCTCGCGTAATATCAGCGCTAATGAATGGCAGGGTTTTAGTCCTTAATACTTCCTTTGAGCCCATTAACGTGTGTACCGAAAGGCGCGCCGTCGTGATGATCTTTAAGGGAGTGGCGCGCGTGGAGGAGCACAACGGCCATATGCTCCATTCGCAAAAACTCTCCATTCACGCACCATCTGTAATACGTTTGACGGAATATATCCACATACCTTTTGAACGTCGCTCGCTCTCGCGGAAGAACATCCTGCTGCGAGACCACTCGACGTGCCAGTATTGCGGCACCCAGTACCCGCCTTCGGAATTGACGCTCGATCATGTGCTGCCACGCTCGCGCGGAGGGGAGTCCGCGTGGGATAATCTGGTAGCCTGTTGTAAGCGTTGCAATCATCGAAAGGGCAACCGGACGCCGGAGGAATCCGGCATGCACCTGTTGCGCCGGCCTCGTGGGTTCTCCTTACACGTGAATCGACAGATCATGCGTTACTTAGGCAGAGCTGACGAGACCTGGAGAAAGTACCTGTTCTACGAATCGGATCGAGAGTAGTTTGGCCCAACCCCGGCGGAGCCCTAGAAAGAGGAAATTATGAATCAGACAATCTTGGCGATTGCGGGTCTCGGTACCCCTGAGCTTGTAATCATCGTGCTCGTGATCTTTTTACTTTTCGGCGCCACGCGTTTGCCACAGTTGGCGAAAGCCCTGGGGCAGAGCAAGAAGGCGTTTCGAGAAGGTATCGAAGAAGGTGAACGAGGCGAGGAGCGAAAGCTGGAGAAGTAGCGTTGCCGGATAGAGGTCCAGTGCTGAAGTCTCCCGCCTTCGTTCAATGACTGTGGGCCTTCTGTCCAACGACCAGGGTCGCTTTCACGGAAAGCGCGAACTCCGCCTCATGCCTCTCTTCGTTTATTAACCGAGAGATCTCATCGAACAGTCCGGCCCTCTTATCGACAGGTACGAGGGCCAGCCAATCGTGCATCAGAAACTCCGCGACGAGTGGGGAGCTTAAAAACTGTTCGCCCGACTCGAAGTCAAACTCCTCAATGCGCGTGAATGATTCCACATCGCGCAGACCTTCGTCTTCCGCCATTTGTTCGACGTCAGAAACTGTCGGCAGCTCAGTGATCAATTGCTCGACATCTGACTCGTGATCGATCAATCCGTTGTTGTGTAGTGCTTCCCAGTAGATCGAAAAGAACTCGCCGAAGCTCGACGCAGTCGGCAGTGTCAGTGCGATCGTCGCGTCAGGCGCGGCGACGCGCACGAGCTCGGACAACATCTTGCGCACTCGTTGTCGGGCGACGAGTGAAGCGTTTCCGATGACTAAATCGAAACTATTGTCCTTGAGATCGAGATTGTCGAGTTGGGCGGTGCCGAAGACGATCTTTTCGTTGGCTGCCGTTGCTTTTGCGCGCGCGAGCTCGGTGCACTCCGGGTTTTCGTCGACGCAGAGTAGCTCGAGTTTTTCCCCGGCGCGCTCGTGCAATGCCATTGCATGACTGCCGGTGCCCGCGCCGGCGTAAAGCGCCTCGCCTTCTTTGGGAAGCGTTACGTGCTCGTCGATCAGTTCTGCAAAACGTTCGCCCCAATCGGGCGCGATGAATAAGTCCTGAAGGAAAGCGATTTCCTTGTCAGACTTTCTGTTAGTCGTCACTTGCTGTTGTTTCACCCCTGTGTTCGTGTTCTGGTAAATCTTCTTCTGAAAAATATTTTCTCCCGCGCAGTTGTTCAGGCAAGCATTCCATCTCTTCTTTCGCGGCTGGATCGCTGTGTACGTAGCGATAGTCTTTGCCGTAACCGATGTGTTTCATCAGCGGCGTGACTGCATTTCGTAAGTGCAGCGGCACCGGGACACGAGCCGTTTCTTCTGCGTCTGTTGCCGCTGCGAAATACGCACTCTTGATTGCGTTCGACTTGGGTGCGCGTGCGAGATAGATCGTCGCCTGCGAGAGTGGAAACAGTCCTTCGGGCAAGCCGATCAGTTGCACGATGTCAGCCGCGGCAGCGGCCTGGACCATCGCTTGCGGATCGGCGAGTCCTATGTCTTCGGAAGCGAGAATGCACAAACGTCGCGCAATGTAGATCGGATCGGCGCCGCCTTCGATCATGCGCGCCAGCCAGTAGAGCGACGCGTCGACATCTGAGTTTCGCAGCGACTTAATCAGCGCCGAGATCAGGTTGTAGTGTTCTTCGCCGCCTTTATCGTAAGCGTAATGAGCGCGACCAAGCGCTTCGATGACGGTCTGTTCGGAAACTGTTCTGACGTCGTTTGCGTCTGGCGTGGTGGATTCGACTGCCGCGTCCAGAGCAGTGAGTGCCACGCGAGCGTCGCCGTTGGCGGAGTGCGCCATTCGATCCAACAATTCGTCGGAGATTGACGGGTTGAAACGTGCGAGACCGCGCTCGTTGTCAGTGAGTGCATTTTGGAGGATCGTTTTGATCTCATCCTCAGAGAGCTGGTTGAGCACGAGGACTCGAGCGCGTGAGAGGAGTGCGCCGGTAACTTCAAACGACGGATTTTCGGTGGTTGCTCCAATAAGTGTGACGGTGCCGTTTTCGACAGCGTGCAACAGCGCGTCCTGCTGCGACTTATTGAACCGGTGGATCTCGTCTATGAAGAGTACGGTGCGCTTGCCGAAGCGTTGTTCAGCCTTAGCCTGCTGAATGGCGTCGCGGAGGTCTTTAACGCCTGAGAAGACGGCGGAGAGGGCGATGAACCGCAGGCCGCTGCTGTCAGCGAGCAGTCGGGCCAGTGTGGTTTTGCCGGTGCCGGGTGCGCCCCAAAGGATCAATGATGGGAGCGCGCCGCCGCCTGCGAGCAGACGTCGCAGGATGCGGCCTTCGCCGACGAGATGCGTTTGGCCGACAAACTCCGACAACGAGCGTGGTCGCATGCGCTCGGCGAGCGGGACACCCTCCACCGGCGGTGTGGTCTCCGCAGCGTCGTCGCTAAACAGGCTTGGTGAATTCCAGCGGTCCATGGCGCAAAAAGTATGTATAATTATCGCCGAAAAGAATTAAACAAGCGACTGGCTGGGTAGCCATTTTTACGGGTAAAGTATTCAGAATCTTCATTGGAACGCGATTGTGGGAATCTGCGTATAGTTGGCTGGCGGGCGATAAAACCTAGTATTTAGGGGCTCGCGAAAGCGATTGGAGAGCTGACGATGAAGGATGCAAAAAACGTTTTGAGAATCATAGGAATGATTCTTCTGGGCATATTTGTTTTCGCGGTTGTCCTGCCGCTGGCGTTGAAGGTGGTGGGAATCACATTGGGCATCATAATTGGACTGGCAGTACTGTTAATCAAGGTGGCGGTAACCCTCGCGATTGCATATCTCGTCCTTGTAGGCATTCGCGCCCTGCTACGTTAGGTCGGTTTAGTCGACCAAATCACGTTAATCCTGAAAATCCTGTAATCCTGTCTAATTGTTTGCTTGATTTTAGACAGGATTACAGGATTTTCAGGATTAACATGATTCACACATTAAAACGGAAATGAACCACATCGCCTTCCTGCATGATGTAGTCTTTTCCTTCGAGTCGCAGTAATCCTTTTTCGCGGGCGGAGGCGTAGGAGCCGGCTGCCATTAATTCCTCATAGCTGACAATCTCCGCGCGGATGAAGCCGCGTTCGATGTCTGAATGGATTGTGCCGGCGGCGGTTTGGGCGCGCGTGCCTTGCGGGATAGTCCAGGCGCGTACTTCTTTCTCACCCGCAGTCAAAAAAGACATCAAACCGAGCAGGTGATAGGCGCTCTTGATCAGTTGATCCACTCCGCTCGTATCCACATTGAGACTCTTTAAATAATCAATCCGTTCTTCAGGCGGTAACGCGACGAGATCTGCTTCGAGCTGTGCGCAGATGACGACGCACTCCGCAGCCTCCTTCGCAGCGATCTCGCGCACCGCGGTCACCTTAGGATTACTCGATAGATCACCAAGTGCAGACTCTTCGACGTTCGCAGCGTAGATCGTCGGCTTTGTCGTCAACAGAAAAAAGTTACGCGCGACAGCCTTCTCATCATCGGTGAGCGTGACCGTTCTTGCTGATCGACCCTCCTCGAGCGCCGGTTGGATCTTCTCGAGCACGTCCAGCTCCTGGCGCGCGATCTTGTCGCCACTCTTAAGGTTCTTCTGCGCCTTCTCGCGTCGACGTTCAACGGTGGCAAGGTCAGCAAGCGCGAGCTCGATCTGAATCGTCTCGATATCGCGAACCGGATCCACTGCGCCTTCGACGTGAACGATGTTCTCGTCTTCAAAGCATCGCACCACCTGCACGACCGTATCCGTTTCCCTGATGTTCGCCAGAAACTGGTTTCCCAATCCTTCGCCTTTCGACGCGCCGCGAACGAGACCGGCGATGTCGAGAAACTCGACAGTCGCGGGCACGATCTTCTCGGTCTTGACCAATCGTGCGAGCGGTTCGAGACGCTCGTCCGGAACTGAAACGACGCCGACATTCGGTTCGATAGTCGCGAAAGGATAATTTGCCGCGAGCGCAGACGACTGCGCCGTGAGTGCGTTGAATAAGGTCGACTTGCCCACGTTGGGCAGTCCGACAATGCCTGCTCTTAACATTATTTGCCTCGCGCAGAAACGTAACCGAAGCCGCAAAAAAGCGCAAAAGCACAAAGTGAGCTTTTCTTGTTTTGTGACTTATTTGCCTTTTCGTGGCTATAATCCGAAGCTGGATGATCGCGTCCTTACTACTGGCGTTATTAGTCACCCTAAGCGGTACCGTCGCCACTTACCTCTACGATGAGAACGCATCGTTGGGAGCGCGGTTGTGTGCGGGCGCGGCGCTCGGCCTGACAGCACTCGGCCTCGTCGGCTTCGTTGTGGCTTCGTTCATCGGCCTGAGCAGCGCTGCGATTCTGTTCAGCACAGTGATCTGTTGTAGTCCCCTCGCATTACTCACAGACGCAACCACCTTGAAGCGCTTCAATCATGATCTCGGAACGATTTCAACCGGCATTCGTCAGTTAGCGCGATTCGAATTCCGGGCCGTCGGATATTTTTTATTCTACGCCGTCGTCGCGGTGATTTTCTGGAAGGTGTTTAGTCGCGCAGTGATCGAGGACAGCACAGGCCTCAGCACTGGACTACTAAACAACTTCGGCGATCTTCCGTTCCACCTCAGCGTGATCACGAGTTTCGCTTTCGGCAACAACTTCCCACCGGAAGATCCGACATACGCCGGCGTCAGGTTCACTTATCCGTTCATTTCCGACTTCATCTCCGCAATGTTCGTGCGCTGTGGCGCTGACTTGCGCGAGTCGATGTTCATCGAGAACTACATTCTCGGGCTTGCCTTTGTCGGACTGGTCCATCGCTGGGCACTCGTGATGCTCCGCGACAGGCTGGCTGCGGTCATCACGCCGTTGATAGTGCTTCTCAACGGCGGCATGGGCTGGACACTGCTCTTCGAAAAGGCCGGCTCAAACGAAGGCGGACTCTTCGGCGTCCTGATGGATCTGCCGCCCTCGTTCACGGTGATTCCAGAGACTACATGGCGCTGGGGCAATGCCGTCTCCGCTTTGCTGGTCCCGCAACGCGGATTTCTGATGGGACTTCCGCTCGCCGTGATCGCTTTTACGCAATGGTGGATCGCGACCGACAAGCGACCGCAGCCAACTCCTGAGACAACAAAGAAGAAGACTAAGCAAAAGAGTGCGTGGCAAGAGCCGCCACAGCAAACACGTTTTCCACTCAACACACGTCGCATGATCGCGGCAGGCGTCGCCGCCGGATTACTGCCGCTCGTCCATGCGCACAGCTTCGTCGCTGTAATGGCAATGGCTGGATGTCTCGCGCTAATTCAGATTCGCTGGCGCGAGTGGTTTACGTTCTTTCTTGTCGCATCAGTGATAGCGATCCCGCAACTACTCTGGTCCACCATGCACAGCGCCGTCGATGCGAGTAGTTTCTTTGCGTTGGAAGTAGGCTGGGACCACGGCCAGGACAACCCGGTTTATTTCTGGTTCAAGAACACGGGCATATTCGTGCCGCTGCTGCTTGCGGCCGTGCTTTTGAAAGACCGGGATTACATCGTCCCCCGGCGGGTGCTAATTTTCTACCTGCCATTCACGCTGTGCTTCATCGTTCCGAACTTCCTGAAGATGGCGCCGTGGATCTGGGACAACATCAAAGTGCTTTATTACTGGTGGCTCGCGTCGTCACCCCTCGTAGCGTTGTTGTTGGCAAGACTGTGGCAGCACGGCCGGATCAGACGCGTCATTGCTGTGGTGCTCTTTGTTTGTGTGACTTTAGCAGGTGCGCTCGACGTCGCAGGCATTGCGATGCGATCGATCAAGTATCAGGTATTCGACGCAAACGGGCTGCGTTTTGCCGAGCTTGTCAAAGCGCAAACAGCACCACGCTCGTTGATCGTTCACGCACCGGTTCATAACACGCCGGTGTTCCTAACCGGTCGTCGTTCGTTGATGGGTTATCCTGGACACATATGGACACATGGTCTTGAGTTCGTTCGGCGTGAAGGAGAGATCAAGCGCATCTATCTCGGCTCGCCTGATGCCGAACAGTTAATCAGAAACTACGGCATCGAGTATCTTGTAGTCGGACCGCAGGAGCGAGTTGTGACTCCGGTTAACGATCGCTTCATCGATCGTTTTCAAAAAGTTGGAGAAGTCGGTGAGTACAAGCTCTACAAAATCCGCCAATAAAAAAGCGCGCGCTAAAGACCGTGGCGCTCAGAGTAGATCCTCGCGCAACGAGCCTGTAGTGCCTGTCGCGACCGCACAAGACATTCCCGAAAAAGCGTGGCGCATCGGAGTGATCGCGATCTTCGTGATTGCGGCTGTGCTTCGTTTGTACGATCTAAATCTCGTGCCGCTGCATCACGACGAAGGAGTGAACGGAAACTTTCTGGTGCGACTGGTTCGCGAAGGCGCTTACACCTACGATCCCGCCAACTATCATGGTCCAACACTCTACTACTTCGCGGCAGTGATTCCGTGGATCACGAAAGTACTCTTCGGCAACGCGGCGCGCGACAATTACGGCCTGACGACTTTCACTATCAGGCTTGTACCGGTTCTTTTTGGTCTCGCAACGATTGCTCTCATATTTCTGCTGCGCAAACGATTGGGAAGTGTCGCAACACTCGCCGCCGGCTTGATGCTGGCAATCTCGCCTGGTGCGGTTTACTTGTCGCGGTACTTCATTCACGAGACGTTGTTCGTGTTCTTTACGTTTGGAATCGTTGTTGCCGCAGTGCGGTTCTATGACGAGCGTAACCCGGCTTATCTCATGCCTGCCGGCGCATCGGCGGCGCTTCTTTTTGCGACGAAAGAGACTGCGTTCATCTCGGTGGGAGTGCTAATCATCGCGCTCGGCATGACGTGGGCTTACATGCACTTCATGCGCGGTAACGCGAAACGCCGCAAGTCGCCGGAAACACTGCGGTCTGTCATTACCGAGATGGGCGGCACTACCAGCCTCACTGTGAGCATCGGCTTTGCCCTCATTGTCTTCCTCGCGCTGTACCTGCTCTTCTACTCATCGTTCTTCACAAACTCAAAAGGGATCTGGGACTCACTGGAAACATTTAAAATCTGGACGAAGACCGGAACAGAAGCACACGTGCATACGGGGGAGACGTATTTCAAGTGGCTCACGTTTCAGGAGTCGCCGCTGTTGTTCTTCGGCGCGCTTGGCGCGGCGATCGCGGTTTTAAGGCCAAAGAATTCGTTAGCGCTTTTCTGTGCGTTGTGGTCGTTTGGTCTAATCGCGGCCTACTCGCTGATCGATTACAAGACGCCGTGGCTTGTGCTGAACTTCGTCGTGCCGCTGGCGCTGATCGCTGGTTACGCAATCCAGTCGATCTACGAGATGTTCAGCCACGTTATCGGAGCAACTTTAGTAGGCTGGTTGTTGGTCGGTATGATTTCGTTAGCCGTGGTGGGAGTAGCTGGTTATCAGACCATCGATCTGAATTTCCGCAACTACGATAACGACAGCGAATACTACGTTTACGTTTATGCTCACACGAAGCGGAGCCTGCTCAATCTGGTGAACGAGGTCGAACGGATCTCAAAACAAAGCTCCGGTGATAAAACGGGAATCACCATCGTCAGTCCCGATTACTGGCCGCTGCCGTGGTATTTCCGCAACTTCAGCCGCGTGGGATATTACGGGCGGATAGCGGCATCGACGGAGCCGATCATCATCGCGAACGCGAACCAGAAGGACGAGATCGACAAAAACTTTGGACACGTGTACCAGCAAGTGCCCGGGCCTCAGCCGGGTGGGACCTTCGAGCTCCGGCCTGGAGTAAATCTGATCCTCTACCAGCGACGGCCTTAAAAGAAGATTTCTCGCGCAGCGGCGCAACGGCGCAAAGAAGACGCAAAGCGCTCCCGAGGCCCCTGGGTCTTCCTTTGCGCCTTTGCGCGAGAAATCCTGCTGCGGCTGCTTAACTTTGCTACCCACTTAAATTACGTCAGGGTGCTTTAAGTTGTGGTTGACATTCTAAGCGCCTCCCACTTATAGTGGCTACCCCGTAATGTTCAAACTCCAACGCCTTGAAATTACTGGCTTCAAATCCTTCGCCGACTACACTGAAATAATCTTCACAGGGGACGGAATCACCGCCATCGTTGGCCCGAATGGCTGCGGCAAGAGCAACGTGGCCGACGCGATCGCCTGGGTTTTGGGCGAGCAGCGCGTGAAGCACCTGCGCGGCGGCGAGATGAAGGACGTCATCTTTCAGGGCGCGCGCAATCGGCCTCCGAGCGGCATGGCGGAAGTCGTCATGCACATGATCCGCGACGAAGTGGATGAGGTCGAGCCTGACATCGAAGATATCGATTCAACCCTCGAGCGGATCGACGATCGACTCGTTAACCTCGACGAGATCCTGCCACAGGAGCAAGTTGAAGTAGCAGCGGAAGCCGCGCCACAAACAGTACCGAGCGCGGTAGCGCCGGGCGACAATGCAACGGCTACGGAAGCCCCGGTTTCGGAACCGACCCCTACACATAAGATCACGCACAAGCGACACTGGCGACGTCGCAATCTCGCGCTCGAGTTTGCGCCTGGTGAAGCAGTGTCAGTGACTCGCAGACTTTATCGTTCGGGCGAGAGTGAGTACCTGCTGAACGGAAAGATTTGCCGGCTGCGTGACATTCAGGATCTCTTTTCAGGAACGGGCCTCGCCGGCGGTCACTACGCCATCATCGAACAGGGTCGGATCGGACAGATCCTCTCCGCGAAGCCGATGGACCGGCGCACCATCATCGAAGAAGCCGCGGGCATCACTAAGTTTCGCGTGCGACAGCGAGCGACGGAAGCTCGTCTGGAATCAGCCCGCTCAAACCTGTCACGCATCTCCGATATCGTTGCTGAGATTGATCGACAGGTAAACAGTCTCAGACGACAGGCGGCCAAGGCGCGTCGTTACGGCGTGCTCCGTGACGAATTGCGCGAGTTGTTGCGTCACGTCTACGTTGCCGAAGATCGCAAACTCGCCGTCGTGCTCGAAGAGACAAAAGCAAAGCTCGCCGAGATCAACGAGATCGAGCTCGGCATCGCCGACGATCTGAATAAACGAGAAGAAGCCGCGCGGGCTGCGACACAGGAAGCGCGAAGTCTCGAAGACGAGTTGACGACTTCCCGGGCGGCGGCTGCCGAAGCGGTGCTCCGTCGCGATCGACAGGCACGCGAGTGTGTCTATCAAAAAGGGCAGTTGAGCGATATCGAGAAGCGCAAAGGCGAAGTCACTGCCGAGATCGAGGCTCTGACGTCGCGACTCGTGCTGATCGAAGCCGAATGCCATCGTCTGCAACAGGAAGACGCGAGGCTGCGTGAAGAGTTTGACCAGAGCGCGCTGGTGTTGCGTGCGGCTGAGGAGTCGTACGCCGAGAAATTGTCTGCCGCGAACGCCGCCGAGATCGAGATCGAAAGCTCACGTGCCGAGCTGCTTTCACAAACAGCGATCGCGGAAAGAGTTCGCGAGATCGCACGGCAGCTCGAGACGACGCTCGAACGTTTGTCGCAGCAGGCTGACAGTCTCGCGCGCGAGGGCGACCGCGCTGCCAGCCAGCACGCCGAGCGAAAGATCGAAGCTGAAAAGTATGCACGCGAGCTGGGCGACGCACGTGCGCGTGTCGCGAAACTGCAAGCCGAACGTGAAATGGCGGTCGATGCTGTCGTTCGTGGTCACGAAGCCGTTAGCGACACTGAAGCAGAGTTGACGCGCGTGCGCGATGAACATTCGCGTGCGAGTCACCGGCTCGAGAGTTTGAAAGAGTTGGACCAGCGGCGCGCGTACTATTCACCGGCCGTACAGCTGATCTTTTCGCCAACCGAAACGCCACGCGATTTTCATTTCATCGGCACACTTGCCGATGCCTTGAATGTCGATGCGAAGTGGGAACGTGCTGTCGAAGGTGTGCTCGGATCGTCTTTGCAGTCGATCGTGGTGCCGACACCCGCCGATGCAGTGCGTGCCGCGCAGTGGCTGCGCGAGAACAACGGCGGTCGCGCGAGTTTTCTCGTGGCGGGTTTGCACGGCGGCAGTGAAGAGGTCGAAGAAGTTGACACGCTGACGGCGCTCACTTGTCGTCTCGAAGAGCGTCCAGCGCTTTCAGTTGGTTCGACAGAAGGTGTTCGCGAAGACCTGCGAATCTCTGATCTACTCGGCGCGCCACAGCAACTCGTTACAGTTCTCAAACGCACCCTGCCGCAAAAGATGAACGCGCGCATCGCCGCGAATCTCGAAGACGCGATGGTCAAGTCCATCGCGACCGGCGAGATGTACGTGACGTTGAACGGCGACTGGATCGCGAGCGGACAGTTCGTCAATGCGGGCGACGCACGCGATCTCGAGGAAGGGGCAGGATTACTTGCCTTCAAGCGCGAGTTGAGGGAATTGGAAACACGCGCCGAAACTCTCGCGCGAGAAGTCGACGCCGCTGCAAACGCCGCCAAAGATGCACGCGCACGCATGGTCGAGCTCGAAGACGCGGTCGTGCTCCTCAACGAAGCGATCGGTCGCGAAGAGCGCGAGGCGATGGCGCACGAGCACACCGCCACGAGCCTGGAACAGGAAGTAGAGCGCGCCGAGCGTCACATGCGCGTGGTCGGACAGGATTCCGCACGCGTCGACGAAGAACGACTCGAAATCGAAAACCGCCGCGCGCAAGCTCTCTTGGAAGCCGAAGCTGCTGAAACAGCAAGAGAGGCTGCGGCCGACAAAGTAATCAAAGCTTCCGCGTTGTTAACCGATCTCAGAAGGGAAGCTGAGGTCGAGAGCGAGTCGCTCGCACAACAACGTGCGGCCGCGGCTGCTGCTTCCGAGCGTCGTCGCGCCACGACTGCTGAACTGCGTCGTATCGAAGGTGAACTGGCTGACTTCGCCGCACGCGTCGATCGTCATCGAATGGAGCTCGCCGAGATGGCCGGCCGCAGCGACGAGTTAACACTCTCGATCGCCGATCTCGAGTTGGCAGCGAGCTCAGTCGACAGTGATCGCGCTCGTGAAGAAGAGCAGATTGCAGATTTGTCGAACAGGTTGCAGGAAGCACGCCGGCAGGCTGACGAGTTCTCCGCCGAGTTATCGGAGTTGAATCGACGCGCCGGTGAAGTTCGCGACTCGCGCGGCGCGCTCGAAGTGCAACGTGCGGAAGCGCAGGCACGACAGACTTTCGTACACGAGAACTGCCACACAGAGCTGGGCCAATCGCTGGAAGATCTCGCGCGCGAGCTCACGTTCCCTGAAGAATTCGATCTCGAAGCGAGTCACACGCGCGTTGAAGAGTTGCGCACGCGTCTCGAAGGCTTTGGCGGCGTGAACATGATGGCGCTCGAAGAGCTTGCCGAAGCCGAACAGCGGTTGTTGTTCCTGACTGTCCAGCGCCAGGACATCATCGAAGGAATCTCTGCGACCGAAGAAGCGCTGCGCGAGATCAAGCGCCGCTCGCGCGAGCGTTTCCGGCACGCTTTCGAGCAGATCAACAAGAACTTCAGCGCTTTGTTCCAGGAGTTGTTTGGTGGCGGACGCGGTGAGATGAGCTTGATCGATGCTGACGACGTGCTCGAGTCGGGCATCGACGTGGTGGCCCAACCGCCCGGCAAGCGTTTGCAGAATGTGTTGTTGTTGTCAGGTGGAGAGAAGGCAATGGCGGCGCTCGCGCTCGTGCTCGGCATCTTCCATTACCGGCCCGCGCCGTTCTGTTTATTGGATGAGGTCGACGCGCCACTTGACGAAGCGAACGTGGGACGCTTTACTGATAAGGTCGTCCAGATGTCCGTTGACACGCAGTTCATCGTGATCACGCACAATAAGCGGACGATGGAGATGGCCCGCGCACTTTATGGTGTGACTATGGAGGAGGCAGGTGTCTCGAAGTTAGTATCGGTAAAGTTTGAGTGAGTAAACAAAAATCATTGCTGCAAGGGCTCCCCGCCGCGCTGCTGTGCTTGAGCGCGGCGATTTACATTTTCGGCGCGCCGAATTCCGTTTACGCGCAAAGCTCCACCGGCACGAAGCATAATTCGCGCCCGGAGCAGGCTGTCCCCGCGCCGGCAGTCGGCGCGACTAAGACGGATGCGGTCAAATACTCGTATGAGTTTTCGCAGCCGAAGTTTTACGTCAAACACATCGTGATCGAACACGATGCGAGTGGACGTGGCACGGTGACGTTTGAGCGTTTGAACGAAGATACTCCGGTAACAGAGCCGCTCGAGCTTTCGCCGGACGCACTCGCGCGTATCAGCGCCGCCTGGCAAGGGTTGCGGTTCCTCGAGTCAGACACAAATTACCAGGCTGACAAACAGTTTCCTCATCTCGGCACGATGAAGATCGGCATGGAGCGTGGCGACCGCAAGCGCGTAGCCGAGTTTAACTGGACCAACAACCGTGATGCGGAAACACTCATTAACGAGTATCGCAAAGCGGCGGACCAGACGATCCTCGTGTTTGACATCGCGATCGCGCGCGAGAACCAGCCGCTGAATGCGCCGAAGCTGATGGAATTGATGGAGTCGCTATTGAAGCGCGACGGTTTGTCAGATCCGCGCCAACTCCTCAAGCTGCTCCAGGACCTCAGCACGGACGAACACGTGCCGCTCATCGCCCGCAACCATGCTTTGCGCCTGATCAAGAAGATCGAGAAGTAATCCTGTAAAATCTTGTAAATCCTGTGAAGGACTTACATGACCGCCACGAGAGACGAAGTAATAGTTGAGGTCTGGGAGAAAACGGCGAAGGAAATTGTCGGTGCTTCCGACCTCAGCCTGAT